>JAICMI010000131.1 GCA_025929315.1 Frankiaceae bacterium
GGTTGGCCAGGTTGCCGGCGTAGGTGAGCTTGTCGTAGACGGTGACCGAGGCATCTTCGTAGCCGGAGTAGCCACCGGTCAGCATCGTGCGGACATAGTGCGAGCCGATGAAGCCCGCACCTCCCGTCACCAACAGACGCACGCCGTTAGCCTAGGTCGCTGTGAGAGGCGAGCGATGAAAGGGATCATCCTGGCCGGCGGCACGGGGACGCGCCTGCACCCGATCACGCGCGCGATCAGCAAGCAGCTGATGCCGGTCTACGACAAGCCGATGGTCTATTACCCCCTGTCCACGCTGATGATGGCGGGCATTCGCGACGTCCTCGTCGTCACCACCCCCGACGACGAGTCGCAGTTCTCTCGCCTGCTCGGTGATGGCTCGCAGTGGGGCTTGCACATCGACTACGCCGTTCAGCCCTCGCCCGGGGGGCTGGCGCAGGCGTTCACCATCGGCGCCGACTTCATCGGGCGCGACAAGGTGTCGCTGGTCCTTGGCGACAACATCTTCCACGGTGCTGGCCTCGGGACGCGGCTCACGGACTGCGTCAACGTCGAGGGCGCACACATCTTCGGCTATCGGGTCGCGGAGCCATCGGCGTACGGCGTTGTCGAGGTGGACGACAACGGACTTGCCACCGCGATCGAGGAGAAGCCGGCGCAGCCGCGTAGCAACTACGCCGTACCGGGCCTCTACTTCTACGACAACGACGTCCTGACGATCGCGTCTGAGCTGAAGCCGAGCCCGCGGGGCGAGCTCGAGATCACCGACGTGCACCGCGTCTATCTCCAACAAGGTCGGTTGCACGTGACGCTCCTGCCGCGTGGCACGGCATGGCTAGACACCGGGACGTTCACCACTCTGGTTCAAGCCGCCGAGTTCGTCCGGGTGCTCGAGGAGCGGCAGGGGCTCAAAGTCGGTTGCCCCGAGGAAGTCGCATGGCGCAACGGATGGATCGACGACGCCGCCCTCGAACGTCACGCGGACGACCTCGCCAAGTCCGGCTACGGCGCCTACCTCCGCACACTGCTAACCCGCCGCTAGCCCCGTGCGGCGCGACTGCGGTCCCCTCCACAGCGGCCGTCTGGGAAGTGTGATGCGCACAGATCCCTATAGCCGTCTGTACGCATCACACTGTCGTCAGCACCGTGGGTCAGATGGACCTTCAGCGCTTGACGCGGCGGCAACACGCGATAGCCACGCGAAGGCAGCTCGTCGACGCCGGACTTTCTCCTGCGCGTATAGCCGCGAACATCGGCGCCCTCCGATGGCAGCGGCTGAACGAGCGTGTGATCTGTCTGCACAACGGCCCGCTCACCCGGCGACAGCAGCTGTGGGCGGCGCTGCTCAGTGGCTCGCCTGCTGCGGCGATCTGCGGGTTGACGGTGCTGGAACTCAATGCGATGCGCGGATTCAGCACCCCACACGTTCATCTGCTCATTCCGCAAGGCAGTCGCTTCCTCGGCGTGCCGGGCGTAGACATCCGTTTGCACCCATGTCGCCGATTTCCGGTCGATGACATTCGGCTCCTCAACAATTTGCGCACGACCCTTCCGGCGCGGGCGGTAGTCGATGCCGCCTGTTGGACCACTGATCCGATGACAGCCGCACGTTTGCTCGTCGCCGGGGTCCAGCAGCTGCGGATCTATCCGTCGTTGCTCAAGGACGAGCTTCTCGCCCGTAGGACATCGAGGCATCGACGGCTGCTGCTTCTTCTCTGCGACGACCTGGACGGCGGCGCCCAGGCGCTGAGCGAAGTCGAGTTTCTCGCCTTCTGTCGCCGCCACGGCTTTCCGCGACCGACATTGCAAGTCCGCGCCGACGCCGGCGGACGCCGCCGCTATCTGGACGCAACCTTCTGCCGATCCGACGGCAGCACTTTCGGCATAGAGGTTGATGGCGGCATTCATCTGCAGCTCAAGGTGAAGGCGCGTGACGACCTCAAGGACAACTACGCAAAGCTCGCTCGTCGGCTGGTCCTGCGGTTCTCAAGCGTCCTCATCTATACGGATGATCGAGAGGCCGTCGCGCAAATTCGCGCCGCACTGGGTGAATAGGGTTCATGGGGTGGAGATCGAGGCGGCGGGAATCGACGGGGTGTGGCTGTGTACGCCGCGACAGTTCCCGGACGAGCGCGGTGTCTTCCTCGAGTGGTTCCGTGGCGACCTTCTGGCAGAACAGGCCAAGCGCCGGTTCGACGTCGTCCAGGCAAACCACTCGATCAGCCGTCGCGGCACGGTTCGCGGCTTGCATCTCACCGACGTCCCGCCGGGCCAGGCGAAGTACGTCTACTGCCCGCGTGGCGCGATTCTCGACGTCGTGGTCGACGTACGCGACGGTTCACCGACCTTCGGTCGGCATGTCGCGGTCACGCTGGATGATCAGAGCCGTCGCGGACTGTTCGTCTCGGAAGGTCTCGCGCACGGATTCTGCGCATTGAGCGAAACCGCCGAGATCGCCTATCTCGTCTCCACCACCTACGACCCGAGCGTCGAACGCTCGGTCAACCCGCTCGACACCGACCTCGCGATCGCGTGGCCGACGGACATCGGCGAGCTCGTCATGTCCGACAAGGACCGCGCGGCGCCCACCCTCGAGCAGGCGCGCGCGGCCGGTGCCCTGCCGTCGTACGTCGCCTGTCTGTCCCGCTACAAGGAGCTCAGCTGACCGTGATGGTGACCGGCGCTGAGTGACCCGTCTTTGTCCCGAGCTCACCGCTGATCTTCAGACGTAGCTTGGCGGTGCCGCGTGACAGCGTCGCCCGCAGCGACACCTTGTGATGCGCCCTGACCGTGCCCTTGGCGATCGTGACCCACTTGCCGTGGCGGCGCTCCTGCAACGCCACCGGGAAGCCCTTCGCCGAGCTGACGCGTCCCCGCACCTTCACCTCGCCGGCCGAGACCTTGGCGCCGTCCTTCGGAGAGGTGATCTTGCCCGTCTCCCGAACCGTGACCGTACGAGCGGTGGCGAGCGGCTCGCTGCTTGCGTTGCCGGCCCAGCGCACGCGGTAACGCGTCGTCGTCACCGGCTTGACCTGGTAGGACCAGTGGCCCTTCTTGGAGGTCGTCAGCACCTTGAGGGTGCCGAACTGATGTGCACCCGAGTGCCGTTGCTGCAGCTTGATCTTGGCGCCCGCAACCGGCTTGCCGTCGCTCCCGAGCAGTCGGCCGCGCAGGGTCGCCGAGTCGCCCTTGGCGAGCGTCTTCGGGGCGTTCAGCGTCAGTGAGGCGGCACCCTTGGGCGTCACGCTGTTGGACGGGTCGCTGTCGTTGGAGTTGCCGCTCTGGTTGTGCGCGACCACGGTGAACGTGTAGGCCGTGCCGTTCTTCAAGCCGGAGACGACGGCGGTTGTGGGTGGTGCGCTCGAACCCTGCGCGAAGACCTTCGTCTGTACGCCATCCGGCGATGCGGTCACCGTGTAGCGGTCCACCGGTGCCCCGTCCGGTGCAGCCGGTGCCGTCCACGTCACCGTCGCGCTCTTGTTGCCCGCTTTGGCCTGGACGTTCGTCGGCGCATCCGGTCGGCCTGACGGCGTCGCGGCGTTGGACGGCGCCGACGTGTAGCTGGTGCCGCTCTTGTAGGTGACGGTGACCGTGAACTGGTAGCTCTGGCCGTTGGTCAGCGGGCCGACAGTGGCCGAGCTTGCCGAGGCGGGGGCCGGCGTGGACGGGTCACCGGTCGGCAACGTGCGTACGACGTAACCGGTGATCGGGTCACTGTCGGTGGACACCGGTGGTGTCCACTGGACGAACGCCTGCTGGTCCCCACCGGAAGCGGTGACGTTGGTCGGCGTGCCTTCGGGCGACTGAGCAACCGGCGCTGTGCCACCGATCGCGAACAAACCTTGCCACGCATTGCTGCCGTGGATGCTTTCGCTGTGCAGCTCCAACCACTCGTTGCCGTCGGGAGCGTTGGACGGGATCGAGACGTTGGACAGCGTGATCCGGGTGCTGGTCACCGAGGTCGATGTCCAGGCGACGTCACCGGTCTTGGACCGGTCGCTGGCCCGCTCGAACTTGGCGGTGACGTCGGAGGGGAAGTTGGCGCCGTTGATCGTCAACGTCTGCCCGCTCGAGCCGGCCGGCAGATGGTCGGGAACGATGCTGGTCACCGACATCGGCGGCGCGATGGTCAGGCAGTTGGTGCACGTCGCGACCTGGCCGTCGGTGTTCGTGACCTGGATCGTGCGGGCCCCGCCCACGTCGCTCTTGTCGACCGTCAGCACCAGCGGGATGAACTTGGTGGCCGAAGGATTGTCGGCCGGGCTGAGCGAGACGTTGGGATCGAGCACGGCCCCGTTGAAGATGGCGACCGTCGGCTTGGTGGGATCACACGGCAACGCCGTGCACTGGACGTATGGGCCCTTTGTGAAGTTGTCGCCGTTGATGCCCCAGTCCGGATAGCTGTTGCCCGCCATGACCGAGTTGAAGAAGACGATCGAGGTGATCGTCGGCGCGCCGCGGGTGATGGTCAGGCAGCCGGTGCAGGTATCGGTCGTCCCCGTGGGGGCCGAGGTCGTCATGCCGGTGATCGTGACGTTGTAGGCACCGGGGTTGGCGGTGTTCAGGTCGAAGTTGGCCGTCACCTTGTGGCTGTCGGTCGAGCTCACGCTCTCGCCGGAGCCGTCGATGCTGTCGGTGTGGGTCGCGTCGTTCGTGCGCGTGATGGTCACTTGCGGCGGCCGGATGGCCGTCCACTGATCGGTCGTGGTGAACGTGATGGCCGGCGCGTTGCGGCTGTCAACGGTCGAAGGCTGGACGCCAGTGACCTGACCGTCAGCAAACGCCGCGGTGACAGGCAGCGCGGCGGTCACGCCCGCGGCGAGCAGGCCGGTGACGACGGTTGCGGCGGTCCGACGAACTGAACGCATGAGTGTCTCGCTTTCTGGGCCCCGTGGTTCGGTCGAATTTCGACGCAGGGAGCCGCGTTCCTCCTGGTCGAACGGTCGATTCACCCGGGCAGCAGACAGCCCCCGGGCTTTTCCTCGTACGACGCCGGTCGGCGTCTGCAGAGGGCCGGCTGGACAAGACCGGCGCCCGGGGGCCTGGTGTCTGTCTGGAATTCGCGAGTCCAGAGACGGCGACTAGCGGACAGTCACCTCACGAGTCCTATGGCTATACAACGCTGGACCACCTCCTTTCTCGTGTACCAACCACGATAACCGCCGCCCGTACGATCGCAGCGTGAATAACTCCGCGCGCCGTGTCGTCATCACGGGCGGCGCCGGCTTCCTCGGCTCCCACCTCTGCACGCGGTTCCTCGACGAGGGCTACGAGGTCCTCTGCCTCGACAACTTCCTGACGGGCTCGCCGACCAACGTCGAGCATCTCCTGGGCCGCGAGGGCTTCCGGATGATCCGGGCCGACGTCACCGACTTCGTCCACGTCGTCGGGCCGGTGGACATGGTGCTGCACTTCGCCTCACCCGCGTCGCCGATCGACTATCTCCAGCTGCCCCTCGAGACCCTCAAGGTCGGATCGATCGGCACGATGCACACGCTAGGCCTGGCCAAGGAGAAGCAGGCTCGCTACATCCTTGCGTCGACATCCGAGTCCTACGGCGACCCGCAGGTGCATCCGCAGCCCGAGTCCTACTGGGGACACGTCAACCCTGTCGGGCCGCGCGGTGTCTACGACGAGGCCAAGCGCTTCGGCGAGGCAATGACGATGGCCTACCGGCGCTACCACGACGTCAACACCGGCATCCTGCGGATCTTCAACACGCACGGCGCGTTCATGCGACCCAAGGACGGTCGCGCGGTCCCGACGTTCATCCGCCAAGCCCTGAGGGGCGAGCCGATCACCGTCGCCGGTGACGGCACCCAGACCCGCTCGATTCAGTACGTCGACGACCTCGTCGAAGGGGTGTGGCGGTTCGCGCAGACCGAGCATCCCGGACCCATGAACATCGGCAACCCGCACGAGGTGTCGATGCTCGAGCTCGCCGAGCTGGTGAAGGAGCTCACGGGGTCGTCATCCGAGATCCGGTTCATCGAGCGACCCGAGGACGACCCGACCGTGCGTCAACCCGACATCACCTTGGCGCGCGAAGTGCTCGGTTGGGAGCCCACGGTGCCGCTCCAGGAGGGCCTGCATCGCACCATCGAATGGTTTCGTGTCCATCCGGAGCTGCTGGGCGGGTGAATGGGGATTCGCCCCTTTGGCCGTGATGTCGATCTTCTGCGCAGCCGACCTAGTTGACATGAGCTTGCAGTGGGACGACGACTCCTTACAGGGGGACGACGACGACGTCGCGATGCGGCTTATGGCCGAAGGTGTCCCGTTGCGGCTGCTGGTCGACATCGCCTTGCCGCTGACCCTCGTCCGCGACCTGTTCTCGAACACCGATCGGGCGGTCTCCTCGTAGTCCGCGGGTGCCCGGAACTCTGGTTATTACAGGCTGTGACTGCTCCTCGAGGGTGGTCCGCATGTCCGGACATGTACCGGCTAGCCATGTCAGGTGGGCCGTACTCGTCACGCCTTCTAGGCAGAAGTGACTACGGAGAACTACACCGTCTTGTCATGACCAGGCAGATGTAGTTAACCGACCCTCTGTAATGACTCGTTCACGGAGGGTGCGCCACATGACCTTGACCGCCGATCGACGTCGACCGCTGGCAGCTGTCGTCGCCGTTCTCGCTGCGGCCCTCAGCTGGATGGTGGCGCTGCCGACCCCCGGTTCCCCCACCGGTCCGTCGCCGGTTTCGGCCGTCGTCGACCCGGCACTGCGGGCGGCCCATGGCACTGTCGGTGTGATCGTTCAAGGCGCGGTCTCCGTCGAGTCGTCAGTTCGCCAGATGGGCGGCAGGGTCACCCATGACCTGCCGCTCATCGGCGGCTTCTCCGCCCGGGTCCCCGCGGCGGAGGTGCCGCGGATCGCCCGAATTCCGGGTACGACGTCGATCACCCTCGACCGGCCCACCCACGTGCAGTCGGCGCCCGGCACCTACAACAACGTGCCGAGCGTCTACAAGAAGACCACCAACGGTGACAAGCTCAGCAACATCGGCGCCCGCGGCCAGGGCGTCACCGTCGCCCTGATCGACACCGGCGTCACGTCACTGCCCGACATCGCCGGCGCGATCAAGCCAGTCGTGGGTCCGACCGGCGTCAGCCAGTGCGTCAACTTCACGACCGAGCCGACGTGCGACGACTCCTATGGGCACGGCACCTTCATGGCCGGCATCATCGCCGGCAACGGGTCGTCGTCCGGTGGCAAGTACGTCGGCATGGCGCCGCGGGCAAAGATCATCTCGCTGAAGATCGCCGGTCGCGACGGTTCGTCCGACGTCAGCACGATCATCGCCGCGATCCAGTGGGTCACGACCTTCCAGAGCACCTACAACATTCGCGTCCTGAACCTCTCGCTCGGCAC
>JAICMI010000052.1 GCA_025929315.1 Frankiaceae bacterium
CTTGCGGGAGCAATTCGGAGATCGGGTAAGGGACACGCCGATTTCCGAGACGGCAGTCATGGGGCTTGCGGTGGGCGGGGCCATGGCCGGCCTGCGGCCGGTCGTCGAGCTGATGTATCTCGATTTCCTCGGCGTCTGCTTCGACCAGCTGCTCAATCAGGCGGCCAAGATGCCGTTCATGACCGGGGGCGGCGCGCAGATGGCGCTGACCGTGCGGACGCAGTTCGGCGCAGGACGATCATCGGGCAGCCAGCACTCGCAAAGCTTGGAAGCACTGCTGGCACACATCCCGGGACTGACCGTCGTGATGCCGTCGACGCCCGCCGACACCTACGGGCTCCTGCGCGCGGCGATCCAGGACCCCAACCCAGTGGTGTTCATCGAGAACCGGTTGCTCTACGGCATGAAGGGCCCGCGACCTCCGGCCGACTACGTGCTGCCGCTGGGTCGCGCGTCGATCGTGCGACCCGGCACGGATGTGACCGTCGTGTCGGTGTCGCGGATGGTGCACGAAGCGGTGGCCGCCGCCGACGCCGTCGCAGACGAGATCTCGGTCGAGGTCATCGACCTGCGAACTGTCGCACCGCTCGACATGGAGACGATTCTCGGCTCGGTGCGTCGTACGAGTCGGTTGGTCATCGCCCATGAAGCAGTCGTGCCGTTCGGCATCGGCGCCGAGATCGCCGCGCGCGTTGCGTGCGAAGGCCTGTGCGACATCGACGCACCCATCGAACGGATCGGTGCCGCTGCGACCCCACCGCCCTACTCGCCCGTGCTCGAGCGGGCCTGGCTACCGGACCGCCAGGACATCGAAGCCGCCGTACGCCGCGCCTTCGCGTTCTAACCGGACCCTTAACAGCCGAGGGCGCGGGCGATGACGAGGTGCTGGATCTCGTTCGTGCCTTCGCCGATCTCGAGCACCTTGGAGTCGCAGTAGAAGCGTGCAACCGCGGAGTCGAGCATGTAGCCGGTGCCACCGTGGATCTGCACCGCTTCCGACGCCGCCCAGGTGGCGAGCCGGCTCGCCTTGAGCTTCGCCATCGATGCTTCCTTGAGGAACGGCTCTCCGGCGTCGCGCAACGATGCCGCGCGGTAGGTCAGCCAGCGCGCCGCCTCGAGCTCGGTCGCGATGTCGGCGAGCTTGAACTGCACCGCCTGGAACGACGAGATCGGCTGACCGAACTGGACACGGTCCTTCGCGTGCTCGGTCGCGAGGTCCAGCACCGCCTGGGTGAGGCTCAGTGACAGCGCGGCGATCGAGATCCGTCCGACTTCGAGTGCAGCAAGGAACTGGCCGAGACCGAGGTCGGGGTCGCCGACCAGATGCTCGGCGGGCACCCACACGTCGTCGAAGAACAGCTCACGGGTGTCGAGGCCGCGCCAGCCGATGCCGCGCATCTTGGGGCCCATGGTGAAACCGGGCGTGTCCTTGTCGACGACGAAGCTGCCGAAGCGCGGCTTGTCACCTTCCTGCGTCCGCGCCAGCACCGTGACGCCGAACGACATGTCCGTGCCGGCGTTGGAGATGAAGGTCTTCTGGCCGTTGATCCGCCAGCCGCCGTCGTGCGGTTCGGCGCGGGTGCTGATGCTGCGGGTGTCGGAACCGGCGCCCGGCTCGGTCAGCCCGAACGCACCGAGCGTCCGACCCTCGGCCAGCGGGCGCAGCCATCGTTCGCGTTGCTCGTCGTTGCCGAACAGGTAAAGCGGTAGGGAGCCGATGGTCACGTGCGCTTGCACCGCGGCCGCCACGGACTGGTCGGCGAGGCCGAGCTGTTCCATCGCGGCGACGAAGCCGACGGTCGACATGCCGATGCCGCCCCACTGCTCGGGGATCAGCATGCCGAGCAGACCTAGCTCGCCCGCCTCGCGCAGCAGGTCGGTCGGGCAGCGCCCTTCCTCCCAGGCTGCTGGAGCGCGCGCCGCGATCTCCTTTTGCGCGAAGTCGCGCGCCACCTCGGCCAGCGCACGTTCTTCCGCAGTGAGGGAGAAGTCCACGTCCCGGATCCTATTGGACCGACTGGTACAAGCATCGTAAAGATAGATAGGTTGCAGGCGTGCGCTTCGGTCTCGACGTCGCTCAGCAGCGCGTCTCCTGGGACGAGCTCGTTCGCCGCGTCCGGCTCGCCGAGGACCTCGGCTTCGACGGAGCGTGGGGCTTCGACCACTTCCGTCCCATGTACGGCGAGGGACCGGGCGAGACCTTCGAAGGGGTGACGACACTCGCCGCCCTCGCCGGTGTCACCAGCCGGATCCGGCTCGGGCTTCTCGTCACCGGCGTGACCTACCGCCACCCCTCCGTGCTCGCCGCGCAAACGGTCACGATCGACCACGCATCGCACGGCCGGCTCGAGCTCACCCTCGGCGCCGCGTGGTTCGAAGACGAGCACCGCCAGCTCGGCATCGACTTCCCGCCGACCGGGAAGCGCTTCGACCTGCTCGAGGACGCACTCGAGATCGTCACTCGACTGTTTACGGGTGAGGTCGTCGACTACGACGGCAAGGTCGTCTCACTGCAGCAGGCGCAGCTGCGGCCCACCCCGGTGCAGCAACCGCGGCCGCCGATCTGGATCGGTGGCACCGGACCCAACCGGACGCTGCCGCTGGCCGCTCGCTACGCCGACGTGTGGCACGCGTGGGGCAACCCGAAGTCGTTGCAAGAGGCCAACGCACGTGTCGACGAGCTTGCCGACAAGGTTGGCCGCGACCCGGCCTCGATCAAGCGTGCCAGCTCCGTGTCGCTCGACGACCTCGACACCGCGCGGCGGCACATCGACAAGTGGCAGGACGCGGGCTACGACTACCTCGTCTGCGGTTGGCCGGGCGACGGCGATGCGCAGGTGGAGGCGTTTGCCCGCGACGTCATGTCGATGTGATGTTGGCCGACATCTCCGGGCCGGAGCTCGATGTCAGCGAGCCGCTGACCCTCGGCGGGTTTCTGCTCGAGGTGTGCAGCCGGTACGCCGACGGCGAAGCGCTCGTGTTCGACGACCCGTTGCGCGACGGCGCGACGGTGCGGTGGACCTACGCCGACCTCGAGCGCGAGAGCCGCAACGTCGCACGCGCCCTCCTGGCGCTCGGCGTCAGCCGTGGCGACCACGTCGCGACGCTCATGGGCAACCGGCCCGAGGCGGTGGCCGCCTTCTTCGGCGTAGCACTCGCCGGCGCGGTCGTCGTGCCGTTGTCGACGTTCTCGACCGAGCCCGAGCTCGACCATCTGCTGCGCGCGAGTGATGCGTCCGTCGTACTCACTCAGCCTGCCGTCGCCGGCAACTCACTGGCGTCCGTCGTCGCGGGTCTGTCCATCCCGCAGCTGCAGCACGTCGTCTCGGTGACGGAGTGGCCGGACTTCCTTGCGCGTGGCGATGATGTCGACGGCAGCGCAGTCGACGAGATCGTCGCGAAGACGGCTCCCGCGGATCTGGCGCTGATCCTGTTCAGCTCCGGCAGTACGGCGACGCCGAAAGGCATGCTGCACAACCACCGTGCGCCGACGCTGCAGTTCTGGGTGCAGTCGCGGCTCTTCGGCCGAACTCCGGCAACCCGGATGTGGACGGCGCTGCCGATGTTCTGGACCGCCGGGATGAACACAGCGATGGGCGCGACGCTCGCGGCCGGCGGCTGCTGGGTGATGCAGGAGGGGTTTGATCCGGGAAAGGCGTTGGCGCTGCTCGAACGCGAACGGGTGACTGAGCCCTACACGCTGCCGCATCAGGCGCGGGCGCTCAGCGAGCACGAGCGCTGGCTCGCGACCGATCTGTCAGCGCTGAGGTGCGTCTACGGCAAGGCGGTGTTCGCCAAGCATCCGACGGTCAACGGCGATTCCGGCTGGCAGATGCCGGTCGGCTGGGGCATGTCGGAGACCTGCGCGTTCATCAGCGCCCATGCCTATGACAGTGGCCGCGATGCGATGAAACGCAGCATGGGCACGTTGCTCCCAGGCAACCGGCTGCGGGTGGTCGACCCCGACACCGGCGAGACGTTGCCGGTGGGCGTCGACGGCGAGCTCGTCATCAAGGGACCGACAATGATGGAGGGCTACGTCGGCAAGCCGCGCGAGGGGTCCTTCGACGCGGACGGTTGGTTCCACACCGGCGACGTCGGTTACGTCGACGAGCAGTCAGAAGTGCACTGGACCGGGCGTCGTACCGAGATGATCAAGACCGGCGGCGCCAACGTCAGCCCGGCGGAGATCGAGGTCCAGCTGCGCGCGCATCCGGGCGTCAAGCTGGCGCGCGTGATTGCGATGCCGGACGAACGACTCGACCAGATCGCGGTCCTGTGTGTCGAACCGGTCGACGGCGTGGCGATGGACGCCGCCGACCTGCAGACGTTTCTGCGCGGGCGCTTGGCGGCGTACAAGGTGCCTAAAAAGGTCGTGTTCTTCCGACCCGGCGAGATCCCTATGACGGCGAATGGCACCAAGGTGGCCGACGATCGGCTGAAGTCGCAAGTTGCGGAGATGATGGGAACCTCATGAGCGAACTCGACGTCTCCGACCTCGATCGGCACATGGGTGTGCCGATCATGCCTGGCGAGCTGCGCGAACCGGTGGCGGTCAACGACATCCGCCGCTGGGTGCAGGCGATGCACTACCCCAACCCGCTGCACTACGACGATGCATGGGCGGCGGAGAGCCGGTTCGGGCGCATCGTCGCGCCGCAGTCGTTCACCGTCGCGACTGACACGAGCCACGGTTGTTCGCCGGCTCAGGTCGGCCGGATCCCCGACTCACACCTCGTGTTCGGTGGTGACGAGTGGTGGTTCCTCGATGCTCGCATCGAGTCCGGCGACAAGCTGGTCTGTCACCGCATGCCCTACGACTACAAGGTGCGGGAGACGTCGTTCGCGGGGCCGACATGTTTCCAGCGCGGTGACACCCTCTACATCAACCAGCGCGGCGAGCGCGTCGCGCTGCAACGTTCGACCGCGATCCGCTACAAGGTCCGCACCGCAGTAGAGGAGAAGAAGCAGTACGACGCAACGTCGGAGTCGGGCGAGCCGACGTGGACCGAGGACGCACTGAGCAAGCTCGACGAGACGAAGCAGCAGTTCATCGCGCAGATCCAGAAGCTCGGTCACGACAAGCGACTGCTCGAATCCGTCCAGGCCGGCGACGAGCTCGCCCCCAACCTGCTCGGGCCGCACAGCCTGGCGAGCTTCGCCACCGAGTGGCGCGCCTACCCGATGACGACCTGGGGGGCGATGCGCAAGGGACCGACGTCGGTGCGGGGTGAGGAGCTCGGCTACACCAAGGACTTCGCCGGACACGAAGGCGACCGCAACCTCGAGCGCGTCGACCCGGAGCGCACCGACGGTGCCTACTACGGACCGTCCCGTGGGCACCTCAACCCGGAGTGGGCACGCAAGATCGGCATGCCACGCGGCTACGGCTACGGCGCGTCGATGGGCGCGTGGATGCTCGACTACGTCGCGGCGTGGGCGGGCGAGTGGGGTTTCATCACCCACGCCGATCTGCGCTACCGCGGGCCGGCGCTCACCGGCGACGCGAGCTTCCTGTCTGGAGTCGTGACCGGCGTCCGCGAGGAGCGGCGGCGGGTGCACGTCGCCGACGTCGAGGTGAAGATGATCGACCAGGACGACAAGGTCCAAGCCACCGGCAAGATCGCGGTCCAGCTCCCCCTGGAATAACAGGGGTTGAGTGCGACGAAATCCCGCTTTCAGAGCCTCTGAACGCGGGATTACGTCGCACTCAACGATGGAGCTAGAGGGGGATCGGGCGGGGGAGGTGGCGGGTGCGCAGGGCTTGCGCGCCGATCTCGCTGGTGAGCGTGCGGCTCGAGCCGAAGAGGCCGTCGAGGACAAGTGCGCGGCGGATGTAGCGGTGCAAGGGGTGTTCGGTCGTGAAGCCGATGCCGGCGAGGACCTGTTGCGCATGCCGCGCGACGGTCCGCGCGCTTCGTCCCGCCACCGCTTTGGCGACCGCTGCGAATGCTGGATCGTGCCACGCCGCATCGGCGGCCGACTTGGCCGACTCGACGGCGACGTGCGCCTCGGCGAGCTTGTGCCGGACCGCTTGGAACGACGCGATCGGCCGGCCGAACTGCTCGCGGTCGAGTGCATGCTCACGCGCGAGCCGAAGCATCGCGCGGGAGGTGCCGACGAGCTCGTGCGCGAGCGCCAGCTGTCCCGCGGCGACGCCGGCCGTCCAGCCGGCCGGCTCCGGTACGGCGCCGTGGACCGCGCCGGTGATCGCGACCAGCTCCAACCGCGGGTCCATTCCGCCAACTGGTCGCAGCTGCAGGTCGCTGACCTGCAATGAGACGTAGCCGTCGTTGGTCGCCGCGATCACCGTGCTGTCAAGGCCGCCGCGGCAAATCCCGCGCACCCGAACTCTGCCTCCCGTGATGGTCGCGGGAGCGTGTGCGCTGTCGAGAGCCGGCAAGAGGATCCGTCCTGACGGCAGTCCCGCCGCGTCCGCGACGACCGCGTCGAGGGCCGTCGACGTGGCGTTGTGCTCACCTTGCAGCTCGAACAGCGTCGCGACGGCGACCTCCCGGTCGTCGGCGAGCGCGTCGTACCACCCGACGTCGTCGAGGGAAACGCCGTGCTGGACGGCTTTGCGCAGCGCCTCGGTGAACAGCTCGCAGTCCGCCGCGTCCATCACGACTCCGGACCGAGGTCGAGGACGCGGCGCGCGAGCACGTTGCGCTGGATCTCGGCGCTGCCGCCGTAGATCGTCGCGGCGCGGGAGTAGAGGTAGTCGGAGCGCCAGCGCGCGCCGGCGGCATCATCACCAGTCAGGACGTCGTCGGCGACAGCACTGGCGACGAGATCGAACAGCGACTGCTCGGTCGTCGCCAGCAACACCTTGTCGACCGACGTCTCCGGACCGAGTCGTTCGCCGGCCGCGAGCCGGTGCTGCGTCGCACGCGACCGCGCACGCAATGCGAAGAGCTGTACGACGACGTCGCCGAGCTCGGCGGCGGAGAGCGAGTCGTCCGCAACGTCCGTGAGCAGGTGCTGCAGCCGTTGCTGAAGGAACGCGCCCCGGTGCCACAGCGACGTACTGCGTTCGTAGGGCAACAGGTCCATCGCGACTGACCAGCCCTGGCCCTCCTCGCCCAGCATTCGCTCAACCGGCACCAGCACGTCGTCGAAGAAGACCTCGCAGAACTCCAACCGACCGTGCATCGTCTCGATCGGCCGCACCGTGATGCCGGGGGCGTCCATGTCGACGAACAACGCGGTGATGCCACGATGCGCGGAATCAGGTGCGCCCGTGCGGGCGAGCAGGACGCACCGCTGCGCGAACTGCGCGAAGCTTGTCCAGACCTTCTGGCCGGTGACGCGCCAGCCGTCGTCTGCGCGCACGGCGCGGCAGCTCAGCGCCGCCAGGTTGCTGCCCGTGCCGGGCTCGGAAAACCCTTGGCACCACATCTCTTCTCCGCGCAGCAGCCGCGGCACCATCTCGGCGGCGAGCTCCGGCCGGGCGTAGTCGATCATCGTCGGCGCGAGCACCTCGGTCATCGAATAGGTGCCGGGCTCGACCAGGTCGCGCGCCGTGAGCGCCTCGCCGAGGTAGCCCCGCAGCAGCGGAGAGCCACCAAGGCCTCCGACGCGTTGCGGCCACCCCCACCGCATCCAGCCGGCGTCGAAGGTCATCTGTTTCACCTTCGCCAGCTGCGCCATGTCGGCGTCCAGACCGTCTCCGTCGGACGCGTCGCGAGCAAGCTCTGCAGCGTGCTCGTCCAGCCAGCCGTCCAGCTCGCGCCGGAACGCGTCGAGCTGCATCAAGTCGTCGAGGTCGGCTCGGGCCGCCGCGGGTCATGCGCCCGGCCGGAGTCGCGCGCGCCACTGCGGCGCAGGAACGTCATCGCCCTGGTGTGCAAGCGCCAGCCTTTGTCCGTGCGACGGTAGGTGTCGGTGTAGTAGCCGATGCGCATGTCGTGGTTGGTCTGGTCGACGAAGCAGAGCGTCTGCATGCCGGTGCCGGTGTCGCCGTCGAGCTGGAGCAGTGGCGTACCGGTCAGGAACAGGCCTTTGGGTGCGGCCTCGACCAGTGCGGGGAAGTCGTCAAGCCTGTAGGTCGCGCCGAACGCACTGTAGGAGCCGTCGGGAGTGAAGACGTCGATGACAGTGCTGATGTCGTCGCGGGTCATGCCGACGGCATAGCGAGCCAGCAGCTGCTCCACCTCGATGATGTCGGCGATCTCCATGTCCACCTCAGTCGGCGTAGTCGTAGACGACGTGCACCGACGGGCCTTCGGGCACGGCTTGGCACGTCAAGATCCAGCCCTCCTCGACTTCATCGTCCGTCAAGGCGTTGTTGGCGCGCATCTTCGCCGTACCGTCCTGCAACTTGGCCATGCAGGTGGCGCAGTCGCCGTTCTCGCACGATGACGGCGGTTTCAGGCCGGCCTGGCGAGCAGTCTGCAGCAGCGTCGTGCCGGCGCGGTGCCGCGTTGTCGCAACCTTGCCGTCGAGCTCGATGGTGACCTCGGTGGCGGCATCATCACCCCGGGTCGTCTCGGGGCCGGGCGATTCGGCCGGGACCTCCTCGCGAGGAGTGAACCGCTCGATGTGGATGCGACTCGCTTCGACCCCACGCGCTCGAAGGCTGTCCTCGACGATCGTCATGAACGGCCCGGGACCGCAGAGGAAGAAGTCCGCGTCGTCGACGTCATTGACCAACGTCGCAACCGCATCCGCATCGACGAATCCGCTATCTGCGTCGAGGTGATGAACGATGTCGAGACGTCCGGGATAACGGCGGGTGAGCTCGTCGAGGGCGGCGGCGAAGATGATCGAGTCAGAGTCGCGGTTGGCATAGAGGACGCGGACGCGCCGTGAGGTCGTCGCGAGGGCCGTCTTGACGATCGCGATGATCGGCGTGATCCCGCTGCCGCCGGCAAACGTGACGACGTCGCGTTCATCGGTGCCGAGGCAGAAGACCCCCGCCGGGCAGGTCGTCTCGAGCAACGACCCTGGCTGCACGTTGTCGATGACCCAGTTGGACACGGCGCCGGCGGGAACCCGTTTGATGGTGACGCGGAAGTCGTCGTCGACCTCGGGCGAGGTGGACATCGAGTAGGACCGCAGGTGCTGCGCGCCGTCGACGTTGAGCCGGAACGTCACGAACTGGCCGGCGCGATAGGCGAACGCGTCAGCGAGCTCCTCCGGGACCTCGAGCACGAGCGAGCATGCATCCGCCGTCTCCTGGACGACGTCGCGCACCCGCAGCGGGTGGAACCGGTGGTCGCGGGCCAGCCTCGGCTGGGGTGACCCCGCGGAGACGGACATACTCGAAAACGATAATACTGTTCTCGCAGGCCCGCAAAGAGTTCGAGGAAGGGCGGCAAGTTGGCAACGTCCGAGCGGTGGCCGCGCCGGTCCGTTCCCGCAGACCTCGCGGAGCGCTATCGGCGCAGCGGCTGGTGGACCGATGCCACCTTGGGCGGCATGGTCGCCGCGGGTCTCGCCGGGATGCGGGATGAGCCCTTTCGCGTCCGGTCCAAGGTCCGACCGTGGGACGGGAGGTTCGCCGATGTCGACCGCGCCGCGCGTTGTCTTGCGACTGCGTTCAGGACTCGGGGGATCGGGCCCGGCGACGCCGTCGTCCTTCAGCTGCCCAACTGGGTCGAGGCCGGCATCACGTTCTGGGCGGCTGCTTATGTCGGCGCGACCGTCGTCCCGATCGTGCACTTCTACGGGCCCAAAGAGGTCGACTACATCCTTCGTACGACGCGGCCGAAGGCCGTGGTCAGCGCCGACAGGTTCGGTCACAGCGACTATTTGACGACCTACGCCGACCTGTTGTCGCGCGAGCCAGCGCCGCTGTGGCTGGTCGCCGGCGACACCGCGCCGGCCGCGCTCCCGCCGTCGGCAACAGCGATCGCCTCACTGCTCGACGGCGATCCTCTCCCCGCACCTGTGGCGGTCGACCCGGACGAGACGGCAATCGTGGCCTTCACCTCCGGTACGACGCGCGACCCCAAAGGGGTGGTGCACTCGCATCGGACGATCTGCTGTGAGACCCGGCAGCTCGACTACTTGTTTCCGGGCGGCGGACCAGCACAGATCACGGGCGCTCCGGTGGGTCACTTCATCGGCATGCTCAACGCTTTTCTCGTCCCGTTGCTGAGAAGCCGGCCGGTCAACCTGGTCGACGTCTGGGACCCCACCGAGATCCTTCGGCTGATGAGCGAGGAAGGTCTGGGCGTCACGGGTGGGGCGACCTATTTCCTCACCAGCCTGATCGACCATCCGAGCTTCACGCCCGAGCATCTGGCCTTGATGCCGTTCGCCGGGCTCGGTGGATCACCGGTGCCGGTAGCGGTCGCGCAGCGCGCGACGCAGCTGGGCATCAAGGTCTTCCGCTCCTACGGCAGCACCGAGCATCCGTCGATCACCGGTTGCCGCCTCAGCGACACCGAGAACAAACGGCTCACCACCGATGGTCCGGCGCTCCCTGGGGTCGAGATCCGGCTCGACGACTCCGGCGAGATCTTCAGCCGCGGCCCCGACTGCTGCGTCGGCTACACCGACCCCGAGCTGACCGCGGCCATGTTCGACGCCGACGGCTGGTATCGCACCGGAGACGTCGGTGTCGTCGACGACGACGGCTACCTCGCCATCACGGATCGCATTTCCGACGTGATCATCCGTGGCGGCGAGAACATCAGCGCTCAGGAGATCGAGGAGCAGCTGATGCGACTCGAGGCCGTCGCGGAGGTGTGCGTCGTCGCCGCGCCGGACGAGCGTCTCGGCGAGCGTGCCGCCGCGGTTGTCCGACCCCGCGAAGGCGTGCCGGCACTGACGCTCGAGGACATCCGCCGGCACCTGGCAGCGGTCGGGCTCGCTCGGCAGAAGTGGCCGGAATCTCTTCACCAGGTGCAGGAGCTCCCGCGCACGCCGTCGGGAAAGGTGCAGAAGTTCAAGCTGCGCCAGCTGCTGCGCGACGGCCAACTCTGACCGAGGTCACACGTCGAGTAGAACGGCGCTCTCGTCTTTGAGAAGGTAGACTTCCCCACCATGAGCGTCGACGAGGCTGCTGATCTTCCCGTCGATGGCGGCAGCCGGCGCGAGCGTGCTGTGGCGCGGGTCGTCGACCCGGCGCGTGCTCGTGCCGAGACCCGGGTGCAGCGCTTTCTTGACGCGGCACTCGAGCTGATGAGCAGCACCTCCGGCAAGGACTTCACGGTCCAGGAGGTCGTCGAGCGCTCCGGGCAGTCGCTCCGCAGCTTCTACCAGTACTTCGACGGCAAATACGAGCTGTTGCTTGCACTGTTCGAGGACTCCGTGCGCAACACCGCGGCGCAGCTGGAGGCGGTGATCGCCGATGAGAGCGACCCGCTGCAACGCCTGCACCTCACCGTCGTCGAGTACTACAAGCTGTGTCGTCCGACACACAAGGGACGAGGGGGCCGTAAGGCTCCCGCCGCCTTGGCGGAGTTCGCCCAACAGTTGCTCACCGACCACCCCAAAGAGGCGTCGCGGGCATTCACGCCGCTGGTCGAGTTCTTCGAAGCCATCCTCGCTGACGCGGCCACGGCCGGCGTCATCCGGAGCGACATGCGCAGCCGACGGATCGCCGGTTTCGTTTTGCAGTCGGTCATGTTCAACGCGTTCGTCACGACAATCAGCGGGTCGTGGCGGGCGGAGGGAGACGACGTCGCAGAGGAGATGTGGGACTTGCTCCTGCACGGCCTCGAGCTGCCGTCCTCACCGACTTCTCGCTGAAGCCTTCCCTGTTGACAGGAGATCAACGTGCGCCGTGCCGCAATTGTCGCCGCTGCTCGTACACCCATCGGTCGTAGCCGCAAGGGCCGGCTGGCCACCATCGATGCATGGTCGCTCGCGCGCACCGCTGTGTCCGCTGCGATCGACCGCAGCGGCGTTGCACCCTCCGACATCGAGGACATCGTCCTGGCCGAGTCGATGCAGGGCGGCGGCGTCATCGCCCGTCACACCGCGGTGTCCCTCGGTCTCAACCACGTGCCGGGGCTTGCGGTCAACCGGCACTGCGCCGGCGGCCTCGGCGCCGTACAAACTGCCGTCGCCTCGATCCTGGCCGGCGCGCTTGACGTCGCGGTCGCAGGCGGCACCGAGAGCATGAGCACGATGGCTCGCTCGCTCAAAGCGGGCGCCGACGGCAGCTGGAACCCGTGGGCTCCGATGAGTCACCCGGAGACACCCGAGGCACCGGCGTTCGACATGTCCATCACGGTCGGAGAGAACACCGCCCGCCTCGCCGGCCTGACCCGGCGTGACGTCGATGAGTGGGCTGCCTACAGCCAGGGCCAGGCGATCGCCACGATCGACGCCGGGCACTTCGCCGACGAGATCGTGCCCGTCAAGGTGCCGACCGAGTCGGGCGGCGAGGAGGACTACACCACCGACGAGCATCCGCGCCGTGGTGTCACGGTCGACACTCTCGCCCAGCTTCCGGTCCTGCACCCCGAGCTCGAAAGCGCGACCGTGACTGCCGGCAACGCTGCCGGTGTCAACGACGCGGCTGCCGCCCTCGTCATCACGAGCGAGGACTACGCCAAGGCCCACGGCCTCGCACCGCTCGGTTTCGTGCGCGCGTGGGGCACCGTCGGCGTCGACCCGGTCGAGACCGGACTCGCACCGATCGGCGCCATCGAGCGCGCGCTCGGCAAGGCGCAGCTCGCTGTCGGCGATGTCGAGGCGTGGGAGATCAACGAGGCGTTCTGCTCCGTGCCGGTCGCGGTCACGCGCAAGCTCGGCATCGACGCCAACATCGTCAACCTCAACGGCAGCGGCTGCAGTCTCGGGCACCCCATTGCCGCGACCGGGGCGCGCATGGTGGTGACGATGCTCGGCGAGCTGGGCCGTCGCAACGCCTCGCTCGGTGTCGTGTCCATGTGTGCCGGTGGTGGCATGGGCTCGGCGCTCGTTCTCGAGCGCGCCTAGGTTTTCTAGGAGCTGGCGCCGTGCTGCCGCTGGACGGCATCGTCGTGGTGGCCGTCGAGCAGGCCGTCTCGGCGCCGCACTGCACCCGCCAGCTCGCCGATCTCGGTGCGCGCGTCATCAAGGTCGAGAGCGGCAGCGGCGACTTCGCCCGCCATTACGACGACGTCGTCAACGGGACGTCGGCTTACTTCGCCTGGGCCAACCGGGGCAAGCAGTCGGTCGCGCTCGATCTCAAGAGCGACGATGGCCGCGCGTCGATAGACGCGTTGCTCGCCCAGGCCGACGTCTTCGTACAGAACCTCGCTCCTGGCGCGGCTGCGCGACTCGGCCTCGACGCCGCGTACGTGACCGCGCGTCATCCGCGACTGGTTGCCGTCGACATCAGCGGGTACGGCGCGGGCGGTCCGCGCGCATCGGGGCGGGCTTACGACCTGCTCGTGCAGTCTGAAGCGGGCTCGTGCGCCATCACCGGCACTCCTGATGCGGCGGCGAAGCCCGGCATTCCGCTCGTCGACATCGGCACCGGAATGACCGCTGCCAACGCGATCCTTGCCGCGCTCCTTGCGCGCGCTCGGACGGGCAAGGGTGCGGCCATCTCGTTGGCGATGTTCGATGTGGCGACCGACTGGATGGGCTGGGTGCTCAACCTGGCGCGCTTCACCGGCGTCGATCCGCCCCGGCTGGGGCTGTCGAGCTTCATGGTCGCTCCGTACGGCGCTTATCGCACCCGCGACGACCAGGTCATCGTGTTCGGCACGACCAACGACGGCGAATGGCGTCGTCTCGCCGGGCAGATGCTGCAACGACCCGACCTGGCCGAGGACCAGCGCTATGCCTCCAACTCCGAACGATTGCGTCGTCGCGAAGAGCTCGACGCGATCATCGCCGAGTGGGCGGCGGCAGCGACATTTGACGAGGCGGCTGACGCGGCGGAGCGCGCGACGATCGGCTGGGCCCGACTCAACACGCCTCTCGACGTCCTCGACCATCCGCAGCTCGCGCAACGACAGCGGTGGGTCAGCACCGGCAGTCCCGGCGGTGAGTTCCCCAGCCTTCGGCCACCGGCCGACTGCGCCGACTGGGACTGGACGCCCGGCGCCGTGCCCGCCCTGGGCGAGCACACTGCCCAAGTCCTCGCCGACTTCGAACAGCCTTCCTGAGCCGTCGGTTAGAGCTGCGCGCGCTCCTCGCTGATCAGCGCGACGATGTTGCGGCGGACGAGCTTTCCGGTCTCGGTGCGGGGTAGCTCGTCCCAGAACCAGATCCGATCGGGCGTCTTGCTGCTGCGCAGTGATGCGCGGACGTGCTCGCGCAGCTCCTGCTCGTCGACGTCGACACCCTGCTTGGGTACGACGACCGCCTCGATGCACTGACCCCATTCGTCGTGGGGGCATCCGACGACGACGACATCGGCAACCGCCGGGTGTCGCAGCAACACGTCTTCGATCTCGGCAGGCGCGATGTTCTCCGCACCGCGGATGATGGTGTCGTCCGTCCTGCCGCCGATGAAGAGATAGCCCTCGGCATCGAGATGGCCTTCGTCACGAGTGTCGAAGAAGCCGGCCTCGTCGAGCGCCGCACCTGCGCCGAGGTATTCGGCAGCCACCTGCGGCCCGCGGACCCAGATGCGACCTTTCACACCCGGTGGCACGACGTTGCCGTCGTCGTCGCGGATCTCGAGCTCTACGGTCGGCAGCACTTGCCCGGCGCACGACAGCCGGGCGCGAACAGGTGGGTCGTCGCTTGCGATCGCCGCGCGATGGTCCTCGGGACCGAGTACGGCGATGGTGGAGCTGGTTTCGGTCAGGCCGTAGGCATTGACGAAACCGACGTCCGGCCAGGTGCGCAGCGCCTGCTCGATCACCGGCGCGGGCATCGATGCGCCGCCGTAGGCAAGCGTTCGAAGTGATGGGACTGACAGGTCGCCTCGTGCCTCGAGGATGCGCTTGAGCATCGTCGGGACGACAAGCGCGTTGGTCACCGCCTCGGACCGCACGAGCTCCAGCCACTGCTCAGGTGCGAACTGCTCGAGGACAAGCGCACGACGGCCGGCGTAGAGGTTTGTGATGACGTTGGCGACGGCGGCGATGTGGTAGGGCGGCACACTCATGAGGGCTGAGTCTGTGTCCTCCGCGCACATGAACTCGACTGAGCCGAGCACGTAGGAGACGAGGTTCTGGTGGCGGAGCACAACGCCCTTCGGTGCCGCCGTCGAACCGCTGGTGTAGATGATGACCGCCGGTGACTCCGGGTCGACGAATCCAGCGTCTTCTCCACCACCGGCGCCGGTGAGCTCGAGCCACTCGTCCGGCTTGACGGTGTAGGCCTTCGGGTGGTTGCCGAGGACTGCCGCGAGCTGCTCGTCGCCGAGCCGGTAGTTGACCGGCACCAACGGGACTCCGGCGTAGGCAGCTGCGAAGAGGGCGACCGGAAAGGCGGGACCGTTGACGGCGAGGTAGACGACTGCGTCGGCGCCGGCGGCCTTGACTGCTTCGGCACCGGTGAGAGCCATCGCACGCAGTTGCGCCGCGGTGAGCCCGTCGGTCCGACGGCCGATCACGACCCGGTCGCCGAAGCCGTCGGCGGCCATGTCGAGCAGCATGCCGAGGTTCATCGAGCGGAGGCCTCCGAGCGGAAATGGCGTTCTGCGATATTAGCGGGCCATTACCGCTAGCTGGATGTCATGCTCCGCGCGCGAAAGGATGACAAGGTCGTTCGCGTGGCCGTGGGTGTAGTCACAGGTGGCGGGCGCGGCATGGGTGAGGCGTGTGCGGCGCGGCTGGCAGCCGATGTGGACGTCCTCTTGCTCGCGGACCGCGACACGGATCTCGTGCATGCCGCCGCGGAACGGTTGGCGCCGACGACGGATGCGCACATCGAGCCGCACGTTCTCGACGTGACCGACGAGGCGGCGCTGTCGAGACTGGCCGACCGCGTCGCCGAGCTGGGCCGGCTCCGGTCGTGTGTCCACGCTGCGGGTGTCTCACCGGCGATGGCGGGCTGGGAACGCGTCCTCGCCGTCGACCTCGTGGGCACGGCGCTCTTCGTCGAGGCGTTGCGGCCGCACGTGACATCGGGCACCGCGCTGGTGTGCTTCGCATCGATGGCGCCGTATCTCGACCCGTCCGAGCCGAACCCGGCTGCCGAAGCCGTGCTCGACCAACCGTTCGCCGCCGACCTGGTCGCGCGGCTGCACGCCACCGTCGGCGAGTCGCTGGAGGACCCGAGTATGGCTACGTGTGGGCCAAGCGGGGAGTCCATCGCCTGGTACGACGCGAAGCCGTCGCGTTCGGCCCACGAGGTGCGCGCATCTGCTCGGTCTCGCCCGGTGTCATCGACACGCCGATGGGACGGGAAGAAGTCGCGGCGCGACCGCTGAACGACATGTTGGTGCAGATGACGCCGCTCGGTCGTCAGGGCAGCGCAGACGAAGTCGCGGCTGCGGTGATGTTCCTGCTCTCCGACGAGGCGAGCTACGTGAACGGTGCAGATCTCATCGTCGACGGCGGCACCGTCGCGGCGATCAGGGGATGATGCCGCGCACTTTGAGGTCGACGACCTTGTCCCAGTCGAATCCCAGGTCGGCGAGGATCGCATCGCCGTGCTCGTTGAACTCCGGCGCCCGGCCGGGAGTTGCGGGTTCGCCGCCGAACTGGGCGGGCGACGCCACCAGCTGGAACGGGATGCCGGTCGCCGTCGTACACGGCTGCATGTAGCCGTTGGCCACCGACTGCACGTCCTGGGCCGCCTCCAGCGTGTCCTGGATGACGGTCCACTGCCCGATGAAGTTCTCGAGGACGTCGCGCCACTCGGCGACCGTGCGCGTGGCGAACACCTCGCCCAAGATCTCGACCGCTTCGCCACCGTGCGCCATCAACGACTCGTGGTCGGCGAACCGCGGGTCGGTCGCCAGCTCCGGCCGGTCGACCAGCGTGACGAGCGGTCCCCAGTAGTGCCCGGCCTGCAAACAGGTGAAGGCCAGCCACCGTTCGTCCTTGGTGCGGTAGTTGGCGGTCAGCGGGTTGCGACGCCCGGCCGAGGCAGCCAGCGACATCCAGTCACCCTGCTCGAGCAGCACGGACAGCCCGATCGCCTGGCCCTGCGCCCACATGCCCGACGACAGCAGCGACACGTCCACCGTCGTCGCCTCCCCGGTGCGCTCACGGTGAAAGAGCGCGGCGGCCATGCCGCCGGCGATCGTCATCGCGCCGACGGAGTCGCCGAACCCGGGGCCGGGCGGGTGCGGCACGTGGTCGTCCTCGGGGCGCTTGACGCCCATCGCGACGCCCGAGCGGTTCCAGAACGCAAGCGCGTCGTACGAGCCTTTGTCCGCGTCCGGTCCGCGTTCGCCCTGTCCGGTGCCGCGCACGTAGATGATGTTGGGGTTGTGGGCGCGGATGTCGTCGACGTCGATCTTCAGCTTCGTGCGCACGCGCGGCAGCTTGTTGGTGAGGAAGATGTCTGCGGTCTCGGCGAGCTTGTAGAGGATCTCGAGACCCTCGGGTGTCGCGAGGTCGAGACCCAGGCTCTTCTTGCCGCGGTTGGAGTGCTCGAGCAGGATGTGCACGTCCTTGGGCACCATCGCGGTGCCCGTCGACGCGAGACCGCGCATCGCGTCCCCACGTTGCACGTGCTCGATCTTGATGACCTCGGCACCCCAGTCGGACATCAACGCCGAAGCC
>JAICMI010000020.1 GCA_025929315.1 Frankiaceae bacterium
ACGACCTCGAGGCGCTGTGTGCAACGGCCGCCCGGATCCGTGACGTCGGTCTTGAGACGATCGGCCGACCCGGCACCGTCACCTACAGCCGCAAAGTCTTCATCCCGCTGACCCGGCTCTGCCGTGACCGGTGCCACTACTGCACCTTCGCGACGACGCCGGGCAAGCTCGAAGCCCCCTTCCTGACGATCGATGAGGTCGTCGACATTGCCCGCCGGGGCGCCGTCCTCGGGTGCAAGGAGGCCCTGTTCACCCTGGGCGACCGGCCGGAGGAGCGGTGGCCGCAAGCCGCGCAGTGGCTGGAAGCGGCCGGCTACGGCAGCACGCTCGACTACGTGCGAGCGGCGGCGATCGCAGTGCTCGAGGAAACCGGACTGCTGCCGCACCTCAACCCGGGCGTCATGTCGTGGGAAGAGATCCAGCGACTCAAGCCGGTGGCGCCGTCGATGGGCATGATGCTCGAGACGACCGCCGACATTCCGGCGCACCGCGGTAGTCCCGACAAGGACCCGAAGGTGCGGCTTCGTGTCATCGAGGACGCGGGTCGGAGCAACGTCGCGTTCACCACCGGGATCCTCGTCGGCATCGGTGAGACAGTCGCCGATCGGGTGGAGTCGCTGTTCGCGCTTCGGTCGCTGTCACGGCAGTACCGGCACATCCAAGAAGTCCTGGTGCAGAACTTCCGTGCCAAGCCGGACACGGCGATGCGGCGCGCACCCGACGCGGACATCGACGAATACGTCGCCACGATCGCGGTTGCGCGTGTGCTCCTCGGCCCCGGTGCTCGCGTGCAAGCGCCGCCCAACCTCGTCGACGGGATCGAGGTACGACGGCTGCTCACGGCGGGCGTCGACGACCTCGGCGGTGTGTCGCCGCTCACGCCCGACCACGTCAACCCCGAACGCCCGTGGCCGCACCTCGACGAGCTGGCCGCAACGACCGCGGCGGCCGGCTACGAGCTCTTGGAGCGGCTGGCGGCACACCCGCCCTATCTCGACGAGCCGTGGCTCGACCCGCGGCTGCGTGGGCATGTCGACGCGCTGCGTGGGCACGACGGCCTGGCCCGAGGTTCGGTGTTGCCGACCGGTCTGCCCTGGCAGGAGCCAGACGGCGGTTGGGACAACGCCGGTCGCATCGACCTGCACAGCACCATCGACACCAGGGGTCGGACGACCGACCGGCGAAGTGACTTCGACGCCGCCTACGGCGACTGGTCGGCGTTGACCGTCAGTGCTGATGCACGACAGCGGGGGAGTGCGGTGCCTACCGCCCTGCCGACCCAACGCATCCGGCCGGAGTTCGCAACCGCGCTGCGCCTCGCGACGCGCGACCTGGCCGCCATGTCAGACGAGACGGCGCTGACGTTGTTCGACGCACTTCCGGGTGCCGAGATCGACGCGCTGGCGGAGCTCGCTGACGACGTGCGTCGCGACGTTGTCGGCGACGACGTGACCTATGTGGTCAACCGCAACATCAACTTCACCAACGTCTGTTACACCGGTTGTCGCTTCTGCGCCTTTGCGCAGCGGCGTAGCGATGCCGACGCCTACACGCTGTCCCTCGACGAGATCTCCACTCGCGCCGACGAGGCGGCTGCGGTCGGTGCAACCGAGGTCTGCATGCAGGGCGGCATCCATCCGGACCTGCCGGGCACCGCCTACTTCGACATCGCTCGCGCCGTAAAAGCGCGTCAGCCGCAACTGCACGTGCATGCCTTCAGCCCGATGGAAGTTGTCAACGGTGCGGTGCGCTGCGGCAGCTCCCTGGCCGATTGGCTTTCCGAGGCCAAAGACTCGGGCGTCGACTCACTGCCGGGCACTGCAGCGGAGATCCTCGACGACGACGTCCGCTGGCTTCTCACCAAAGGCAAGCTGCCGGCAGCCACCTGGATCGAGGTCGTCAGCACCGCGCATCGAATCGGCATCCCGACAACCTCGACGATGATGTACGGCCACGTCGACACGCCGGCGCACTGGTTGGCGCATCTGCGCGTTCTTGCTCGCGTCCAGGCCGAGACCGGCGGCTTCACCGAGTTCGTGCCCCTGCCGTTCGTTCATCTCAACGCGCCGATCTACCTGGCCGGACTTGCCCGACCCGGACCGACGATGCTCGAGAACCGCGTGGTGCATGCAATGGCGCGGCTCCTGCTGCACGGCTACATCGACAACATCCAGTGTTCGTGGGTCAAGCTTGGTGTCGACGGCTCCGCAGCGATGCTGCGTGGTGGCGCCAACGACATCGGCGGCACGCTGATGGAGGAGACCATCAGCCGGATGGCCGGCAGTGCGCACGGCTCCAGGAAGTCCGTCGCCGATCTCGAGGCGGTCGCCGCGGCAGCCGGCCGACGCGCGCGGCAACGGACGACGCTCTACGGCGAGGTGGGTGCGGGCACCGCAGTCCGGGCGTAGGGTCCGCCACGGAAATGGACTGATCGGGGGCCAACCGTGAACAGCGACGCTCGAGAGCCGGCGCTGCTGCGACGTATCGAGGAGCTCGTCGCTGCCGCCGGAGCCGAGGAGCCCGAGCGCGCCGAAGGGCCGGTGCTGGCCGCTGCGCTGACCGGCTTGCGGGCCGAGCTCGGCGGACTTCGCGCCGACCTCGGATCACTGCGGGCAGAGATCACTGGGACCAGGTCAGGCGTCGATGCCAGTGTCGGCCGACTCGCGAGTGAGCTGAGCGCATCCAGGTCCGAGACCGCCGCTCTCGGTGAACGGCATGAGGTTCTTGCCGACAAGGTCGACGACGCCGTGGGCATCCTCGGAGAGGTCAAGGCGTTGCTGCCCGGGCTGAGGTCGACGCTCGATGCATCCGCCGGCGGCGACCAGTTCGACGCCGCGCTGACGCGGGTGGAGGACACGGTCGCGGCACGGCTGGACACGACGGCTGCAGACCTCCGACGGACGTTGGCTGCCGGCCTGACCACCGCGGCTGCGGGCAGCCGCGCGGCCGAGTCCGCATCCCAAGAAGCGCGCTCGGCGTTGGAGGAACGACTGGCCGCCGTCGAGGACACGCTCGACGAGCTGGCTGAGCGACTCGAATCGCTGACCCGCGACAGCATCTCGTCAGCGACCGATCGCATTGCGCAGGTCGAGCAGCGCATCATCACCCTCACCGACAGCACACTGGCCGAGCAGGCCAACGCACAGAACGAATGGGCCGACAGTGTGCGCGGTGCGCTGTCGGAGCTCGCGCAGGCAGTCGATCGCAACCTTTCGTCTCTCGGGGTGTCTCTGACCGAGGCGGTCGGCCGCGGACATTACGCCGACGATCAGCGCATCGCGCAGGTGCTCGGCGAGATCCGCGGCGCGGTTGAGGATGCCGTCGGGGGCATCGAGGACCGACTGACGCAACATCGCGCTGCAAGCGCTGCGGATCTCGGTGCCCTGCGCGGTTTCCTCGAGACCGCGCACTCATCCAACGAGTCAAAGATCGACGACGTACGAAGCGCGATTGCCGGGGGTCTGGCTGAGGCGCGGACGGGTCTGGTCGAGGAGCTCAACGCGACGCTGTCGGCGCTGGAGACGGCGAACAACGCGTCGCGCGAGCTCGTCGAGGAAGAGGTCAGCACCCTGCGCACCGATCTCGCGGACGCGCTCGAAGAAGTCCGGGACCGCATCGGCGCGAGCCTGGAGCGGTCCGGCGAGTCGATCTCGTCGACAGTCGCAGAACAGCGGAGCGCTTTTGACGAGGTCGTGCGCTCCTTGCGGGCAGACGTGCTCGACCGTGTCGAAGCAGCGCACGCACAGGTGCTGGTCGCACTGTCCGACATGCAGAGCGCTGTCTCCACCGTTGGTCGTGCCAGCGAGGACTCGACCGCGCGGTTGCGTGAGATGGGCAACACGACGTCGACGCTCGCCGCGACCGTCGGCGACCTGCATCGCGACTGGTCCGGCAAGGCGGACTCGGCGGTCGCGGCGGCGATCCAGTCCTCCGACGCGGTGCTCGCCGCGGTGCGCCAACATGTCGAGACGAGCCTGGCCGGGATCCGGGACGCACTCGACCGGCAGACCGCGACGGTTCGTGAACACGGTGAGCTCATGACGGGCGGCACCGGGCGACTCGTGGCGGCAGGTCACGCGCTGCTCGGCTACCTCGCCGAACGCGATCGCATCGTCGAGGACGAGCGGACGCAGAGCTTCCATGAACTGCTGGATGCCTTCGCCGAAGGCATGTCGGCCAAGGACCGACGCAAGACCTCGGACCGCTTGGCGGATGCGCTCGAGCGGCGCCGCAACGCGCGCGATGCCGACCGCTATCGCAAGCAGCTGGCCGGCCAGGAGCCGAGCGACATCCCGACGCCCCCGGCCGACCTCACCGCGCTCGCTCGGCCACTGGAACCGCCCAAACCGGCAAGGAAGGTCGCGCCCCCGGCCCGGACCACACCGCCGGTCAAGGCCGCGCCGCCGGCGAAGAAAGCGTCCGCCAAGAAAACGGCCGCCAAGCAGGCCGCACCAGCCAAGAAGGCCGCCGCCACGAGGGCTGCGCCCGCCAAGAAAACCGCGCCTGCCGGCAAAAAGACGGTCGCCAAGAAGGCCGTTGCCGCCAAGAAGACCCCACCGCCAGAGCCACACAAATCTGGCGAAAACACCCAGTTTGAAGCATCCGACGAGACAAGTCCTCGAGCCAATACCACCGAACCGCTTGACGGACCGGGTACGACGCGCGTGTAATTTCACCCGTGTGTTTCCCCCCGCCCGACGCTCCCGCGTCGGCCAGGTCACGCCGCAGGAGCGTGGCCCGGCGTCAGCCGGTCCGCGCGATGCCAACCCGCAAGGAGGCGTCGTGACAGAGCTGAGCTTCACTCTCGATACGGGCGAAGAGTCGGCCATCCTGCCGTGGCAGGAAGAGGCGCTGTGCGCCCAGACTGACCCGGAGTCCTTCTTCCCGGAGAAGGGCGGGTCGACCCGGGAGGCGAAGCGTGTCTGCGGCCGCTGCGACGTGCGGGGCGAGTGCCTGGAATACGCCTTGGCGCATGACGAGCGCTTCGGCATCTGGGGCGGCCTGTCCGAGCGGGAGCGACGCCGGCTCAAGCGCCGCGCCGGCTGACCCCGGCCGCACTGCCGCCGCCCGGGTCGGGCGGCTCTCGCTAGTCTGACCGGCCCGTGCCACCGAAGTCCTCACGCTCCTCTGCACCCGGCCATCTCGTCACCGCGGTGCTCGTCAGCCACGACGGGGTCCGCTGGCTCAACGAGTGCCTGGCGGCGCTGTCCGCCCAGACGCGCCCACCGCAGGCAGTGGTGGCGGTGGACACCGGGAGCACGGACGGCTCGACTGCCCTCCTGGCGACCCAACTCGGCGAAAGTGCCGTGGTGTCCATCCGCCGGCAGGCGCCCTTCGCCGAGGCCGTACAGGCGGGACTCGCGGCAGCGGACGGCCGGGCGGCGGACGAGGCCGGCGACGGCGGCACGCGCTGGGTGTGGCTCCTGCATGACGACTGCGCGCCGGACGCGGAGGCGTTGAGCGAGCTCCTCGCCGCGGCGTCGGACTCGCCTTCGCTCGCGGCCATCGCTCCGAAGGTGCTGACGTGGGACCGACGCGGACTGCGCGAGATCGGGCTCACCGTCGACAGCTCAGGCCGCTCCCACACCGGACTGGAGGCGCGCGAGGTCGATCAGGGTCAGCACGACGACGTCGCCGACGTGCTTGCCGCCGGGACCGCCGGGCTGCTCGTCCGTCGCGACGTCTGGGATCGCCTGGGCGGACTCGACGCGACCTGGCCGCTGTTCGGCGAGGACATCGACCTGGGCTGGCGGCTCAACGCCGAGGGTGAACGCATGCGCATCGCGCCGCGCGCCGTCGTTCGACATGCTGCTGCTTTGAGCAGCAGGCGCCGCGCGCCGGACGCGGTCGACGGCCGTCAAGGCGCCGTCGTACGACGCAACGGCATGCAGGTCGTCCTTGCCAACACCGCGCCCGCCCTCGTGCCAGTGCTGCTGTTGCGCTACGTCGTCGAGTGTTTCCTCAGGGCACTCGTCCTGATGCTGTTGGCGCGACGCCCCGGTGACGCGCTCGACGAGATGGCTGCGCTGCGCGGAGTGCTGCTCAACCCCAGGCTCGTGCGGGATGCGCGACGACGCCGGCGCGGTCGTTCCGTTAGCCATCGTGACTTGCGCGGACTGCTCGCACGACCAGGGCACCGGTGGCGATCGTTCGGTGATCAGCTGGCTGCTGCATTCCGCGGCCGCGGCGCGGTCGAGCAACGGTCCCGGCGCCGAGCGCCGGTCGAGTCGGGCCCGGTTTCCGTGGAGAGCGAGTCCATGGATCTCGGCGAGGTCGGGATGCTGACGCGGACGCTGCGACGACCCGGAGTGTTGCTCGCGGCCGGGCTCGTGCTGCTCGGGTTGATCGCGGATCGCGGCATCCTCGGGGGCACTTTGCACGGCGGTCGCCTCCTCGCAGCACCTGCCGGTGCGTCTGATCTGTGGTCGACCGATCTCGCCGGGTGGCACTCGGTCGGCGTGGGTTCGACGCAGTCGGCGTCGCCCGCGCTCGCGGTTCTCGCGGTCCTGTCCTCCGTCCTGGTCGGCAAGGTCTGGTTGGCCGTGTCGGTGCTGATGCTCGGTGCCGTGCCGCTGGCCGGTTTGTCGGCGTACTTGTCCGCGGGAGCGGTCACTCGCTCACCCTGGCTGCGCATCTGGGCCGCCGTCATCTGGGCGTCGCTCCCGGCCCTGACCGGTGCGGTGGCCGGCGGGCGCATCGACGTGGTCGTGACCGCCATCGTTGCTCCCGTTCTCGCCCGCTCGGTGGCGTCCGCACTGCGTGACGACGCTCGACTGCATCGGTCCGTGGGAGCCGGACTCGTGCTGGCGGTGGCCACGGCGTTCAGCCCGGTGATGTGGCCGATCACGGCGATCGTCTCCGCGGGCGCTCTCGTCGTTCGCGGCCGTCGCCTGCACCGGTTGCTGTCGATCGCGGCGTTGCTTGTCACCGCGGGTGCGGCGCTGCTGCCATGGACCTTGTCCGTCCCGCAGCATCCGGAGCTGATGGTGCGCGGTCTCGGGCTGGTCGAACCGCTGCGGACGGCTCGACCGTTGCCGACGGCCGACCTCGTGCTGATGCACCCGGGTGGACCGGCCCAACCGTGGGTCTGGGTGCTCGCTCCGCTGCTGGCCGTCGCGGTCGTAGGACTGGGCCGCACCGCCCACCGGCTTGCCGCACGCGCCGGCTTCGCTCTGTTCCTGCTCGCTGTCGTCGGATCCGTGCTCATCTCCCGACAAGGCGGTGCCAACGTCGACGATCCGTCGGTGCACTACTGGACCGGCGCGACCGCGACAGTCGCTGCACTCGGTGCTCTGGTGGCCGCACTCGTCGCCGGCAACCTGGCCCGCCCGGCGCTGCGGCGGTATGCGTTCGGCTGGCGGCAACCACTGACCGGTCTGCTCGTTGCTGCGCTGCTCGCCGGCACCGGCGTGGCAGTGGTGCAAATGCTCGTGCGCGGCATCGATCGGCCCTTGACCGGAAACACCTCGGCGCTGCTGCCGGAGTTCGCCGCGGCCGAGGTCGGTCGGTCGACCGCGCCACGACTGGTCGTCCTCGACGGCTCGGGCAATGGCACGGGTGCGCAGGTGCGCTACGGCGTGATTCGTGATCCCGACGGGCTGCGCCTCGGCGATGCCGACGTCGAGCCCATCCGACCGACCGCGGCGGACAACCGACTGACCGATGTGGTGCGCGAAGCAGCCGCCGGCGAGGCAGTCGCGCTGCCGCGGCTCGCCGAGTTCGGCGTCAGCATGCTTGTCGTACGTCGCACCGGTGCACGCACCTTGGCGCGCCTCTCCGGGCTCGACGGCCTCGATCGAGTGCCGACGACAGGTGCGTTCGTCTGGCGCGGGGAGAAGCCCACCGGGGAGCTGGTCGTGCTGGGCCCCCACGTCGCAGCTGCGGTCGCCGGTGGTGGCGACCTCCCTGCCGATGCCGTCCCCCATCCGCTGACGAGTGGCCGCGGTCACTCGCGCGCCGCCGTTGCGCCCGGTGCCGCCGGCCGGTTGCTGGTCCTGGCCGAGCCGGCGAGCCATCGGTGGCACGCCTCCCTCGACGGCTTGCCGCTGACGCCGACCACCGCGTACGGCTGGGCACAGGCCTGGAAGCTGCCGGCTGCAGGTGGCCGCCTGGAGCTCGATCACTCCGACGGCCATCGGTCGCTGTGGCTGGGTCTGCAGCTCGCCATCGTCATCGTCGCGGCACTGCTCACCATCCCCGTGCCGGGACGTCGTCCTGAGTCGGCCGCCGAGGAGGCGACGTGATCCGCGCCCTGCGCTGGCCCGCGTTGGCGGTGGTCCTGCTGGCGGCGCTCATCGCCGGTGCCACCATCACGCGTCCGGACGTCGCGTCGAGCCGCGCGCTGCGGTCATCGTCGCGGCCGGTGACGACAACCGACCTGGTGTGCCCCAACGTCAGCGGCACCGCCGGGTCCCCCTCCACCTACACCGTCGCCAACGTGTCCGCGGCGTTGCCGGGTGGAAGGGCCAGGCATGTCCGTCTACGCAGCACGCCACTGTCCGGCGCCAAAGCCAAGACCACGACTCTCCCGTCGCGTGCCGTCAACCGGGTGCAGGTCACGACGACAACTGCGCCGCTGCTGATCGAGGCGGACGGGCCGGGCGCAGGCGCGGTCGTCGCGGACCAGTCGAGGCTCATTGCGGGCGGGGTGCTGCGCAGCCTGTTCTCCGCGCCCTGTCTCGAGCCCGCGACGGACTGGTGGATCACCGGTGCCGATGGCCGGGTCGGTTTCAGTGACACTCTCGTGCTGGCCAACCCCGGGACCACCGTCACCAACCTCACCGTGTCGATCTGGGCCGCCAAGGGTCCGATCCAGCCACCCAAGCTGCAGTCCTTCAGCCTCGAGCCAAAGAGCGCGCAGCTGCTCAATGTGGCGAGCTATGCGCCCGACGGCGCGTTCCTCACCCTGCACGTGCACGCCAACAGCGGACGGCTCGTCAGCGAGGTCCTCGACCGTCGGGTGTCGGGCATCACGCCGGCCGGACTTGACTGGATCCCACCGACGCAACCGCCGGCCACCGACCTCGTCGTACCCGGCTATATCGGCGGTCCCGGCGCGCGCCACCTCGTGCTCGCCGACCCCGGCGAACAGGACGCCACGGTCACCCTGCGGCTGGCGACACCTTCCGGCAACTTCGCGCCGGCCGGGCACCAGACCGTGGTGGTCCGGGCCGGTCATGCCGCTGACGTCGACCTGACGTCGTCACTCGCGAGCTCGCCGGGTGCGGTGCTGGTCCACAGCGATCAGCCGGTGACTGCGGCCGGTGTGAGCTCCGCGGCCGCGCTGAGCGCCGGGGACCATCCGGACATCCAATGGCAGCCGGCGGCCGTACGGCTGACGGGTCCGGCTGTGCTCCCGGACAACACCCCGCCGTTCGACCGCAACGCCCCGACCTACCTCACCGCCCCCGACGCGGCAGCCAAGGTTCGCGTCGCCACGACCACGGGACAGTCACGGGTGCTGTCGATCCGTGCCGGCCGGACGCTCGCCTGGGATCCCAAGACCGCGTTCGGCCCGGCCGCGCGCGGACCCTTGGTGTTCACCCCGGTAAGCGGTGGATCGGTCTACGTCGCGCGCACGCTCTTCGCCTATGGCCTGCACGGCCCGCTCGTCACGTCGGAACAGCCGGCGAAGCTTCCGGCGGAGATCAGCCTTCCGGTCGCCGTGCGTGACGACCGGGTAGCCGCGCCCGGGACCGACTAGTCCGGTTCTTCGCCGCCGTAGCCCGGGTCGACGATCTCCGGGTCGAGGCCGAGGAAGCGCGCGGCCTCCTCGACGACGATGTCGTGGATCAGATCCTCGAGGTCGTCGCGGTCGATCGCCCGCAGCTCGAGCGGACGCCGGTAGATCACGAGTCGCGCCGGGTGCTCGTCGGACGCCGCGAACAGCCGAGCCAGGGGCACTCCGGCGGACTCGATCTCGTCCTCCACGGGCACCGTCACGTCGAGCGGCGGTACTTCTTCGACGGCGAAGTCGAGCGTGGCCAGCTCGTTGCGCCAGCGCGCCTCGACGTGCTCGACCGCGTCCAGCACGATGCCGTCGAACCGTTGCGACGGCGACTCCGTCAGCGGGACGGCCCGGGGCGCGAGCGGCCCGCGGGGGCCGCGTCCGCGCCGGTCGCGACGGCGAGTGGGACGTGGACTGGTCACGGCCGAAGCGTAGGTCGAACAGCCCGCTTCGGCGCGGGAAGTTGGTACGACGGCCCCCGTTGGGTACGGTCGCCGCCGTGAGCCCTCTGCGCCGCTGCTCGCGGACCGCCTGTGGCCGCCCCGCCGTGGCGACGCTCACCTACGTCTACGCCGACTCGACCGCCGTCGTGGGGCCGCTCGCCACCTATGCCGAGCCGCACTCCTACGACCTGTGCGAGGAGCACGCGGGGCGCCTCACGGTTCCCCGCGGCTGGGAGGTCGTCCGGCTCGACGTCGACGCCGCAGCGGCCCAGCCCAGCAGCGACGACCTGGAGGCCCTCGCCAACGCGGTCCGTGAGGCTGCTCGTCCGTCGGCTCAGCCGCCGGTCGACCCCAACGTCGCGGCCGGCACCGGCCGACGGGGACACCTCCGTGTCCTGAAACCGCCCTCCTGAGCCTGATTGGGCGAGTTGTCCCGCTGGGCTGACACTCAAGCCACCGCACCAACCACCCGACATCTCTCTCAGACCCGTTGCCCACCGGGGGAGTGCCATGTCGATCGTTCCGCTTCAGCGCCCGACTCCGAGCGCCTTCGGCCCCGCGTCCTTGACGCAGGCCGGCAACGCGCCCTCCGGCAGTTGCCCCGAGTGCGGTAGCGAACGGGTCACCGCCCTGGTGATGACCCTCACCGACGGGACGCCCGTCGAGTTCGCGTCCTGCCACGACTGTGAGCACCGGCACTGGGCGCACCAGGGCGAGGTCCTCGCCTTCACCGATGTGATCACGCGCACGACGCGATCGAGGGACTGACCGAGCACCAGCATCATCGGCGTAGATACCCTCGATGCGTGCCTGACCTCGCATCGATCGTCAAGGCCTACGACATCCGCGGGGTCGTCCCCGATCAGCTCGACGAATCCGTTGCCCGCGACATCGGTGCGGCATTCGTCCGGTTCCTCGGTGCTCCGGCCGTCGTCACCGCGCACGACATGCGCGAATCGTCGCCGGGCTTGGCAAGCGCCTTCGCCAAGGGCGCGACCAGCCAGGGCGCTGACGTCATCGAAGCCGGGCTGGGATCGACCGACCTGCTCTACTACGCCAGCGGCAGCCTGGACATGCCCGGCGCGATGTTCACCGCCAGCCACAACCCGGCTCAGTACAACGGCATCAAGCTCTGCCGAGCCGGCGCTGCGCCCGTCGGTCAGGACACCGGTCTCGCCGACATTCGCGCACTGGTCGAGGGCGGCGTTCCGTCGTACGACGGGACACCAGGTTCGCGTTCGAGCCGCGACCTGCTCGCGGACTATGCGGCGTACATGAAAAAGCTGGTGCCGGGCATCGAGTCGATCCGTCGGTTGTCGGTCGTCGTCGATGCCGGCAACGGCATGGGCGGCCTGACCGTGCCCGTGGTGTTCGAAGGCCTGCCCGTTGACCTGATCGCGATGTATTTCGAGCTCGACGGGTCGTTCCCCAACCACGAGGCCAACCCGATCGAACCCGCCAACCTGCGGGATCTCCAGGCCAAGGTGCGCGAGGTCGGCGCGGACATCGGTCTCGCGTTCGACGGTGATGCCGACCGTTGCTTCGTCGTCGACGAGCGGGGCGAGATCGTGTCGCCGTCGGTGCTGACCGCGCTCATCGCCGTACGCGAGCTCGAGCGCGAACCGGGCAGCACGATCATTCACAACCTCATCACGTCACATGCGGTGCCGGAGATCGTGCGCGAGCACGGGGGCAAGCCGGTGCGCACCCGCGTCGGCCATTCGTTCATCAAGGCGACCATGGCCGAGACCGGTGCGGTCTTCGGTGGTGAGCATTCGGGCCACTTCTACTTCCGTGACTTCTGGCGGGCCGACTCCGGGATGCTGGCGGCGTTGCATGCGCTCGCCGCCCTGGGCGGCGACGACCAGCCGTTGTCCGCACTGCTCAGCCACTTCTCGCGCTATGTCGCTTCAGGTGAGATCAACAGCGAGGTCGACGACCAGGACGCGCGGGCGAGCGCCGTCGAGGAGGCGTTCGTCTCCCGCGATGGAGTCGAGAGCGATCACCTGGACGGTCTGACGGTTCAGCTGCCTGATGCTTCCTGGTTCAACTTGCGCGCCTCCAACACCGAGCCGCTGCTCAGACTCAACGTCGAGGCACTCGACGAACGGTCGATGGCGGGCCTGCGCGACGAGGTGCTGGCGATCGTGCGTGGCTGACCGCCGAGCCCGCCCGGATAATCTGGCGACGTGAACCTCGACCCGAGCCTGCTCGACATCCTGGCCTGCCCCAACTGCCGGGCCGACCTGCGGGCGGACGACGCGGCGAGCGAGCTGGTGTGCACCGGCTGCGGCTACGCCTATCCCGTCCGTGACGACATCCCTGTGTTGCTCGTCGACGAAGCGCGCAAGCCTGCCGGTGACGACTGACCTCGACGACGGCCGGCTCGACAACGTCGAGGCGATCTCGTCCATCGACTCCAGACAGATGTTGCGCGCGGTCGCGACATCTGCTGCGCAGGTACGACGAGGTCGTACCGCGGCGCAGGACGCCGGCCTCGACGGCTTGCGTGGTGACGACCGACCTCGTGCCGTGGTCGTCGCAGGTATGGGCGGCTCGGGCATCGCGGGGGACGTGGTCGCCGCGCTCGCAGCGCCCACATCGCCGGCGCCGGTCGTCGTGCACCGCGGCCCGGGTCTGCCCGGTTGGGTCGGCGCGGCCGATCTCGTCATCGCGGTCTCGTGCTCCGGTCGCACGGCCGAGACGTTGTCCGCCACGGATGAGGCGATCCGGCGGGGCGCGCGGCTGATAGGTGTGTGCGCCGATGAGTCGCCGCTGGCGAAGCGTTGCGTGCAGGCACGTGCGCTGCACGTCGACGTCGTTCCGGAGCTGACGCCGCGATCGTCGTTCTGGGGCTTGGCGGTGCCGGTCGTCGTCGCCTGTGCACGTTTGTCGCTCGTCGACCTCGGTCTTGACGACGGTGCCTTGGAGGCTGCTGCCCAACGGCTGGAGGCCATCGCCGAGGCATGTCGGCCCGACCGGGAGACGTTCGTCAACCCGGCCAAGAGCCTGGCCCTCGAGCTGGCGGACACGCTGCCGATGGCGTGGGGTGCCGGGCAGACGGGGGGTGTCGCCGCCTACCGGTTCGCCTGCCAGCTCGCCGAGAACGCCAAGCAGCCGGCAGTGGCCGGCACTCTGCCGGAGACGCACCACAACCAGATCGTCAGCCTCGACGGGCGGCTCGCCGGGGGTTCGGCCGATCAGGACATGTTCCGCGACCGGGTCGACGAGGAGCAGCCGCTGCGGCTGAGGCTCGTCCTCCTGCACGACGATGACGAGCCGGCGACAGCCGACCGAGTCGCGGCGTCCGATGACATCGCGAGCGCGCGCGGAGTGCCGGTCAGCCGGCTGCGCTCCGAAGGCGATCACCCGTTGGAGCGGTTGGCCTCACTCGTCGGTGTCATCGACTTCGCGAGTGTCTATCTCGCGGTCGGCTACGGCATCGACCCCACGCCGGTCGATGCGATCGACGCGGTCAAGATGCGCCTCGCCTGAGCCTCCCACCCGCTCCCGTACCCTCTTGCCATGACTTCTGGCGTGCTGAACCCGACCGACTTCAAGGTCGCCGACCTGTCCCTGGCCGAGTTCGGCCGCAAGGAGATCGCGCTGGCCGAGCACGAGATGCCCGGCCTGATGGCGATGCGCGCCGAGTACGGCGCCGCGCAGCCACTGGCGGGTGCGCGCGTCAGCGGGTCGCTGCACATGACGATCCAGACCGCGGTGCTCATCGAGACGCTGGTCGCGCTCGGCGCCGAGGTGCGGTGGGCGTCGTGCAACATCTTCTCGACGCAGGACCACGCTGCGGCGGCGGTCGCCGTCGGGCCGAACGGCACGGTGGACAAGCCGCAGGGCGTGCCCGTCTTCGCCTGGAAGGGCGAGACGCTCGAGGACTACTGGTGGTGCACGCAGCAAATGCTGCAGTGGCCGAGTGGCGGCCCCAACATGATCCTCGACGACGGCGGCGACGCCACCTTGCTCGTGCACAAGGGCGTCGAGTTCGAGAAGGCCGGTGCGGTTCCCGACGCGACCGACTCCGACGTCGAGGAGTACGTCGTCATCCTGGACGTCCTTCGTCGATCACTCGCCGAAGACCCGACCCGCTGGACCAACGTCGCCAACGCCATCAAGGGCGTGACGGAAGAGACCACCACCGGCGTGCACCGGCTCTACCAGATGCACGAGCGCGGTGAGCTGCTGTTCCCCGCGATCAACGTCAACGACTCCGTGACCAAGTCCAAGTTCGACAACAAGTACGGCTGTCGACACTCGTTGGTCGACGGCATCAACCGCGCGACCGACGTGCTCATCGGTGGCAAGGTCGCCGTCATCTGCGGCTATGGCGATGTCGGCAAGGGTTGCGCCGAGTCGTTGCGGGGCCAGGGCGCGCGCGTCATCGTCACTGAGGTCGATCCGATCTGCGCGTTGCAGGCAGCGATGGACGGCTATCAGGTGCTCACACTCGAGGATGTCGTCGAGACGGCCGACATCTTCGTGACGGCCACGGGCAACTTCAACATCATCACCGCCGACGACATGCAGCGGATGAAGCAAGGCGCCATCGTCGGCAACATCGGCCACTTCGACAACGAGATCGACATGGCCGGCCTCGCGAAGCTCCGCGGTGTCGAGCGTCGCAACATCAAGCCGCAGGTCGACGAGTGGGTGTTCAAGGACGGCCACTCGATCCTCGTGCTTTCCGAGGGACGACTGCTCAACCTCGGCAACGCGACCGGTCACCCGTCGTTCGTCATGTCCAACAGCTTCACCAACCAGACGATCGCGCAGGTTGAGCTCTTCACCAAGACCGAGGATTACCCGATCGGCGTCTATGTGCTGCCGAAGCACCTGGACGAGAAGGTCGCCCGTCTCCACCTCGACGCACTCGGCGTCAAGCTGACGACGTTGTCGAAGGAGCAGGCCGACTACATCGGCGTCTCGGTGGACGGTCCCTACAAGCCCGACGCCTACCGCTACTAGTCGTCATGCCGGCGGGGCAAACGGCCCCGATGGCGGTGCGGGTGGTCGCTCGGCTGTCGCCGCCGGTCCTCCGTACTGGTTCGACAGGCGCAGCGTCTCGCGCCGGCTGCGTTCGGCGAGCACGGTGTGCAGGTAGGTCCCCGGCTCCATGCCGGATGGAAGCGGTCCGACCGTTGCGGTTACCTGCCCCAGCAACCGGTTGCCCATCTCGGTCCGCACTGCCGGTGACAGCTGCCGGCTTCGGGCAAGGAACTGACGGATGTCCAGTGCCAGCACGTCGCTGACGCCGGTCAGGTCGAGCCCGCCCGCCCAACCGACGAGCTCCGGCGCGACGATCGGCGGCGGCGCCACCCGACTGGGCACCCGGTCCTGTACGACGACGGTGCCGGCCGCCAGGTCACCGAGTCGCTTGGAGCGCTTGGTGGTGAGCATCGGGATGAGCGCCAGCAGACCGACCGACAGGCCCGGCCGGTCGACGACCACGCCGACCAGGCCGCGGACGAACGCGTGCCGGAACCGGATCGGGCCGCCGTCGTCGCGGACCACCCGTAGGCCCATCGCCGCCTTGCCTGGTGTGCGCCCTCGCCAGAGTGTCTCGAATCCCACGGGATAGCCGAGGACCGTCGCCACGAACAACGTGAGCACGATGGCCTCGACGGCCGCGTCATCCGACGAGGCGCCGACTCGGCTGACGGCCCAGAGCCAGCCGATCGTCACGACCAGCTGCGCGGCGAGATCGATGATCAGGGCGATGCCGCGGGACCCGGCCCCGGCCGGTCGCACGTCGAGGGCCACCGCCTCGCCCGTGACGATCGGCTGCTCGACGCTCACCGCGCCAGTCTCCCGTGGGCATTAGTCTCCCTCGACAGTGGACATCGACGCCTTCGTCGCCGTACATGCCGGGGAATGGGCCCGGCTCGAAAAGCTGGTGCGGCGAGCCCGACGCCCACGCCGGCTGAGCGGTGCTGAGATCGACGAGCTCGTCCTGCTCTACCAACGCGTCGCCACTCACCTGTCGATCTTGCAGACCAGATCGCCGGACCCGGTCCTCGTCGCACGCCTGTCCCGGCTCGTGGCAAATGCGCGTGCGGCCGTCGCCGGTGCACATGTCCCGGCCTGGCGCACCATCGCGAGCTTCTTCACGGTGACCTTTCCCGTCGCGGTGTACCGGTCCCGACGGTGGTGGGTGACCTGCGCGCTCGTGTCGCTCGCAGTGGCGTTTGCGCTCGGCCTCTGGGTCGACACCCATCCGGACGTGCAGCGTTCACTCGCGCCGCCGAACGAGGTCCGCGATCTCGTCAACCATCAGTTCGCCGACTACTACAGCGCGCATCCCGCCCACGACTTCGCCGCCCAGGTGTGGACGAACAACGTCTGGGTCAGTGCCGAGGTCCTGGTGGGCGGCCTGACGTTCGGCTTGCTCACGATCTACTCGCTGCTCGCCAACGTCGTCAACGTCGGTGTGATCGGCGGGTTCATGGCTGCCGCCGGAAAGCTCGGCCTCTTCTTCGGACTCCTCGCGCCACACGGTGTCCTCGAGCTCACCGCCGTGTTCGTGGCGTCCGGTGCGGGTTTACGGCTCGGCTGGACGACGATCGACCCAGGTCCACGGCCTCGCGCGGACGCCATCGCGCAAGAGGGTCGTTCGACGGTGGTCATCGCACTGGGTCTGGTGTTCGTGCTCGCCATCTCGGGGGTGATCGAGGCGTTCGTCACGCCGTCGGGACTGCCGACGTGGGCTCGCATCGGCATCGGGCTCGTCGCCGAAGCGGCGTTCCTCACCTACGTGTGGACGTTGGGCCGGAGAGCAGCGCTGGCAGGCGTGACCGGCGATCTCGAGGAGGACCTGGCAGGTGCGGTGCAGCCGGTGTCCGGCTGACGGTCAGAGTCGCCCAGCAGCCTTCAGGTCCAGGTAGGTGTCGACGACGTGTGACGCGAACACGTCCGGCGCAGCCTCGGAGACGACGACGCCGCGTCGACGTAGTGCCCATGTCATCGCACGGCGGTCGTTGTCCGCCGCCTCCGCGGCGGCAGCCGCGTAGACGGACGCAGCGTCCGAACGGTTGCGTCTCATCTCCTCGACCGCCGGATCTGCGACGTTGGCGACAACCACTACATGTCGCCGGATGAGCGGCGACATGGCAGGCAGCAGACCCTCCAGGACAACTGCAGGTTCGATGCTCGTGAAGAGCACCACGAGTGCGCGCCGGCGCAACCGCGCCAACGCCTGGTTGACGACGGCGCGCATGTCGGTCTCGACAAGTTGTGGATGGACGGGTGCGACCGCGCGCACGACGGTGGCTAGCGAGTCGCCGGCGCGCCCTGCGTCGACGACGGCGCGTAGCGATCGGTCGTGAGCCAGCAGTGCCACCCGGTCGCCGGCCCGCCGAGCGACCGCCGTGAGCAGCAGCGCTGCGTCAATGGCCGCATCGAGGCGTGGTGCATCTCCGACCCGCGCGGCCGAGGTGCGACCGGTGTCCAGCACCAGCAGCAGCTGGCGATCGCGTTCGGGTCGCCAGGTGCGCACGGCGATGTCGACTCGACGTGCACTCGCACGCCAGTCGATCGAGCGCGGATCGTCGCCGCCGACGTAGTCGCGCAACGAGTCGAACTCCGTGCCCTGTCCGCGGACGGGCGCGACGACGGCACCGTCGAGCTCGCGAAGTCGCGCGAGCTTCTCCGGCAGGAACTTGCGGCTGGTGAAGGGAGGCAGCACCTGCACCGACCATGGCACCTGCCGGCTCCGTTGTCTGGCGGCGACCCCGAGCGGTCCGGCGCTGCGTACTGTCACCGCGGCGGCAGGTCGGTGCCCGCGCCGAGTCGGATGAAGCGTCGTCACGAGCCGCCTGCGTGCGCCGGGTCGGAGCTCTACCCGATGCAGACGAGGTTCGGCCGTCGCGCTCGGCGCCCACGCGTCGCGCACCCATCCCCGAAACTGTCGACCGGTGGGGTTGGCGATCACGAGTCCGATCTCCGCAGCCTCACCTAGTCGTGTGCTCGTCGCGCCGTCACGCGAGAGGGCGAGTTCGCGCGCTGAGCACGCCAGGATGAGATCCACGACTACGACGAGCAGTAGTGCGGCGGCGACGTAGCCGGCAGTGATCCCGTGCGCCGGCACAGCAAAGACGACGAGCACTGCCGCTAGTGCGAGCAGTGGTGCGCGTGCTGTCAGCGCCATTGCCGTGTCATCCCGGTGTCATCCCACTGTCATCCCGGTGTCACCGAGGAACCGGCACCGCGGACAGTACGGAGTCGAGGACACCGTCAGCCGTCATGCCGTCGATCTCTGCCTCCGGCCGCAGCATCAGTCGATGGCGCAACGTCGGACGGCTGAGCGCCTTGACGTCGTCGGGCGTGACGTAGTCGCGACCCGACAGCCACGCCCATGCCTTGCTCGTCGCGAGCAGAGCCGTGGCCGCACGGGGCGAAGCGCCGAGATGTACGGCCGGTGCTTCTCGAGTGGCGCGGCACACATCAACGATGTAACCGATCACGTCGGCCGCGACATCGACGTCACGCACTGCGCTTTGCCCGGCGGCCAGGTCAGCGGGATGGGCGACGACAGTGATGCCCGCCGCGGCCAGGTCACGCGGGTCGAAACCGGAGTCGTGTCGGCTGACGATCTCGACTTCGTCCTCGCGCGGCGGCACACCCATCGTGAGCTTGAGCAGGAACCGGTCGAGCTGTGCCTCCGGCAGCGCGTAGGTGCCTTCGTACTCGATCGGGTTCTGGGTGGCCGCGACGATGAACGGATCCGGTAGCGGGCGCGGTATTCCTTCGACAGAGACCTGGCGCTCCTCCATCGCCTCCAACAACGCTGCTTGCGTCTTCGGCGGGGTGCGGTTGATCTCGTCGGCGAGCAGCAAGTTGGTGAACACCGGCCCGGGACGGAACTCGAAGAGCGCGGTGCGTGCGTTATAGACGAGAGAGCCGGTGACGTCACCCGGCATCAGGTCGGGAGTGAACTGCACTCGTTTGGTCTCGAGCGACATCGATGCTGCAAGTGCGCGCACGAGCAACGTCTTGCCGACGCCCGGCACGCCCTCGAGGAGGACGTGGCCGCGGCAGAGCAGACCGATCACGAGCCCGGTGATGACCGGCTCCTGGCCGACGATCGCCTTGCCGACTTCGTCGCGCACCGCGGTCAGTGACGTCCTGGCATCCTTCGATCCGGTACGACGTCGCGCAGGTGTCGGGCTCATCGTCGTCCTTTCGTCGTTGACTCGAGGTGGTCTAGCGCTGCGGCAAGTGACACCAGCTCGGTGTCGTCGTGGGGGTCTGCACCGAAGAGCAGACTGTCGATCTCGTCGGCGCGGCGACCGGTCCGTTCGGCAACCGCGGCGACGACCGCAGGCGGCGGCGCATCGGGGCCGAGGGCGAGGGCGTCGCCGAGTCGTCGTACTGCGGCGGTTCGCAGCTCCGCCGCGGCTGTGTCACGCGCCCGCGCCGCGCGCATCAGCCGGGCCCGCCCGCGCACCGTCTCGGCGGCCGGTACCACGACGGGGAGCGCTTCCCCGACCACCGGCCCGAACCGACGTGCGCGCCATGCCGCGACGACCAGGACCACGATCAGCAGCTGCAGCAACGCCCACAGCAACCGCGACGGCAGCAGCGAGAACAGTCCCTTGTGGTCGCGATCGCTGGGTGATGCCGTCGGCGGTTTGGGCAACAGCCAGACGAGTCTCGGGTGAGTCGACAACAAGCTCAAGGCAAGAGCCGCGTCTCCGTTGTCGCCCAGCCGTGCGTTTGTCCATAACCGGGCCGAGCCCACCACGACGACGGATTGGCCGACGCTCCGCATCGCGAGCAGTCCGGCCCCCCGGCCGGTCGAATAGCAGCTCGTCATCGACGTGCCGGCGTCGTAGGCGATCCCTGCGAACCGGATGTCGCCGGCGACATTCGCTGCAGCCAACGAGCAGCTCGGCGTGACCGTGCGTTCAGCGACTTGCCCGGCGATGCGCGCGTCGAGGCCGAGCGCGTCGAGCTCGCGAGCAAGCGGCGACACGACCACGAGGTCGGCGTCGGACGCGTTGAGCCCGGCGAGCTCGGCGACCGTGAGCGATTGAGGATCAGGGACGAAGACCGTCGTGTTCGTGAGGCTGGTCGGCACCGACGCGCTCGGTGCGACGGAAACGCCGCGTTGGCCCAGCAGCTCGGCGAGTGCACGCGCACCGACCGGTGACGCGTCACGCGGATCGAGCGGGCGTTGCGGCGGCGCGTTCTCGACGGCTGCGAGCGCGATGGCGGCAACGAACGCGAGGACCAGCACAACGATGGGGAACCGCCAGCGTCGCCACACGGCGCGCACGTCAAGAGGTGCCTCGATCGCCGCAGTGGTCATCGTCGGCTCGCCGCGATCGACAACACATGATCCGCTTCGGCGACGTCGGCGTAACCGATACCTGTGCCGACGCGGCCGCCGTAAGCGACCTCGTCGAACGCGCGAGTCGCGCGCGCCACGAGAGCGGCCGCGTCGGGACGGTCGAGCGCGACTTCGGCAGCGAGCTCATCGGCGGTGCGACCGGGTCGTTCGGGCAGCGCCCCGCTCTCCTCGAGGCCGCGCGCCAGTGCCCGCGTTCGCGCGATGATGGCGTCTGCCCAGCGGCCGTCTGCTGCCGCGTCGGCGGCTTCGCTTCGATAGTCGGCCGCGCTGCGGGTGGTGTCCTCGAGCACGGGACGGGGCATCCGCGCGGTGCGACTGAGCGGCCCGAGCCGCCAGCGCAGCGCGATCAGCACGGCGACGAGTGCGACGAGCAGGGCGGCCGCCCCCGCGCCACCACCCGGCGAGTGCCTGGCGACCTCGTCGAGCAGTCGCTGCACCCAGTGCTGCAGCGCGTTGAAAACCCGGACCGGCCAAGGGTCGTCGTACCGGTGATAGATCGCCTTGGCCAGCTCCCGGTGAGCCGCGGCGCGCGCCCCGTCCCGCGTGATCGGCGAACCGCCGACCGTGTCGATCACCGGGAGGAGGGTCACTCGGAGACGGGCTCCACGGCCGCACGTGCGAGGGCCAGGTCCAAGGCCTCGGCGCGCATCCGGCGGTCGATGTAGAGCAGTGCGGCGACGCCTGCGCTGAAGGGCCGGGCGACAGTGCTGGCCAGCAGACCACCGATGCCGGACACGACCAGCTGCGTGAACTGCACCCCGGTGGTGCGACCGCCGATGGACGTGAGCCCGCCACCGGCCAGCCCGAACGGGATGCTGATGATGCCGCTGACGATGGTGCTGATCACCAGCGCGAGCACGAGGATCCAGAACACCCGCCACCAGCTGCGACGGACGAGTGCGCGAGAGCGTCCGAGCGCACGGGTCACGCCTTGTCGTTCCAGCACCAGCGCTGCCGGGGCCAGCGCGAACATCGGCCAGACGTAGACGCCACCGGCGACGGAGAGCAGGAGCCCGAGCACGATCAGAGCGGTGCTGTTGGCGACCGCGCCGACGACCAGGACGACGATGCCGGGGATCGCCGCCGCGGCCAGGATGAGGAACGTCAGGATGGACACCCCGATCAGCCGCCCGAACAACGGCCGCAGTCGACGCCAGGCGTCCGACGCGCTGACGGGTCGGCCGAGCACGGCCTCACCGATGACGGCGATGATCATCCCCGTGAGCAGAAGCGTGGCCAGCTCAGTGATGACGAAGCTGATGACGGTGGCCGTGCCCAGCCGGCTGAGGTAGTCACCCGCGTCGGAGAGCGTGTCCCCGGCGGTTGGTGGCTCGATCCCGCTGAGCAGATACCACTCCGTCAAGACCTGCACGACGGCGACGACGAGCATGACGCACGCAGCGAGGCCGAGCGTCGCGCGCGGGTAGCGCCGGATGGCCGCGAATGCGCCGTCGAGGAGCTCGCCGACCCCGAGGGGCCGCAGCGGGATGATCCCGGGACGAGGCGGCGGAGGAGGCGCGTAGGGCGCTCCCCAACCGGTGACGGGTGGCGGCGACGACGGGGGCTGGTCGGCGGACCACCCGGGCGGCGGCGTCGTCGATCCCGGCGTCGCCCAGTCCGAGCCGCCGTTGTTCGCGTCCGGCCCCATTCGGCACATCCTGTCAGAGCGACGTCGTACGACGCTTTCGAATGTCACCATGGACAGGTGAGCCGCGGACGTGTGCTGGTGGTCGACGATGATCCGGCGTTGGCAGAGATGCTCGGCATCGTCCTGCAGACCGAGGGGTTCGAGCCGTCCTTCGTCGCCGACGGAGATCGCGCGCTGGCGGCGTTCCGGTCCACCAAGCCCGACCTGGTGCTGCTCGACCTGATGCTCCCCGGCACCGACGGCATCGACATCTGCCGGCAGATTCGGGCCGAGAGCGGCACCCCGATCGTGATGCTGACTGCTCGCGGCGACACCGTAGATGTGGTTCTCGGGCTGGAGTGCGGTGCCGACGACTACATCATCAAGCCGTTCAAGCCCAAGGAGCTCGTTGCACGGATGCGTGCGCGGCTGCGGCGTAACGATGCTGCCGAGAGCGAGGTGCTGCACATCGGCGACGTCACGATCGACGTCGCCGGACATGTGGTCTCCCGCGACGGCCAGCCCGTCCCGTTGACGCCGCTCGAGTTCGACCTGTTGGCCGCGCTGGCACGTAAGCCCGGCCACGTCTTCACGCGCGAGCAGCTGCTGGAGCAGGTGTGGGGATATCGGCACGCCGCCGACACCCGGTTGGTCAATGTGCACGTGCAGCGTTTGCGCGCAAAGGTCGAAAGCGATCCGGAACGTCCGGAGCTGGTGGTGACGGTGCGGGGGGTCGGCTACAAAGCCGGACCGCCGTGACCGACCGTCTCCGTGCGTTGCCGACCGAGCTCCGGCATCGCTGGCGGGCATCGCTGCAACTGCGTGTGGCGGCGACGACGCTGGTGTTGTCCCTCATCGTCAGCATGCTCGTCGGCGTGGTCCTGCTCCATCAGGTCCGCGACGGACTGCTCAACGCCAAGGTGCGGTCGTCACTGGCCCAGCTCGATTTCGGTCTTCAGCACGCCGCTGACCAGTACTCGTCGATGGATCGCTCAAAGCCCAACGCGGTCCGGTCGACGACGAGCCAGATCATCAGCGACCTCGGCAGAGGCACCGAGGTGACGCCGTACGGACTTCTGGCGACCGACCCGAGCGGAGAATCGCAGTCAGCGGGACGAGTGCGCGAGACCAGCGTGCCGCGTGCGCTGCGACAAGTGGTCAGCAAGGAGGGACGACAGGCCTGGGCCTACACGACCTTGGTGTTCGAGGACGGCAGTCGCGAACCCGGTGTGGTTGTTGGTGGCCCGGTGCCGACGAGCATTCCGGGCTACCAGCTCTACTACCTGTTCCCCCTGACGCAGGAACGGCAGACGCTCGGCCTGGTCAAGCGGACGATGGTGCTGGCCGGGGCCGCCGTCGTGCTCCTGCTCGTCATCATCACCGTCGTTGTCGCCCGGCAGGTTGTCCGGCCGGTACGACAAGCCGCCGCCACCGCAGAGCGACTGGCCGCAGGTCGGCTGCGTGACCGCATGCAAGTGCGAGGCGAGGACGACCTCGCCAGCCTGGCAACGTCGTTCAACCGAATGGCCGAGACCGTCGAGAGACAGATTTCGCAGCTACGTGAGCTGTCGCGTCTGCAGCGACGATTTGTTGCAGACGTCTCGCACGAGCTGCGCACTCCCATCACGACAATCCGGATGGCAGCCGACGTCCTGCACGACTCGCGCGATGAGCTGCCGCCGGAGCTCGCGCGTTCGTCGGAGCTGTTGCAGACACAGCTGGACCGGTTCGAAGCGCTGCTCGCAGACCTCTTGGAGATCAGTCGGCACGATGCGGGCGCGGTGGCGCTCGACGCCGACACGATCGACCTGCGCTCCCTCGTCTCCGGCGTCGTCGATGCGGCGGGCCCGCTCGCGGAACGACGGTCCTTGCGGGTCGTCGTGGACCTTCCGGAGCAACCGGTGTACGTCGAGGTCGACCCTCGGCGGGTCGAGCGCGTGCTGCGCAACCTCGTCGCCAACGCGATCGAGCACGGCGAGGGCCGGCCGGTCGAGGTGACGGTCCGCGGCGGTGCAGGGGGCGTGGCAGTTGCGGTTCGCGACTACGGCGCCGGGCTTCGCCCAGGTGAGGCCTCGCTCGTCTTCGGTCGTTTCTGGCGCGCCGACCCCGCGCGGGCACGAAGCTCCGGCGGGACCGGGCTGGGACTGTCGATTGCGCTGGAGGACGCGCGACTGCACGGTGGCTGGCTGCAGGCATGGGGCAGCCCGGGCGAGGGGTCGCAGTTCCGCCTGACGCTGCCATGGCGCGCGGGTGAGCCCCTGACGGACTCGCCGTTGCCACTGGACCCGACCGAGCGCTCGCCGGCTGCAGAGGTCGCCGATGCCTAACCGAGTGCGCGGCCTCACTCTTGCCGGTCTGGCAATCGTCCTGTCCGGATGCGCCGGCATCCCGCACGGCGGTCCGGTGCACGTCGGCCGCCAGGTGCCGGCTCCTGGTGGTCTCGGCGATGTCGACGTTCGTGTGTTGCCTGCCGCGGCGCAGCCCGGCCTGCTCCCCACTGACGTCGTTCGTGGATTCTTGCGTGCTGTCGTCAATGCGGACGGCAACTACGACATCGCGCGCACTTACCTGACCCGGCGTGCCGCTGCCGGATGGCGGGCAGGCGAAAGCTTGACGACGTACGACGACAGTGGCGTCGACATTCGTCTCGCGAGTCACAGCCCAACTGCCCGGTCCCTGCAGCTTCGTGCACCGCGCATCGGCGTGATCGACGCGCGCGGCGACTTCACGCCGCGCGGTGGTGACGTGCGTGCGACCTTTGGCGTCGTACGGCAGGACGGCGAATGGCGCATCGATCGCCTTGCTGACGGTGTCCTGTTGTCGACCTTCGACGCACAGCGCGCGTTCCGTCCGGCGCTCGTCTACTACCTCAACCGCTCCGGGACGACGCTGGTGCCGGAGCAGGTGCTGCTGCCGCCGACGCCGGGCTCCGCGACCGCCCTGGTCCGGTCGCTCCTCACCGGGCCCGGTGCATGGCTCGCGCCAAGCGTGCACAGCGCCTTCCCCGAGAAGACAGAGCTCTTGGGCAACGTCCCCATCGCTGCGGACGGCACCGCCGAGGTGAACTTCTCCGCCGCGGTGCGCCAGGCCTCGCAGAGTGAGTTGAAGGCATTGTCCGCGCAGCTCGTGTGGACGTTGCGGCAAATCAGCGAGATCAAGCGCGTGCACGTCCTTGCAGACGGTTCGGCCTTGGTCATATCGGGTGCATCAGCCGACCAGCCGACCAGCGCGTGGCCGACATACAACCCGGCCGCGCCGCCCGCCACAGGTGTGGGCGCCTTCGTTCGCGCCGGTCGATGGCGAACAGTCGGGGGCAGCCTTCCGGGTCTTGCCCGGACGGCCCGCGGCTCGAGCAGCATCGCGATCTCGCACGACAGCTCCACGGTTGCCGGGCTGCGCAGCGATCGACACGGCGTGGCGCTTGTGATCGGGCGTCGCGGAGGCGCACCGACCACCCGGTTGAACGCGGACGCGATGACGGCTCCGACGTTCGATCCGGCCGGAGCGGTCTTCACGGTCGCGACGCGCGGCGGCGTTCGCACGATCGGCGCGTTGCCTGCCGCAGGCGGGCATGCAGTGCATGTCACCGCCGACCAGTCGCTGCTCGACCGGCCGGTGCAGCAGCTACGACTGTCCCGCGACGGCGAGCGGGTCGCCGCAGTGGTCGGTCGGATCGGTCACGGGCGTCTGCTGGTCGGACGTGTGACGACCAGCCGCACCGGCACGCAGTTCGGCGCGTTCCGCAACGTGTTACCGGATGCGACCGACGTGCGCGGCCTGGCATGGGACGGGGGCGACCAGCTCGTCGTCACGGCCGCGGATGCCGTCGGCGGACGGGAGCTCGTCGAGGTCGACGTCGACGGTTACAGCACGCGCACGGTGCCGACCTCCGGGCTCGTCGGGCAACCTGTCGACGTGGCGGCGGCGCCGGGCCGCCCGTTGCTGGTCGTCGCCGGCCGATCCGTGTGGCGGAACAAACCGACCGGGGGCTGGTCGCGCGTCGGCGTGGGTGATCAACCGATCTACGCCGACTGATCGCCGTCCACAACCGAACACTTCACCCGCAAGCTGGCGTTGTGCGGCGCGAACGTGGGCGCATGAAGGCTCTCCTCGACCTGGTGTTCCCCGTCGACTGTGCCGGTTGCGGTGCGCGCTCCGTGCTGGCCTGCTCGTCCTGCCTGACCCCGTTGCTCTGCGCCCCAGGCCCTGCGTGGCCGCGTCCGTCCCCGCCGGGCCTGCCCCCGCCGTTCGCCGTGACGGCTTACGGCGGTTCCGTCCGCGGTCTACTGCTCGGCCTGAAGGAGGACGGCCTGTTGGCGTTGCAGCGACCTTTGGGCTGGGCCCTCGGGCAATCGGTGCGCGCCGCGGTCGGTGGCGCCGGCCCGGTCTGCCTGGTGCCGGTCCCGTCGGCCCGCGCCGCACAGCGTCGACGCGGAGAGGACGTCGTACGTCGGTTGGCAAGCGTGGCGGCCGGCGAGCTGCGGCGGTCTGGGGTGCCGGCGACGGTCGTGCCTGCGCTGCGTCACTCCCGCGCGGTCGCCGACTCCGCCGGCCTGGACGCCCGGGCGCGAGCTCGCAACCTTTCCGGCGCCTTCACCACCCGCCGTCGAGCCGTCGACCGGCTCCGTGTCGATCGAGTGGTTCTGGTCGATGACCTGATCACGACGGGTGTGACCCTCACCGAGTGCGCAGCCGCCCTCGCCGCGGCAGGCGTGCACGCCCACGCCTGCGCCACCATTGCGGCTACGCAGCGGCGTAGTCCTCATAGCCCACGCGGGTCTGCACAACTGCCCCCCTGGGCACTACCGTCGCAGTGACTGGTGGGTACCAACCGACGGAAGGGACCCCGCGTGGACGTGGTCGTGAAGGGCCGGCACACCGAGGTCGGTGACCGGCTCCGGGCTCAGGCCGAGGCCAAGCTGTCAAAGGTCGCCAAGCTGGACGGCAAGGTCAGCCGCATCGACGTCGAAATATGCGAAGAACACAACCCTCGCCTCGCTGACTTGCGTTCCCGGGTGGAGCTGACCTGTCGCACCCGCGGGCCGGTCATACGCGCCGAGGCGGCCGCGAGCGATCCCTTTGCCGCGCTCGATCTCGCGGCCGCCAAGCTCGAGGCTCAGCTGCGCCGAGCCGCCGACCGCAAACGCGTGCACCACGGCATCCGGACACCGGTGTCGGTGGCTGCCGCGACGGCCGCGCTCAGCACCAACGGATCAGCACCGGCCGTTGACGCCACCGACGAGGAGGACGTGCCGGGGCCCTTCGTCGTACGCGAGAAAACGCACGAAGCGGTGCCCATGACGCTCGACCAGGCGCTGTTCGAGATGGAGCTGGTGGGCCACGACTTCTTTCTCTACGTCGACGCCGAGGCGGGAGTGCCCAGCGTCGTCTACCGGCGACGTGGTTATGACTATGGCGTGATCAGGCTGGTCACGACGGGTGGCGCCACGGACTGACGCATTGATGCGTTCGGGCCGGGTTACGGGCACAACCGTGCCATCATGGGCCGCAAACCGGCCTATGCCGGCCTGAACTCGTGGAGGCCACCGTGACCGAGATGCCCGACAGCGGCGTGCCGCCGATCGCGCCGGGCACCGGTGATCCGATCCGGGTTCTCGTGGTGGACGATCATGCGCTGTTCCGGCGCGGGCTCGAGATGGTGCTCGAGCAGGAGCCGGACATCGACGTCGTGGGTGAGGCCGAGGACGGCGCCGAAGCGGTTCAGAAAGCCGTCGAGACGACGCCGGACATCGTGCTGATGGACGTGCGGATGCCCAAGCGTGGCGGCATCGACGCATGTACGGCGATCAAGGACGCGGTGCCGTCGACCAAGATCATCATGCTGACGATCAGCGACGAGGAAGCCGACCTCTACGACGCGATCAAGGCCGGCGCCATGGGTTACCTGCTCAAAGAGATCTCCATCGAGGAGGTCGCGAGCGCGGTCCGGGCCGTCTACAACGGCCAGAGCCTGATCAGCCCGTCGATGGCGTCGAAGCTGCTCACCGAGTTCGCCACGATGGTGCGCAAGGACGACGAACGTCAGCAGGTGCCGACCCCGCGGCTGACCGACCGCGAGATGGAAGTCCTGAAGCTCGTCGCCAAAGGAATGAATAACC
>JAICMI010000112.1 GCA_025929315.1 Frankiaceae bacterium
CCTTGCGTGCAATTGCGACGAGGTCGCCGGCCAGGCGCTGGGAGTCGACGATCTGATCAACCCACGCCGTGCCGCGCTCGAACGACAGCGTGACCATCGTGACCCGCCAGCCGTCGTTCTCCTCGCCGACGCGGTTGGCGACCGGCACCCGGACGTCGTCGAGGTAGACCTCGCTGAACTCGGTCGACCCGAGGACGGTGGGCAGCGGCCGGATGTCGATGCCAGCAGTGTCCATCGGCAGGATCAGCCAGGTGATGCCTTTGTGCTTCGTGGCGTCGGGATCGGTGCGGACCAGCAGCTCGCAGTAGTCGGCGACGGGCGCGTAGGACGTCCAGAGCTTGCGGCCGGTGACCACATAATGGTCGCCATCGCGTACGGCGCGGGTGCGAAGCGAGGCGAGATCGGAGCCGGCGTCGGGCTCGCTGAAGCCCTGGCACCACACCTCGTCGCCGCGCAGGATCGCCGGCAGGTGGCTGCTGCGCTGCTCGTCGCTGCCCTCGGCGACCAGGGTGGGTCCGGCGTGCAGCAGACCGACGAAGTTGACGCCGACGTAGGGCGCTCCGGCGCGCTCGGTCTCTTCGAGAAAGATCAGGTGCTCGGTAGGGGTCGCCCCGCGGCCACCGAACTCCTCGGGCCAGTTGATGCCGGCATAACCCGCGTCGTGCAGCATCCGCTGCCAGCCGGTGTCGTAGTCACGGCGCGCGGTCCAGTCGTTGGCGTCGGGCTTGGGTGGCACGGTCGGCAGCGTCCGCGTGAGCCAGTCGCGCAGCTCGCGGCGGAACTCCTGCTCCGCAGGCGAGTAGCGCAGGTCCACGGACCGAACGATAACCTGACGACCCGTCAGATAACCCCACGCTGTTTTCTCGCTCCGCTCGAAAACACCGCGGGGCCCCGAAGAAATGAGTGCGCGTGGGTCGACTAGATGGCCGGGTCGTGCTGGTGACCGGAGCTGGGCAGGGGATCGGCCAGGGAATCGCGCTGGCTGCTGCTGCCGAGGGCGCTTCCGTGGTCGCTGCCGGCCGGACGCTGGAGAAGGTCGAGAAGACCGCCGACGAGATCCGGACCCGCGGCGTCGACGCGCTGTCCCTGCAATGCGACGTACGACGTCGTGACGAGGTCGACGCCACTGTTGCCGCAGCGCTGGACAGGTTCGGCCGGCTCGACGGCCTCGTCAACAACGCGCAGATGGTCGCCCTCGGCCCCGTGCTCGAGATCACCGAGAAGGACGCGCGGCGGACGTGGGAGAGCGGCTTCCTCGGTTCGCTGTGGTTCATGCAGGCGTGTTATCCGGCGTTGAAGGAGTCCAAGGGCGCCGTCGTCAACCTCGGCACCGGGTCCGCCTTGCGCAATGACCTGCCCGGCTTCGCGCTCTACGCCGGTACGAAGGAGATGGTTCGCGCGCTCACGCGCATGGCCGCACTCGAGTGGGGCAAGGACGGCATCCGCGTCAACGCATGCATCCCCAACGGCATGTCGCCCGGCTTGGAGATGTGGTCGCAGTTCTCGCCGCAGGAGTTCGAAGAGTTCGTCAGCACGATCCCGCTCGGCCGGGTCGGCCGGTTGGAAGAGGACGTCGGCCGCGCTGTCGCCTTTCTGCTCTCTGACGATGCTGCCTACGTGACGGGATCGACGCTGATGGCCGACGGCGGACAGGCCTACCTGCGATGAGTGGCTTGTGCTCCGGGCGCGTCGTGATCGTCACGGGCGCGGGCGGCGGGCTGGGTCGCGCGCACGCGCTGGCATTCGCCGCCGAGGGCGCCATGGTGGTCGTCAACGACATCGGCACATCGCGGGAGGGCGAGGGCACGTCCGCCGGTCCGGCGCAGCAAGTGGTCGACGAGATCCGCGCATCCGGTGGCGAAGCTGTCGCCAACACCGACGACGTCGCCGACTGGGATGGTGCCGAGCGCCTCATCAGAGCTGCGGTCGACGCCTTCGGTGGGCTCGATGTGCTCGTCAACAACGCCGGCTTCCTGCGTGACCGGATGCTCGCCAACATGGCGGTCGAGGAGTGGGACGCAGTCATCCGCGTCCACCTGCGCGGTCACTTCTGCACGTTGCGGCACGCCGCCGGGTTCTGGCGCGACGAGACCAAAGCCGGTCGCACACCGGATGCGCGCATCATCAACACCTCGTCCGGCGCCGGGCTCATGGGCAGTGTCGGCCAGGGCAACTACGCGGCCGCCAAGGCGGGCATTGTCGGGTTGACTCTCAACGCTGCAGCGGAGCTCGCTCGTTACGGCGTGACCGTCAACGCGATCGCGCCTGCCGCGCGCACACGGATGACCGAGGTCGCGATGCCGGACATGATGCGCGCGCCGGACAGCGGCTTCGACGCGATGGCACCGGAGAACGTCTCGCCGCTCGTCGTCTGGCTCGGCTCGGCAGAGTCCAAGGACGTCACCGGTCGGGTGTTCGAGGTCGAAGGCGGCATCGTCAGCGTCGCCGACGGCTGGCAGCACGGCCCTCGGGTCGACAAGGGTGAACGATGGGAGCCGACCGCACTCGGCGACGTCGTACGACGACTGCTCGACGAAGCGCCGGCACCGACACCGGTCTACGGCACGTCGTGACGACCGGGTTGCTCATGCCTGCCGGCGCTGGCCGAACCCCTCATCGCGGCCCAGCCGCCGGGCGTCGCACCGTCGACGCGCACCGAACGGTGGCTGAACAACCAGCGAGCGTCGCGACGGACGAACCGGTCGCTGTAGCGACCCCAGTGGTCGAGCCCGCGCATCGTCAGCACCTGGAAGTAGCAGCGCGAGCTCGCGTGGTCGGCGTCGGCGACGTCGATCTTCAAAGTGGCGACGTGATGACGAATGAGCTCCGGTCGTGGTCCCTTCGCCTTGGTGAACACGGCACGGATTGCGTCCTGCCCGACATGGTCGGTGCCGTCGATCGTCAGCGTCGCGTCCGGTGTGAACAGTGTCAGCATGTCGTCCAGCCAACCCCGGTCACCGGCGAGGTTGTAGTGCGCAATGAGGTCCCGCACACTCTCACGGGCTGCCAGCTCCCAGTGCTCCATCCCGGAAGGCTTGCACGATGACCTCGACGCTTCTCGAAGCACCCACCATCTGGGAGCTCGTCCGTCGGCGCGCCGAGCTTTCTTCCGGTCGCGACATGCTCATCGATCCGGCCGGTCGACGGGTGACCTTCGACCAGCTCGTCAGCCTGGCGGAGTCGGCGGCCGCGGGGTTGTTCGCGCAAGGCATTGGTCCCGGCACTCTCGTGACCTGGCAGCTGCCGACGCGCGTCGACAGCATCGTCATCTCGATTGCCTTGGCACGGCTCGGCGCCGTACAGAACCCGGTGCTGCATCTCTATCGCGAGCGCGAGGTCGCGGCGGTGCTGCGGCAGAGCAAGCCGCAGTTCGTGCTGGTGCCAGGTGTGTGGCGCGATCGCGACTACGGCGCGATGGCCAAGACACTCGCCGCCGAGCTGCCGGCTCCACCGGTCGTCATTGAGCTCGGTGACCAGCTGCCTACGGGCGACCCGTCGACTCTGCCGCCGCCCCCGGCGAGTGGTGACGAGATGCGCTGGGTCTACTACACATCCGGTACGACGTCCGAGCCGAAGGGCGCGCAGCACAGCGACCAGTCGCTGATGGCAGGTGGTCGCGGTCTTGCCGCAGCGCTCGACATGTCACCGGACGACATGGGCTCGATCGCGTTTCCCTACTCGCACATCGCCGGACCTGACTACCTCCTGATGATGCTCGCGGCCGGGTTCGGTGCGGTGCTCATCGAAGCGTTCGTGCCGGCCGACGCGGTCGCGTCCTACCGCGAGCTCGGTGTCACCATGTGCGGCGGCAGCACAGCCTTCTACCAAATGTTCCTGAGCGAGCAGCGCAAGTCACCGGACACCAAGGTGATACCGACGTTGCGCATCATCTCGGGCGGCGGTGCGGCCAAGCCGGCGGAGCTGTTCTACGACGTGCAGCGTGAGATGGGCGTGCGGCTCGTGCATGGCTACGGCATGACCGAGATCCCGATGATCGCGATGGGTTCCCCGCACGACACCGACGAGCAGCTGGCCAACACCGAGGGCAAACCGGTGCTCGGTGCAGACGTGCGCATCGTCAAGGAGGACGAGATGGTTGCCGCGACGGACGAGGAGGGCGAGGTGCGGGTCAAGGGTCCGGTCGTGACGCTGGGCTACACCGATCCGTCCGCAAACGAAGCGGCGTTCGACAGCGAAGGTTGGTTCCGCACCGGCGACCTCGGAGTCCTCCGCGCGGATGGCCATCTGCGACTGACCGGCCGGCTCAAGGACGTCATCATTCGCAAGGGCGAGAACATCTCGGCGCGCGAGCTCGAAGAGGTGCTGTTCGCGCACCCGAAGGTCGGCGACGTCGCCGTCATCGGCCTGCCCGACCGTGACCGCGGCGAGCTTGTCTGTGCGGTGGTCGAAGCGCCGAGCGACGGTGAAGTCATCACGTTCGACGAGATGGTCGCCACCTGCGAGGCGGCCGGGCTGATGCGACAAAAGATTCCCGAGCGGCTCGAGGTCGTCGACAAGCTGCCGCGCAACGAGACCCTCAACAAGGTGCTCAAGTACAGGCTTCGGGAGCAGTTCACGTGAGCGACGTCGGCCTTGGCACCGAGATCGACGGCGGCGTGTTGCGGCTGACCCTCGACCGGCCTGACGTCGCCAATGCTTTGGATTGGAAGGCGCGGGAGGCGTTGGTGGCGGCGCTGGAGAACGCGAGCGCCGACGCCGCGGTCCGTGCCGTCATCCTGACGGGCGCGGGCGACCGCGCGTTCTGTACGGGTGCCGACTTGCGCGTGCCGGTGCCGACCCCGGACAAGCCCGACGGCGCACCCGAGCGGGTGCAGGGTGACGTGGCGCGCAGCATCGCCACCGGTTGGCAGCGCGTCATCACTGCAGTCCTCGACTGCGAGAAGCCCGTCGTTGCGGCGATCAACGGAACAGCCGCGGGGGCGGGCATGAATCTCGCACTGGCCTGCGACGTGATCGTCATGGCCGACACCGCCAAGCTCGTGCCGGTCTTCGTACGACGTGGGATCGCCCCGGACGCGGCCGGCGCCTACTTGCTGACTCGCCTGGTCGGACCGCTCGTCGCGAAGCGGCTCTATCTGTTCGGTGAGGACGTGCCGGCGGCGGACGCCCTCCGCCTCGGTCTCGTCGGCGATGTCCTACCGGCTGCGGACCTGCACAAGCGCGCGTCCGAGCTGGCGACGCGGCTCGCCGGTGGGCCGACCCGGACGCTCGGCATCACCAAACGACTCGTCAACCACGCCCTCGATGGCGACCGCGACGCGGCCCTCACCGAGGAGGCCTGGGGACAGGAGCTCGTCATGACAACGTCGGATGCGCAGGAAGGCGTACGCGCCTTCGTCGAACGTCGCGATCCGGAGTTCCGCGGATGGTGAGCCGGTCGTCCTACCGGGTGGAGGGACGTTCGGACGCGGCACCGGAGAAGGTCTTCGAGATGCTCGCCGACGGTGCGGGCTGGTCGCGCTGGGCCGGCCCGACGATCGTGAGGTCCTGGTGGGAGCGCGAAGGCACGCCCGCACCCGGCGGCGTGGGCGCCATCCGCGCACTCGGGCTGGGGCGGGTCGGCAGCCGGGAGGAGATCGTCGCCTACGCGCCGCCCACGCACATGGCCTACACGATCCTGTCCGGGCTGCCGGTGCGCGACTACCGCGCCGACGTGCGGCTCACCCCGGACGGCACCGGCACCCGTATCGAGTGGTCCGGCACCTACACGCCGAAGGTGCCCGGAACCGGCGGGGCGCTGCGCCTGTTCCTGCTGGCGACGATCGGCAGCTTCGTCCGCCGGCTGGCTCGTCACGCCGCTGATGACTAGTCAGTAAGAACCACGCCGGGTGACGTCCATTCGGCCGTACGCCGTATCGGCTCGACGCCGTAGCGGGCCGATCATCCGTAGGTGCTGCAACGGGTCGGTCATGCCATTGCGGACTGGACCCTGTTCCGAGCGGCCGGACGCGCGGGTGTCTGGCTCGCGATCGTGCTCGCCATCCTGGTGCTGGCCGCGCCCTCGAGGTGGGGCGCCGTCAGCCTCGGCAGCCTCGTCCTGCTGGTGAGCCTCATTCTGGTGCTGCCGCGAGCAGCGGTGCGCCGGCTCACCTCGAGCGAGACCGCGCTCGGCGAGCTCCACGAGGTTCACCGGCGCCAGACCGAGGCCGTGCAGCACGAGCGCCGCGAGCTGTCGGTCTGGGTGGCCGACCAGGTCGCGAAGGACCGGCTGACCGGGCTTCTCAACCGGACCGCGTTCCTGGAAAGGCTGGATGCCGTTCTCGCGCAGGCTGACGAGAGCGCATCACGCGCCGTCATCGTCGTCGACCTGGCACAGTTCGCCGCGTTCAACGAGGCCCATGGGCCCACCGTCGCCGACGAGATGCTGGTGGCCGTGGCGGCTCGGTTGGCGAGCGTGCTCCGTCCCGAGGACACCGTCGCGCGGCTCGACGGCGATGTCTTCGGCGCGTTGCTGCAGAACCTTCCGCGCGAGCTCGCCCAACAGGTGGTGGAGCGCGTGCAGGTTGCGGTCGGCTCGACCTACAGCGTCGCGGCGAGCCAGTACGACATCGGTGCGGTGTGCGGCGTCGTCACCATCAACCCGCTCGAGTCCCTCGCCGCGCCCGACGTGCTCCGCCGCGCCGAGATTGCGTTGCAGAACGCCAAGGCGACCGCGCGCTCGGTGGTCGTCTTCGAGCCGCGCCTGGAGCAGGAGACAAGGGACCGGTTGCGGTTCTACGACGACCTCGCCCGGGCCCTCGACAGCTCGGCGTTCACGCTGGCCTACCAGCCGGTGGTCCACGCTGCCAGCGGTGAGGTGATCGGCGTCGAGGCGTTGATGCGCTGGAGTCACCCGACCCGGGGCAATGTCTCGCCGGCGGAGTTCATCCCGATGGCCGAGGCGTCCGGGCAGATCGTCGACATGGGTCTGTGGGCCCTGCGCACCGCGTGCCGCCAGCAGCGTCATTGGCGTCGCGCGAATGAGCTCGATCTGGTGATGGCGGTGAACCTCTCCGCGCGACAGATCAGTGATCCGAACGTCGTCGACCGCATCGCCGAGGTGATCACCCGCGAGACGGTCGATCCGCGAGCCGTGAAGCTCGAGATCACCGAGAGCCTGATCGTCGAGGACAACGCCGCGGCACTGGAGGTCCTGCACCGGTTGCGGTCCCTCGGCGTGCGCCTGTCCATCGACGACTTCGGGACGGGCTATGCATCGCTCAGCCGACTGAGCAAGCTGCCGATCGACGAGCTCAAGATCGACCGCTACTTCATCGACGGGATCGGCTCGGAAGGTCCTCGCGAGACCATCCTCGCCGCATCGATCGGCATGGCGCACGGGCTGGGCCTGCCGGTCGTCGCCGAGGGCGTCGAGACGCCCGAGCAGCTGGGTTATCTGCGCGCCCACGACTGCGAGTACATCCAGGGGTTCCTCTTCTCGCCGCCGGTGCCGCCTGACGACATCGTCCGGTTCGCCCGTTCCCGCACGTTGATGGCGATGCCTCGGCAGCACACGACCGACGCCGACCCCGACCCCGGTCCGGCAGTCCCCGGGGTCATGCCGTCGCTCGAACGACCGCTGCCGCGTCGGCTGTTCGTGCGCTAGTTTCCGCCTCATGCGGATGCAGGTGACGCACCACTTCGACGCCGACGTCGACACCGTCTACGCGCTGATGGCGGACCCGGACTTCTGCATGCGCAAGTACGCCGATGCAGGCGCCACCGACATCCAGATCGACTCCGAGCAGCGCGAGGACGGGCCCCGGCTGGTCGCGCGTCGCAAGCTCACCGTCGACCTTCCCGGCTTCGCCAAGAAGGTCATGCAGCCGACGAACACCGTGGTGCAGACCGATCAGTGGTCAGCAGGCGACGCCGGCGAGCGCACCTGCCGTTACAGCGTCGAGGTGCACGGCGTCCCGTCGCGCATCGACGGCACTGTCACGCTGTCGCCGGACGGCGGAGGCACCCGGCAGGATGTGCAGGCCGAGGTCAAGGTGTCGATCCCGTTGCTCGGCGGCAAGCTGGAGAAGTTCGCCGTGGAGAACGGTGTCAAGGCGCTCGACCACGAGGCGGAGTTCACCGCCAAGGAGCTCGCGTCCCGGTGAGTCAGACGGCCGCGGCGGCTGCTGCGGCCGCGTTGTGCACCCGCTGCAGCACCGGCCGGGACAGGTAGATGGTCATGCATATCCCGGCCCAGATGATGCCCAGTCCGACGAAGCTGTGCGTCGCCACGAAGGCGCTCACCGGCAGGTTGAGGAGCAGCAGCAGCGTGACGGCGGCGTTGAAGAAGTAGACGCCGGCCCACAGAAAGCTCATCTTGCGGAAGTGCTCACGCAGGTCTGCGTGCTCCGCGACCTCGGTCGGCAGGGGGAAGACGTCGGCGGCCAGCTTGGTGATGAGCGGCCGCCCCGCGGCGACCGACACGAGGAACAGCAGGCCGATGAGACATGTCGTGACGATGGGCTGCATGAAGTAGAGGCGAGTGCTGCCGCTCATGACCGCGATCGTCGTACGAAGCACCAGGAGCACGGTCGTGAGCACGAGCATCGCGGGGATGCGCTGGCGTCGTACCGAGCGCCAGCCCACGAGCGTCAGGGCCCAACCGAGGGCGAGCGCGAACGCCGCGGAGCGACCTTCGGTGTACCAGCCCAAGTAGAACAGGGCCATGGGGATGAAGGTCGAGACGGCGACGTTCGGAAAGGCGTGCCGGGCGATCGCTAGTGGCCCGGGGAGCCGGTGCTGCACGTCGGTTGACAAGGCCTGCCCTTCCAGCGTTCTCCGCTTTTGCAACGACCGTGGCGGCCGCCGGTAACGGGTTACCCGGTATCTCGGTAGGCAAGGCCAAGAACCTGAGAAAAGGCCAAGGCCGACCAGGCCGGGCCTTCGGGGCAAAGCGATCAAAACGACGGCGCGAGATCTGATGGGTCGTCAGATCCCGCGTAGCCTGAGGACGTGCGCGGCATTCTCGGCTGGGGCGTCCACCTGCCCTATCGGCGGCTCGACCGCACCACGATCGCGTCGGTCGCCGGGGGCGGCGGTGGAATGGGCACCCGCACCGCCGCGTCGTACGACGAAGACTCCACGACGATGGCCGTCGAGGCCGCGCGAGCAGCATTGCGGGGGATCGACGAGCCGGTGCGTGGCCTGTGGCTGGCCACGACAAATCCGACATACGCCGACAAGACCAACGCCACCGCC
>JAICMI010000022.1 GCA_025929315.1 Frankiaceae bacterium
TACACCGAGAGCGAAGACAACCGCTTCCTCGAGGTGACCTACGCCAACGGCGACAAGGAAGTTCTCTACTTCAAGGACTTCAACTCGGGCGCGATGATCGAGACCATCGTCGCGCGCGCCAAGAAGATGGCCATCAAGGACTTCCTCGAGCTCGGTCAGAAAGGCCTGCGTCTGTCCCACCTGACGACGGCCTGCATCGACGAGTTCAAGGAGAACGAGGACCTGCCCAACACGACCAACCCGGACGACTGGGCGCGCATCTCCGGCAAGAAGGGCGAGCGCATCGTCTACATCCGGACCCTGGTCACCGGCAAGGGTGCCGAGGCAGGTCGGTCGATCGACACCGTCGCGAATACAGGCCAGTACCTCTAACCGGGACTGACGGCCCACAGGTACCAGCTGCCCGGCACGCCGCGCAGCTCGTGGTCGCCGGTCGGCACGAATGTCAGTCCGGCAGTGCCGGTCAGCGCATCGTGGACGCCGGCTGTCACGAGCACCTGTCCGGGCTGACCACTGCTCTGGACGCGGGTGGCCACATGCACGGCGAGGCCGTGCAGCTGCCCTTGGCGCTCCTCGACCTCACCGACGTGCACGCCGGCGCGGAGGTTCACTCCGGCTTCGCGCGCGTCCTCGACCGCTGCCAGGGCGAAGCGCGTCGCGGCTTCCGCCGACGTGAACGTCGCAACGAAAGAGTCGCCGGCAGTGTTGCGCTCGGCGCCGCCGTACCGTCGCAACCCGCGGCGCAGCGCATCGTCATGCCGGTCCAGCAGTGATCGCCACTTCTCGTGGCCCAGTGCGGCGGCGCGACCGGTGGAGTCCACGATGTCGGTGACGACGAGCGCAGCGAGTCGCCGGTCACCGGTGTCGAAGTCTTCACGGTGGAGAAAGCGGAGAATCTCCCGCGTGATGAATGGCCGGTCAGCGAGCCACAGATAGTGGATGTCACCTGGGAGCTCGACGAGCCGCGCGTCGGGCAGGTGGTCGGCAAGCCACCGTCCGTGGCTGACCGGGACGAGCTGGTCGTGGGTCCGGTGCATGACGACCGCCGGCGCCCGGACCCCCTCGACGTAGTGGCGGCCGTCCATGCGCCACCAGCTGTCCACCAACCCGTCGATGTCGCTGCGCGAGGCGGCCTGGCGCTGCACCCGCGCCACCTGCGCTCGGTCGAGCGTCCGGTCGTCGTCCGGGTGGTCAGGCACGCCCATGAACGCGTATGGCGAGTCGGTCCGTCCCCAACCCTCGGTGATCAAGTGCGTGATCGCCGCCACGGTGTCCGGCGCCACCCCGACCTCGTAGTCGTCGTCGGCGAACACCCGGGCAGTGCCGCCCAGCACCAGCAGGCTGTGCGTCCGGTCGGGATAGCGCGCTGCGAAGGCCAGCGCGGTCGGTGTCGACATGTCAAAGGCGAAGAGGACTGCACGCTCCACCTCGAGGTGGTCGACGAGTGCAAGCAGGTCGTCGGCGGCCTGCTCGATCGTCTCGACCGGCGCGACGCGGTCGGACAGCCCGGTCCCGCGCTGGTCGTACATCACCAGGCGGGTCGCCCGGGACAACCTGGAGGCAAAGTCGACCCAGCTGTCCATCAGCCAGATCGCGTCCATGTTGCTCGACCAGTTGGGGACACCGATGACGGAGAGGTCGCCCTCGCCGTACGTCTGGTAGGCGAGCCGCACCCCTCCGACGTCGACGTACTCGGTCTCGGGCAGTTGCACGCGCGAAGTCTGCCCTGTGTTTCGGCGGGACCGCCAGCGGTGCCCGGTCTAGTCTGGCGGGGTGAGCGTGCGCCGGGTCATGGGCACGGAGACCGAGTATGGCATCGCCGTGCCTGGACAGACCAGTGCCAACCACATGCTCGCCTCGAGCCAGATCGTCAACGCCTATCTGTCGGCGACGACGATGGGCACGCGGGACCGCCGGCCGCGATGGGACTTCGAGGAAGAGTCGCCACTGCGCGACGCGCGTGGCTTCGACGTGGCGACGGGCGTGCAGCTGGCCGCCGGCCGGGACGCGACCGACGCACTCGCTGAGGACGAGATCGGCCTTGCCAACGTCATCCTGACCAATGGCGCGCGGCTCTACGTCGACCACGCGCACCCGGAGTACTCCACGCCGGAGATCACCAACCCGCGCGACGCGGTGATGTGGGATAAGGCGGGGGAGCGGGTGATGGCTGCTGCAGCTGCCCACGCCGGCAAGACGATCCCCGGGGCTGCCGGCATCCAGCTCTACAAGAACAACACGGACAACAAGGGCGCGTCCTACGGGTGCCACGAGAACTACTTGATGCGCCGGCAGACGCCGTTCGCCGACATCGTGCGTCACCTGACACCGTTTTTCGTGACGCGTCAGGTCGTCGTCGGCGCCGGCCGCGTCGGCATCGGCCAGGACGGCAGACAGCACGGCTTCCAGATCTCGCAGCGCGCCGACTTCTTCGAGGTCGAAGTCGGGCTGGAGACCACGCTCAAGCGGCCGATCATCAACACGCGCGACGAGCCGCACGCCGACCCGGAGCGCTACCGCCGGCTGCACGTCATCATCGGCGACGCCAACATGAGCGAGGTTTCGACCTATCTCAAGGTCGGCACGACGTGCCTCGTCCTCGCGATGATCGAGGAGCGGTGGTTCGCCGACACGGGCGTCGACCTCGGAGTCGAAGCGCCGGTCGCGTCGCTGCGCTCCGTGTCGCACGATCCCACGCTGCAGCATCAAGTCACCTTGCGCGACGGACGCCGGCTGACTGCCGTGCAGCTGCAGATGGAGTATCTGGAGCAGGCACGCAAGTTCTGCCAGGACCGCTACGGAGACGATGTCGACGAGCAGACCACCGACATCCTCGATCGCTGGGAGTCGGTGCTCGAACGGCTTGCGAGCGAACCGATGTCGTTGTCGCGAGAGCTCGACTGGGTCGCGAAGTACGAGTTGTTGCAGGGATATCGAGACCGTGAAGGACTCGACTGGGACGCGCACAAGCTGCAGCTCGTCGACCTGCAGTACAGCGACGTGCGGCCGGACAAGGGGCTCTACAACCGCCTGGTGGCGCGCGGTCGGATGGAGCGCATCGTCACGGAGGCCGACGTGGATCGTGCGGTGACGGAGCCGCCGGAGGACACGCGGGCCTACTTCCGTGGTCGGTGTCTCGCGCGCTACGCCGACGATGTGGCCGCGGCGTCGTGGGACTCCGTCATCTTTGATGTCGGTCGCGACTCGTTGCAACGGGTGCCCATGTTGGAACCGCTGCGCGGCACCAAGGCACACGTTGACGAGCTGCTCGAGCGGTGTACGACGGCGGCGCAGCTCGTGGACGAGATCGCCGGCAAGTAGCGACGTGTTCGCGCTCGTCGTACTCCTCGTGATCGGCGCGGCGTTGGCTGTGGCTCTTTGGTACGACGTGCACCAGCGACGGCGTGGGATCGTCGTGCGTTCCGGCAGCGAGAGCTAGGAGCGTTCGAGCCGGCCGAGCTCCCGGCGCGCCTTCTCCGCGTCGGCATGTGCGGCCTTGGCGACCTTGTGCGCCTCGGCGCGCTCGGCCTCGGCAGCTTCGAGGACTTGGCGTGCCTCGGTCGCGTTCTTGACGGCGATCTCGTAGCGCCGCTGCGCGTCGTCGGCGATGCCGGAGAGATTCAGGACGCGGTCTCGCGCGGAGGTGAGATCCGGGCTCGGCGCGGGCTTGCGTGAACGCGTCGCGACGGCGCCGGAGAGGTCCGGAAGGTTGCCGAAGCCGGCGTAGTGCAGTGACTTCACCAATCGTCCGGATCGCACCGCAGCGCCGAGGTCCGGGTCGGCGGTGGCGGCTTCGAGGGTGGCCTTGACCTGTTCCTGTACGGCGGCCGAGAGGTCTGCGTCGAGGAGGCCCGCGATCAGCGTGCGACGTTTGTCGGTGAGGCGCCGTACCTCGGCGGGGTCACTGCCCATGGCGACGCGCATCTCGTCGCCGAGACTGAGGAGGGCATCGATGTCGCCAGTGCGTTCGCGGACGAGCCGGTTGACGGCGTGGGCGGCTGCGGTCGGCTTGCGCAGCGCGGTGACCGCCTTGCGGAGGTAGGCCGAGTCGGCCTGCTTGGCCTCTTGGTCGCGCGCCGCAGTGAACTCCTCGGGCGGTAGCGCGTAGAGGCGATCCGCGATCTCGTCGACGTCCACGCTTCCAATGGTGTCCCGAAGTGCCGATGACATGCGAGTAACCGACGGTTCCGGGAGGTACTGTCGGCCTAAGCCACCACGTGGAGGTACGCATGGCCAGCAAAGACGAGGGCGGTCAGAAGCGCGCCACTCGTGAGTCCCAGGACGTCGAGGAAGTCGAAGACGTCGAGTCCTCAGACGTACAGGAACGCCACGAAAAACTGAGCGAAGACGTCGACGACATCCTCGACGAAATCGACTCGGTCTTAGAGGAGAACGCGGAGGATTTTGTACGCGGGTACATACAGAAGGGAGGCGAGTGACTTACTCCAGTTCCGTGCAGAAGCAATGTCCTGACTGCGGCCTCGTGAAGCCTCTTGAGGCCTTCTCTCGGAACGCCGCCCGACCAGACGGCCTGCAGTTTTACTGTAAGGACTGTTACTCCACTCGCGCGGCGCGTACGTATCGCAGCCGGCAGGCTCGTAAGGGGCGTGCGGTCCGCGAGCGGGCGGATGTCCCTGCGGGGCACAAGTTCTGCCCCGGTTGTCGCGAGATCTCGGCGCTGTCCAACTGGCATCGCATCGCGACGTCGAGTGATGGTTATGCCTCGTACTGTAAGAACTGCCGACGGCAGCAGGGCGAGGCTGACCACTTGCGCCGGACGTTTGGGTTGACGATCGAGCAACGCGACGCGCTATTCGTCGCCCAAGATGGGCTGTGTGCGATCTGTCGCAGTCGACCGATCAAACACATCGACCACGACCATCCGACTGGCAAGGTGCGCGGCGGGCTCTGCGGTCCGTGCAACATGGGGCTCGGCCAGTTCGACGACGAGCCTGGTCGCTTGCGTGCGGCCGCTCGCTACCTCGAGTTGCACCAGAAGCCAGCACTTCGACTTGTTGCGGACCAGGGCTACTGGACCGGGGGGTCCCCGCTCGAGGTGAACCTCCGCAAGCACCTGGCGTCCTGACCGACAACCGCCTACGCGTTGTGACAGGGTGAGTACATGGACGCCCTTGCCGACGGCGGCAAGCTGCCGGGTGCCTTCTTCGCACCTGCCAGCAGCTCCTTCGCCGACTTCCTTGCCAGCTACCGCCCGGACCTTCTGCCCAGCCGCCGCTTCGAGGGCCTTCAAGGCATGACCATCGACGCCCCGCACGGCACGACCATCGTCGCCGTCACTCACTCGTCCGGTGTCGTCATGGCCGGCGACCGCCGCGCGACGATGGGCAACGTCATCGCCCAACGAGACATGGAGAAGGTCTTCCAGGCGGACGAGTACTCGTGCGTCGGCATCGCCGGCAGCGCCGGCATCGCCATCGAGCTCGTCCGGCTCTTCCAGGTGCAGCTCGAGCATTACGAAAAGATCGAAGGCACCACGCTGTCCCTCGACGGCAAGGCCAACCAGCTCAGCCTGCTGATCCGCGGCAACCTCGCGATGGCGATGCAAGGGCTCGCCGTCGTACCTCTGTTTGCCGGATACGACCTCGATGCCGACAACGGCGACAGAGGCGGCCGGATCTTCTCCTACGACGTCACCGGCGGCCGCTACGAGGAGCACAGCTTTCACTCCGTCGGCTCCGGCAGCGTCTTCGCCCGCGGTGCCCTCAAGAAGCTCTATCGAGACGACTTCGCCGAGCAGGACGCCGTCCTCGCCTGCATACACGCCCTGTACGACGCCGCCGACGACGACTCCGCGACCGGCGGACCCGACCTCACCCGCCGCATCTTCCCGGTCGTGACCAGCGTCACCGCCGACGGCTTCCGCAAGCTCACCGAGGACGAGGTCGCCCAGGTCACCCAACGCGTCGTCGACGAACGCATGACGAGCCCCGGTGGTCCGATCGCGCCCATGGGCGGTGCCTCATGAGCATGCCCTTCGGCTACGTCTCACCCGAGCAGGTGATGAAGGACCGCGCCGACTACGCCCGCAAGGGCATCGCGCGCGGTCGATCCGTTCTCGTGACCACCTACACCGACGGCATTCTCTTCGTCGCCGAGAACCCGTCGAGTGCGCTGCACAAGGTTTCCGAGATCTACGACTGCATCGCCTTCGCCGCGGTCGGCAAGTACAACGAGTTCGAGAACCTCCGCCAGGCCGGCGTCCGTATCGCTGACGTCCGCGGTTACCAGTACGACCGCTCCGACGTCACCGGCCGCATGCTCGCCAACACCTACGCACAGGTCCTCGGCACGATCTTCACCACCGAGTCCAAGCCCTACGAGGTCGAGATCACCGTCGCCGAGGTCGGGGAGACCTCAGCGGGGGACCAGCTCTACCGGCTCACCTACGACGGCAGCGTCGCCGACGAGCAAGGCTTCGTTGCCATGGGCGGCAATGCCGACGCCATCTCCACCAAGATGCAGCAAGGCCACCACGACGGCATGCCGCTCGCCGAATGTCTTCGGTTCGCAGTCGATGCACTCGCCAACGCCGACGGCGAGCAACGTTCACTCGCCGCCGCCCAGCTCGAGGTCGCCGTACTCGACCGCACCCGGCCGCGACGCAAGTTCCGCCGCTTCACTGACAACCAGCTGGAGCAGCTGCTCTCGAGCTGACCGCTAAAGCGCCGTCCGCAGTGGAACCATCGGGGTGTACTTCACCGTGCCCCTGGCCAGATGCACGTCGGCGAACTTCTTCACCGTGTGCAGGTAGCGGATCTCGTGGCAGAGGTCGTTGACCAACGTCCGACCGTTGGCCGTCGGCACTCCACTCACCATGCCCAGGGCCTGCCCCTTCGCGGTCAGAACCGCGGCGCCGAGGTCGCCGCTGGCGACTGCCCCGTCGACCATGATCGCGTGTGACCACCCGGCACCGCTGGTGCTCAGTGCCTGCGCATTGCTCGGTGCCGCGGCATAGACCGAAAGCTGGGCCAGCGCGGCCGGTCCGTTCTTGGAGACTCCGGTCGGGCCGCCGATCACCGGCACTGAGGGGTTCGTTCGCTTGAGGTCACGCCGGTCGATACGGACGAGCGACAAGTCGTTGAACGAACAACGGTTGGTTCCCCGCTGGCTCCGAAGCTCCATCGTGGTGATCGAGCTGTAGACCAGCCTGCCCTTGTGCTTCGCGCCCTGAATGGTCACGGGGAGTCCGTAGGGATCCTGCCCCGCGTCGCACCTGGAGTTGTCGACCGGCCCGGTCCCGGAGCAGGACGAAGGAATGGAGATGTAGGCGTGGGTGCCGTCCGTGAAGATGAACCCGGCTCGACAGTCGACGCCCCCCATGCTCACCATCACGCCGGGGTGGATCGTCGCGCTCTTGGCAGACGCCCAGGGCGGATGTCCGCCGTGGGATGCCGCCTGGGCGCCGGCCGGCAGCACAAAACCGGCGACCGCCAATGCCGCCCCCAGCGTGACCCGCGCCAGCGGGATGATCCCGGGCATCTCCACCCTTTCCGGCACCGAAGGTGCCTCGACAGACCATTGTGACCCCAGTCACATTTCGCCGTCCCCTTGAGGATTCCCTGCCTGGCGGACTTGGAACGCCACTTCTGAGCCTGCAGGTGCCTAGAGTGACGACGTGGACCGCCGGATTTACGGGCTGGAGAACGAGTACGGCGTCACCTGCACGTTCCGTGGCCAGCGCCGCCTCTCACCCGACGAGGTGGCTCGCTATCTCTTCCGTCGGGTCGTCTCGTGGGGTCGCAGCAGCAACGTGTTCCTCAAGAACGGCGCCCGGCTCTATCTCGACGTGGGTTCGCACCCCGAGTACGCGACCCCCGAGTGCGACGACCTCGTCGACCTCGTCACCCATGACAAGGCGGGGGAGCGCACGCTCGAAGGCCTGCTCATGGACGCGGAACGGCGCCTGCGCGAGGAAGGAATCGCCGGCGACATCTATCTGTTCAAGAACAACACCGACTCCGCCGGCAACTCCTACGGTTGTCACGAGAACTACCTGGTGGGGCGGCACGGCGAGTTCTCCCGGCTGGCCGACGTACTGATCCCCTTCCTCGTCACCCGCCAGATCATCTGCGGGGCCGGCAAGGTGCTACAGACACCGCGCGGTGCGGTCTACTGCGTCTCCCAGCGTGCCGAGCACATCTGGGAGGGGGTGTCGTCCGCGACAACGCGGTCCCGCCCGATCATCAACACGCGCGACGAACCTCATGCCGACGCGGAGCGCTTCCGTCGGCTGCACGTGATCGTCGGCGACTCCAACATGTCCGAGACGACGGAGCTGCTGAAGATCGGTACGACGGACCTCGTGCTCCGCATGATCGAAGCCGGTGTCGTCATGCGTGATCTCACCTTGGAGAACGCGATCCGCGCCATCCGTGAGGTCTCGCACGACATGACCGGCCGTCGCCGGGTCAAGCTTGCCAACGGCCGCGAAGCGAGCGCGCTGGAGATTCAGCTCGAGTACTACGCCAAGGCTCGCGACTTCGTTCAGCGGCGAGGCACCGACGCGACTGCGGAACGCGTTCTCGACCTCTGGGAACGCACCATCAAGGCCGTAGAGAGTGGTGACCTCGGCAGCGTCGAACGCGAGATCGACTGGGTGACCAAGTATCAGCTCATCGAACGCTATCGCGAGAAGCACGACCTGCCGCTGTCATCGCCGCGCGTCGCTCAGATCGACCTCGCTTACCACGACGTGAGTCGTCGGCGCGGTCTTTACTACTTGCTCGAACGCAAGGGTGCGGTCGAACGTGTCACCACCGACCTGCGGATCTTCGAAGCCAAGTCCGTCCCACCACAGACGACCCGTGCTCGGTTGCGCGGCGACTTCATCAAGCGTGCGCAGGAGAAGCGCCGCGACTTCACCGTCGACTGGGTGCACCTCAAGTTGAACGACCAAGCGCAGCGTACGGTCCTCTGCAAAGACCCGTTCCGGTCCGTCGACGACCGAGTGGAAAAGCTCATCGCCTCGATGTAGCTGCTCGTCGGAGTCGGGAGCAACCATCGACGAGCGGCGAGCGTCTTGTTAGGTGTGGACAAGGTCATGCGCGAGGAGTTCCGCGACTATGTCGCGGGGCGTTCCGCTGCGCTGTTGCGGACCGCCTATCTGCTGACGGGCAACCACAGCGACGCCGAGGATCTCCTCCAGGCCGCGCTCGCGAAGACCTATCTCGCCTGGCCACGCATCCGCGACCGGCATGCGGTCGATGCTTATGTCCGTCGCACCATGGTCAACACCCGCACCTCCTGGTGGCGGCGTGACCGTCACTTGACGTCGGTCACTCACGATGAGCATCTCGCCGCCATGCCCGCGACCGGGCGGGACCTGGTCGCCGACGCGGATCTGCACGACGCATTGTGGTCCGCGCTGCGCCGGTTACCCCGCCGGCAGCGGGCTGCTGTCGTCCTCCGCTATTACGAAGAGCTGAGTGAGGCAGAGACCGCGGCGGCGCTGGGGGTCAGCGTCGGCACCATCAAGAGCACCGTCGCCCGCGGTCTGGCGAAGCTTCGCGATGACGCCGGCCTGCGGGAAGACGAACGGGCGGCGCTGCCCGCCGACATGCAAGGAGCAACCCGATGAGCCCGATCGACACCGAGCTGCGGCGAACGCTCACCCAGCGTGCGTCCGAGGTTCAAGTAGCGGAAGACCTGTGGCTCGGCGTGGAGCAGCGTGCGCGTGCCCTGCACCGCCGCCGCGTCGCATTTGGCGGAGTCACGGGGGCTGCCGTGGTGACTGCTGTGGTGCTGATAGGCGTCAACGTCACCGGCGGCGGCCAGGCAGACAAGCCCGTGCCGCTCAACCCGCGCCCGTCGAGCTCGGCAGCATCGACACCGTCACCGAGTGCCAGTCCTACGATGGGCGGCAGCCGGATGGCCGTCACGGAATGGCCGCTGGTGGGTGCGGATCCGACTTGGGTCAAGTGGGACGTCGTTCTGCGGTCCATGCCGGCGCAGATGCCATCGGACTTTGCCCCGCTCGGCGCACCGCACATCGTGGGGTCGGGCGACACCGATGGCGGCGCCGTTGCCGTGTTCGTGGTCAGGGCCGGTGCCCACCTGGTCGCCGGCGCGGTCCTCGAAAGTGCTCCGGGCAAGGCGGTCGCCGTTCACGACATTGCGAGCGACGGGGACGTGCCCTACGTCGGGGTCGTGGTGCACGTGCCCGCGCCGGGCGCATCCGTCGACGACGGCGTTGTCGTCGGCGCGCCGACCACTGGCCAGATCGAGTTCAAGCTGCCGGGCGAATCGACGTTCCATGCGGTTGAAGGGGGGACTGACCCGCGCTGGGCGGCTGTCACGCTTGGTCAAGTGCGCCCCGCCGACCCGGTCGCGCAGGTGCGGGTGCTCGACGGCGACGGCAACGTCGACCGCCCTCGCGGCACCGGCCCGATCGAGGCGGCGCTCACGTTCCCCGACGTCTAGCCGACGTGGAGGCTGGCCAGCTCGGTCGACGTCGTGCGGCCGCGGAGGGTCACTTCGCCGTCCGCGTGCCAGAACCGCCGCTCCCTCTCGTCCGCTGCTTTCAGCGCCGTCGACGACACCAGGACCTTGGTGGCTCGTGACTTCGCCAGCTCGGTGAGACGGGCAGCCTCGTTCACGGCGTCGCCGATCACGGTGTACTCGAAGCGTTCCCGTGTTCCGATGTTGCCCGCCACGACTGTCCCGGCTGATACACCGATTGCGGCGGACAAACCGCGGACGTCGCGGAGTCGTTCGTGCAGCAGACGCGCGGCGAGGAGCGCGCAGGTCGCGGAGTCTTCACGGGGGACAGGTGCGCCGAAGACGCACAGGGCGGCGTCACCCTCGAACTTGTTGACGAAGCCGCCGGTCCGGTCGACGACGTCGATGACCACGGCGAAGAACGCGTTCAGGGCGGCGACGACTTCCGGCGCCGGACGTGACGCGGCGAGCTCGGTCGACCCGATGACGTCAACGAACAGCATCGATGCGAAGACTTGTTCGCCGCCGATGTGGACTCCACGCTCGAGCGCTTGGCGCGCGACGTCGGTGCCGACTTGTCGGCCAAAGAGGTCGTGCAGTCGACGGCGTTCGCGGAGACCTTCGACCATTGAGTTGAAGCCGTTCTGCAGCTGGCCGATCTGGCTGCCGTCGTAGACCGGGACTTTCACATCGAGTCGGTCTCGTTCGACTGCGGACAGTGCCGTCGTCACCGACTCGATCGGGTCTGCGACGGACTTCGCAGCGAACACCATCGCAAGTGCGCCGGTGAGGAGGCCGACGCAGGCGAGAAAGCCGACAGCGGCAATCGAGACGGGTCGGTGGCCGTGGTTGATCGTCATCATGAACACACCGACAAGCGGAACGCCGGTGCCGATCGCCCATGCCGAGAGGATGCGGGACTTCACACCAGGCACATAACGATGGGTCGGCAGCGCATCTTCGAACGCGAGCTCATGGATCGGACGGAGAATCCGCTCCGCCATCAGATAGGTCAGGCCGCACGTCGTAATCGCACCGTCGAAAATCGTCGACATGATGTCGAGCTCGCTCTGCAGTCCGTAGTGAAGGTTGATCGGGATGAAGACGAGCTCCGAGCCCATCCACATGCAGAAGTTGATCAGCGCTTGACGTCTTGCGTGCGTCACGACGTAACAACGGTCGTGCTCAGTGGTCCCGGCGTCGCCGAGCACCCAGTTGCGGATCGGTTGGAACGCGCGCGCGGACACGGCGCACCCGACCACCATCGAGAACGCCATGTAGGCGATAAGCGCGATCACATTGGCGTCGAGATACCGCTGCGGCCTGGGCAGGACGAATCCCAGGAAGACGAAGACGACCGCGCCGCCGACCATGTTGGCGACGACCATCGACACGCCGAACTTCGCTTGCAGCGCTGACAGCATCGATCGACGGTCCGCGGACCGGCGAGACGCCGCGACCGTCGGCGCAGCTGCCGTCATGTCTGCAGTGTGACAGCAGACCGCAGTGCCTAGCAGCAGACGTCAGGCGTGCGATACGTCACAACTGTGTCGTTTTCAGAGCATGGACGCGGCATGCCGGCCTGCCGCAGCCGCCGCGAGGAAGTACGCCGGGTCGGCTGCCAGTCCACGGCCCATCGAGGACAGCGGCGTCGGCACCTGACTCATCGCCGCTACGAGCCCGTCGACCGACACCTCGACGAGCCGGTGTCGTTCGGCGAGCGGTGCGCACATCCGTCGTACGACCTCTCCCAGCTCACCATCGAGCATCGGTACGACGAGGTCCGCCGGGAGCAGGGCCACCCGCCCGTAGGCAGTCAGCGAGTGGTGCGAAACGCCGCGGTGTCGCGGTCGCGGGTCGGCGTCACTGATGCGCAAGCAGGCGACCGGTCGACCATTCAGGACGGCGGCCGCGTTCACTGCTTCGCCGCTGGAGACGCCGCTGAACCCCCAGCGAGTCCCGGTGCCGAGGTTGCCGGGTCCTTGCGTGACCACAGCGACGTCCGCGGCGAGAACGTGCCGTGCCGCCAGGAGGCCGGAGTGCACCGTCACCGCCTCGACGTCCCCTCCGAACGCCTGGCCGACGGTCACGGCCGCCTCCACCCAGCCGGCCGCGCGCAGGTCCGCCAGCGAACGCGAGAACCACACCGGCAGCGCACCGCCGTCGGACATGACGTAGACGACGCGTGCATCCGGATGTGTGATGCGAAGGCCGGCGACGATCGCCGGCAGTGCCGAGTGCAGGTCGGCGATGACGACCGGCAAGCCATCGAGGTTGTCTGCCTCGCGCAGCACGTCGTGGTGTGGCGAGTCCTGCTCGTCCGCGGCCAGCACCGTCGCCTGCAACGGCGTGTAGCGCGCCTTGACGACGTGCCCGGGCTCGTCGGTGTCCGCCGGCAGTCGGTCGGGCGCCGCGACCACCATCGCGAACCCACCGGTCCCCAGACCGAGTGCGAGGGCGGTCGTGTTGAGGAGCACCCGATCGCCCACCTCGGGGCTGCCGACGATTGCCGGGTAGGCGATCGCCGGCAGTGGACCCTCGTCGGTGTCGACGACAAGCTCGACGACGCCCGGCCACTCGCGCCGCACCGACTGGACACGCCCGTCTCGCCATCGCAACACGCCGTGGACAGTATCGCCGGGCAGGTAGCGTGACCGGCCATGGCGGCGCGGCGTACCGAGCGGTTGCTCAACCTGGTCATCTGCCTGCTGCACACCCGCTCCTATCTCACCGCCGAGCGCATCCGCGAGATGGTCGCCGGCTACGACGAGGCGCCCAGCGACGAGGCCTACAAGCGGATGTTCGAGCGCGACAAGGAGGACCTGCGCGACCTCGGCATCCCACTGGAGACCGGCACCAACAGCGCCTGGGAGGACGAGCCCGGCTACCGGATCGCACGGCGCGACTACGCGCTGCCTGACATCACGCTTGCGCCGGCCGAGGCAACAGCCGTCGGTCTCGCCGCCAGGATGTGGTCCTCGGCGTCGATGAGCGCGGCCGCCACGCGGGCCCTGCGCAAGCTGGAGGCGGCAGGCGTCGAGATCGCTCCGCTGCCCGAGGGGCTGCAGCCGCGGGTCGAGTCGGGCGGTGCCGCGTTCCCGGTGCTCGCCGAAGCCGTGCACGACGGACGGCGGGTCACGTTCACCTACCGGGGCGCGGGTGACGCCGAGCCGGTCGCGCGCACCGTCGAACCCTGGGGTGTCGTGTGGTGGCACGGCCGCTGGTACCTGGTCGGTCTCGACGCCGACAAGTCCGCCACGCGCGTCTTCCGGCTGTCACGCATGGTCGGCGAACCCAAGCCGAAAGGGCCGTCCGGTGCCGTCACCAGACCTGACGGCGTCAACCTGCGCGCGCTCGTCTCGACCTACGACGCCGCGTCGCCGGCGGCAGTCGCCGTGATCCGGGTGCGCGAGGGCAAGGGCCTGGGCCTGCGTCGTCGCGCCGTCAACGTCAGTGCGGGGCCGGCCGGCTGGGACGTCATCGAGCTGACCTATCCGGACGCCGGCAGACTGGCCGACCAGGTGCTGCCCTACGGCGCCGACGCCGTCGTCCTCGAGCCCGCCGACGCTGTCGAAGCCGTCGTACAACGTCTCCAGGCGCTCGCCGGATGAGCGGCGCCATTGACGCTTTGCCGCGTCTGCTCGCGCTGGTGCCGTGGCTGCTCTCCCACCCGGAGACTCCGGTCGCGGACGTGGCGAAGGAGTTCGGCATCACCGAACAGCAGCTGCGCTCCGATCTGGAGCTGATCTGGATGTGCGGGCTACCCGGCTACGGGCCTGGCGATCTCATGGACGTGGTCTGGCACGAGGACCGGGTGAGCCTGTCCAACGCCGACACCATCGCCAAGCCGCTTCGCCTCACGTCCGACGAGGCACTCGCGCTGGTCGCTGCCCTGCGGGCGCTTCTTGGCGTTCCCGGCCTGGTGGAGACCGCGGCGGTTGAAGCCGCACTGGCCAAGCTCGAGGCCGCTGCGGGGGGAGCCTTCAGCGGCGACGAGGTGGCGGTCGCGGTGGACGCGGTGACCGACCCCGAGGTGGTCGCGACCGTGGCGGACGCCCTGTCGCAGCACCGGCGCGTGCATCTCCGCTACTGGGTGCCGGCTCGCGATGAGGCGACCGAGCGGGACGTCGACCCGATCCGCATGTTCACCAGCGACGGCATCCCCTATTTCGTCGGCTGGTGTCATCTGGTTGGCGACGTGCGCACCTTCCGGCTGGATCGTGCGCTGAAGGTGACCGTGCTGGCGGACGCCGCCGAGGTACCCGCGGAGGTCCGCCAGCGAGCCTTCGACATGGGCCTGTTCACCCCGGACGAGGCCGACCGGCTGGTCACCCTCGATCTCGACCCGTCGGCGCGATGGGTGGCCGACTACCATCCCTGCGAAGAGATCACCGAGCGTGGCGACGGCGGCGTGGTGGTGCGGCTTCGGGCGCGCGACGAGCCCTGGGTGCGACGCCTCGCCCTCGGGCTCGCCGGGCGTGGCCGGGTCATCGATCCGCCCGCGCTCGCGGCCGATGTCCGGCGCGCTGCGGAGGAGGCCCTATCGGCCTACCGGATAATCTCGGGCTCCGACTAGGCCATCCGGCGGAACAGTCCTTTTTGTCCAGTCAAGGCTTTGCTCCTTCCTGCCGAACTCATCAGCAGCAAGCAAGAGCCGGATCGGGAAAGGGGATGGCGGCGTGACCACCATCAAGGCGTCGTGCCCGGGCTGCGGTGAGGTCGAGCTCACCAGCGCGGACATCACCCTCCGCGTGTGCAACCACGCGCCCCTGTCGTACTACGCGTTCACCTGCCCCTCCTGCCGCGACCAGGTCCGCAAGCCTGCAGACGACCACATCGTGTCGCTGCTGATGTCGGGCGGCGTCCGTGCCCAGGTCTGGGAGGTGCCCGCCGAGGCCCTCGAGCCCAAGGCCGGCCCCGCGCTCGGCTACGACGACCTGCTCGACTTCGTGCTCCAGCTCGGCCGCGACGACATGCTTGCCGCCCGCGCCACCGCCGGAGCGCACCACTAGACCCGGCCCCAACTCGCTCTCCGGCCCCTCGCCACCCTTCCGGCGGGGGGCCGGCGCCAATTCTGGCTAGGCTCCGCTACGTGTTCTGGGTGGCGCTTTTCGTCCCGGTGGGGGTGGTCAGCGTCGCCGTCCTCGGCCTGGTCGCCTGGCGTCTGTGGCGGCAGGTCCGCCAGCTCGGCCGTGACGTGAGCGCAGCGGGCGAGCGCATCAGCCAGGCCAGCGAGGAGCTCCAGCGCGTTTCCCCGCCCGCAACGGGCAGGTGAGAGCGCCCTCGCGGCGTACCATTCCGCTATGGACCTTGGCTGGCCGGAGATATTGATCATCGCGGTGGTGATCTTGGTGCTCTTCGGCTCCAGGAAGATGCCCGACGCCGCGCGTTCCCTCGGTCGATCCCTTCGCATCCTCAAAACCGAGGTCAAGGGTCTTCACGACGACGACGATGAGCCGGCCAAGCCTGCGACGCCCGCCGAACTGCCGGTGGGTTCGCAGCAGACACAGTCCCAGCAGGCACAGTCCCCGTCGACGACGGGGGCCGGTGAGCGGACCGACCTGCACTGAGGGTTCGCACACGGGAGCCTGAAGACTCCCGGATGTCGCTGATCGACCACCTTCGCGAACTGCGGCGCCGCGTCATCATCTCCGCAGTCGCCATCGTCGTCGGTACTGCCGTCGCGTTCGCGTTGCACGAGCACGTGCAGCACATCGTCACCCAGCCCTACTGCGACCTGCCGACCCGCTACCACAGCTTCACGGGCAAGTGCGCCCTCGTGGTCAGCGGCGTCCTCGACCCGTTCACCGTCACCCTGCGCTTGTCTTTGTACGCCGGGCTCCTGCTGTCGTCGCCCATCTGGTTGTGGCAGCTGTGGCAGTTCGTCACGCCCGGCCTCTACTCGCGGGAACGGCGGTGGGCGCTGATCTTCGTCGGCTCCTCCGTGACGCTCTTCGCGGCCGGCGCACTAGTGGCTTACGTGACGCTGCAGAACGGTCTGCGGTTCCTGCTGGGTTTTGCGTCGACGGGCAGCGGTCTCACGTCTCTGCTGACGTTCTCGAGCTATCTCTCCTACTTCACCGCGATGGTGTTGGTGTTTGCGGTGTCCTTCGAGTTCCCGCTCTTCGTGGTCATGCTCAACCTGGCCAACGTGGTGTCCTACGCAAGGCTGCGGCGCTGGACCCGCGGCATCATCTTCGGCATCTTCGTCTTCGCTGCCGTCGCGACACCCAGCCAGGACCCGTTCACGATGATCGCTCTCGCTGCGCCGATGTGCATCCTGTTCGTTGCTGCGCTTGGGGTGGCTTACCTGCACGACCGGCGCGCGGAGCGCCGCGGCGACACTTCGCCCTACGCGGACCTGGATGACGACGAGCTGTCGCCACTTGACGACGAGGCAGGGACACCCGCATGAGCAATGTCGCGTTGCTGGTGAACCCGACGGCCGGCAAGGGGCGGGCCGCTCAGGTCGTCGCGAGTGTCACGGACCGGCTGCGCGCTGGTGGCGCCAACGTGGCCATCCTCGTCGGCCGTGACGTCGACGACGCCAAGGCCCTGGCGCGGCAGGCCATCGACGACGGCGTCGACGCACTCGTCGCGTTGGGCGGTGACGGCATGGTGCATCTTGCGCTCAACGTCGTCGCCGGCAGCCCGACCCCGCTGGGCATCATCCCGGCGGGCACCGGTAATGACCTCGCCTCGACGCTGCAGCTGCCGACCAAGGATCCGGCCGGCGCTGCCGATGTGCTGATGGCCAGGTTGACCGGCTCGGGTCCGCGGCCGATGGATGCGGTCCGAGTGGGCGACAAATGGTTTGGCTGCGTGCTCGGAGCGGGCTTCGACTCGCGGGTGAACGACCGTGCCAACCGCATGTCCTGGCCGCGCGGCCGGATGCGCTACAACCTGGCGATCCTGGCCGAGCTTCGAGTGTTCCGGCCGTTGCCGTTCGTCCTCGAGCTCGACGGGGAGCGGTGGGAGACCGAAGCGATGTTGGTCGCCGTCGGCAATGCCAAGTCCTATGGCGCCGGCATGAAGGTCACACCGGACGCCGAGGTGGACGACGGCGTTGTCGACGTACAAGTGCTGGGCCCGGTGTCCAAGCCCGAGTTCCTGAAGACCTTTCCGAAGGTGTTCAAGGGCACGCACGTCTCACATCCGGCCGTGACCATCCGCCGTGCCAAGGTCGTGTCGATCTCATCGCCGGGCGTCACTGCTTATGCCGACGGCGAATACCTGGCCGACCTCCCGATCGTCTGCGAGACCGTGCCGGGAGCCGTGCAGATCCTCGCCTAGCCTGGTCCCATGGGGAGCCCCGCGGAGCGGTACGCCGCCGCGCGGGCGCGGCAGACCCGACCTGGACTGAAGGAGTTCGCGGACGGCTATCTGTTCCCGTTCGACGACTTCCAGCTCCGGGCGTGTGCGGCACTCGAGGACGGTCGCGGCGTCCTGGTCGCTGCGCCGACGGGCTCGGGCAAGACGATCGTCGGTGAGTTCGCCGCGCATCTCGCCCTGCGACGTGGGGCGAAGTGCTTCTACACGACGCCGATCAAGGCGCTGTCCAACCAGAAGTACCACGACCTTGTCGAGCGGCACGGCGCAGCTGATGTCGGCCTGCTGACCGGAGACAACGCGGTCAATGGCGATGCCTCGATCGTCGTGATGACGACCGAGGTGTTGCGCAACATGCTCTACGCCGGTTCACCGGCGCTGCGCGGCCTGCGCTATGTCGTGATGGACGAGGTGCACTACCTCGCCGACCGGTTCCGCGGCGCCGTGTGGGAAGAGGTCATCCTGCACTTGCCGGACACCGTCACCCTCGTCTCGCTGTCGGCGACCGTGAGCAACGCGGAGGAGTTCGGCGACTGGCTGCAGGAGGTGCGCGGCGACACGACCGTCATCGTGGAAGAGCACCGGCCGGTTCCGTTGTGGCAGTCAGTGCTCGTCGGCCGCCGCTTGCATGACCTGTTCGTCGATGATGCGCCGCAGGACGTCAACCCCACGCTGACGCGACTCGCGAGTGACGAGGCCCGCTTTGCGCGAACGCATCAAGGGCAACGTCCGCAACGAGGGGGTCGCCGCCCGCGCAGCCGGGTCGACGTTCCCACCCGGCCGGAGGTCGTCGAGAGCCTCGACCGTGCAGGTCTGCTGCCGGCGATCGTCTTCATCTTCAGTCGCGCGGGTTGCAACGCCGCGGTCCTGCAATGCCTGCGGACCGGCATCCGGCTGGTGGAGCCGGACGAACGCGCACGGATCCGCACCGTCGTACAACAGCGCACTGCTGACCTGCCGCAGGAGGATCTGCGGGTCCTCGGCTACGGCGAGTTCGCTGACGCGATCGAACGCGGCGTCGCCCAGCATCACGCCGGCATGCTGCCGGTGTTCAAGGAGATCGTCGAGCAGCTCTTTGCCGAGGGCCTGGTCAAAGTCGTGTTCGCGACCGAGACCTTGGCGCTCGGCATCAACATGCCGGCACGCAGCGTGGTGCTCGAGTCGTTGGTCAAATGGAACGGCGAGGCGCACGTCGATCTCACGCCGGGGGAGTACACCCAGCTCACCGGTCGCGCCGGCCGCCGCGGCATCGACGTCGAAGGTCACGGCGTTGTGCTCTGGACCCCGGGGTTCGACCCGCGCCATGTCGCCGGGCTGGCGTCCACGCGCACCTATCCGTTGCGGTCGAGCTTCCGCCCGTCCTACAACATGGCGGTCAACCTCGTCGCCAGCCTGGGCCGCGCCGCTGCACGTGAGCTCCTCGAGCTGTCGTTCGCGCAGTTCCAGGCCGACCGCGGCGCGGTGGGGCTGACCCGACAGCTGAAGCGCAATGACGAGGCACTGTCGGGCTACCGGGAGGCCATGACCTGTCATCTCGGCGACTTCGCGGCCTACGCCGGCCTGCGTCGCGCGCTCAAGGACCGGGAGTCCGCGATCGCACGCGAAGGCGCGGTGCAGCGCAAGGCTGCTGCAGCCGAGTCGTTGGAGCGCTTGCGCCCGGGCGACGTCATCCGCGTCCCGGCCGGCCGACGGGCTGGTCTTGCCGTTGTCATCGATCCCTTGGGCGGGTCGCCTGTCGGTGATCCGCATCCCGTGGTGCTGACCGGCGACCGGCAGGTGAAGAAGCTCTCCGTCGTCGACTTTCCGTCGCCGGTCCAAGCGATCTCGCGGGTTCGGCTGCCACGCAACTTCAACGCACGGTCGCCACAAGCGCGCCGCGACCTGGCGTCGTCGTTGCGCAACCTGGGACTCGAGGAGACATCGCGGCCGCGCCGCCCGCGGTCGACCGCAGCCGACGATGCCGAGATCGCCCGGCTACGTGCGGCTATCCGCGCGCATCCCTGTCATGGCTGTGCGGAACGCGAAGACCATGCTCGCTGGGCCGAGCGCTACGACCGACTCGCGCGCGACACCAAACAGATCGCTCATCGCGTGGATGCCAACACACACACGATCTCCCGGATGTTCGACCGAGTCTGTGACGTCCTCGACTCACTCGGCTACCTCCAGGGCGACAAGGTCACCGACGCCGGCCGGATGCTTGCGCGCCTTTACTCCGAGGCCGATCTCGTCATTGCCGAGGCCTTGCGCGACGGCCAGTGGGACGAGCTCTCACCGGCCGAAGTCGCGTCGGTTGCATCCGCGCTTGTCTACGAGGCGCGCCGTGATGACGCGCCGCCGCCACGGCTTCCCTCCGGTCCGGTACGACCGACGCTGAGCTCCTTGACCCGGCTGTGGGCCACACTGCGCGACACCGAGCGCGACCATCGACTGGACTTCCTGCGCGAGCCCGACTCCGGCTTCGCGTGGGCGGCGTGGCGATGGGCGCAGGGCGCGACGCTCGACCAGGTGCTCAATGACGTGGACATGGCTCCAGGCGACTTCGTGCGGTGGATGAAGCAGCTCATCGACTTGCTCGACCAGGTCGCCCAAGCGACGCCGGAGCTGTCCCCGGTGCATACATCCGCGGGGCAAGCCATCAAGCAGCTGCGACGGGGCGTCGTGGCCTACTCCGGCCTGTGACGGATCCCGTCCCCTCGTCCCAGACGGTTAGCCACGCGCAGCATTGGGACCTTCCTTCAGTGCGTTGAGGACCCGGTTGAGGGCTCCCTCGAGGCTCCACTTGTCGGACAGCGCCAGGAGCCTTTCCGGATCGCGCGGCTCGGCCGGCAGCTTGTCGTCGAAGGAGGGCAGGTCGATGTCGCAGACGACGCGCACGACCGCCGGGGCGCGTTGGAGATAGTCCACTGCGGCGAGCACCTTGGCCCTCGCGCCGGCGGGGAAGCCGTCGTCGCTTCCGCCTTGGGCGGCGGCGAGGATCGCCTCGGCGGTGCCGAACCGGTTGACCAACGCAGCGGCCGTCTTCTCTCCGACACCGGCGACTCCGGGCAGCCCGTCGGACGGGTCACCGCGCAGGATCGCGAACTCACCGTAGCCGCGGCCCGGGATGCCGTACTTGGCCGTGACTGCTGCTTCGTCCCAACCGGTCGCCTGGCCGACGCCCTTTGCGGTGTAGACGATCTGGACGGGCTTGTCGTCGCGTACCAGCTGGAACAGGTCCCGGTCGCCGGTGACGATGTCGACGGCGCAATCAGCCCGCGTCGCGAGAGTGCCGATGACGTCGTCGGCCTCGTAGTTCGCGACGCCCAGACGACAGAGGCCGAGCGCCTGCAGCACTTCCTCGATGATCGGCACCTGCACTTCGAGCCCTGGTGGTGTCTGGTCGCCGCCGCCGGGGCTGACGCGATGGGCCTTGTACGACGGCAGCGCTTCGACCCGCCACGTTGGTCGCCAGTCGTCGTCCATCGCGGCGACCAGCCGGGTTGGACGCCGGTCGCGAACGAGCCGAGCGATGAAGTCGAGCAGTCCCCGTACTGCGTTGACCGGCGTTCCGTCGTTGGCCGTGATCGTGTCGGGGATCCCATAGAAGGCCCGGAAATAGAGCGAGGGTGTGTCCAGGAGCAGCAGCTTGCCGTCAGGCATTGCCGATCACGACATTCCACCTTCTGATGGACCAGGAGGACACCAGGCCGTGGCGCACATATGGGTCGGCGTCGACGAACCGTCGGACAACGTTTTCGTCCTCGGTGGCCCAGACAAGCAGCGCCCGGTCGGACGGGTCGGCGAACGCTCCCGCCATCGCGAGCTCTCCGCGCGTGTGCGCGTCGGTGGCAAGACCGAGATGCTCCTCGCGCAGCGGCGGCCTTCGGTCCAGGTAGTCATCGACGAGCTCATAGATGAGGGCGAGATGCATGCGCCCATCCTCCAACCATCGGCCCCGGGCCTGGGTGCTCGCATGGTCAAGCGCGTCCCGGGGTGGCGCCGTTAGCCTGAGGGGGTGACCTCCCCGGACGTGTTCAGCGCCCGCCTGCAGCGGGCAGTCGACTCGGCTCGCCGGTCCGACATCGACGTTCTGCTGCTGACGCCGGGTGCCGATCTGCGCTACCTCGTCGGCTACGACGCCCTCCCGCTGGAACGGCTCACGTGCCTCGCCGTCCCGGCGCACGGCGAGCCGGTCCTCGTCGTACCGTTGCTCGAGCGATTCGCGGCCGAGGCGAGCGGTGCCGGGGCGGTCGTCAAGATCGTGACCCACGAAGAGACCGACGATGCGTTCGCCATGACGGCCGCGATGATGCGCGACGCCCTCAACGGTGCTCCGTCCAGGGTGGGCATTGCGGATCGCATGTGGGCCGAGCAGGTCCTGAGGTTCCGCACACTGATGCCGGACACCGAACAGGTGACCGCCGGTGGGGTGCTCAGAGACCTTCGAGTGCGCAAGACCGCAGACGAGGTCGACGGGTTGCGTCGTGCCGGCGCCGCCATCGACGCGGTGCACTCCCGAATGGGGGAGTGGCTGCGACCGGGTCGCACCGAGTCGGAGGTCGGTCGCGACATCGCACAGGCGATCACCGACGTGGGTCACGCGCACGTCAACTTCATCATCGTGGCCAGCGGCCCCAACGGCGCCAGTCCGCATCACCACACGTCCGATCGCGTCATCGAGCCGGGTGACCCCGTGGTCGTCGACATCGGCGGGACGATGCGGGACGGCTACTGCTCGGACTGCACCCGCACCTACGTCGCCGGCGGCGCGCCCGACGACGAGTTCGCGCGCTACTACGCGATCCTGCTCGACGCCCAGAAGCAGTCCTGCGAGTCGGTGCGACCAGGGGTCACGGCAGAGAGTGTCGATGCGGCGGCGCGCGAGATCATCGCAACGGGTGGCTACGGCGACTTCTTCGTGCACCGAACCGGGCATGGCATCGGTCTCGAGGAGCACGAAGAGCCTTACATCGTGGTCGGCAACGACACCGTGCTCGAGCCCGGCATGTGTTTCTCCATCGAACCGGGGATCTATCTGCCCGGTCGGCACGGCGCGCGCATCGAGGACATCGTCGTGGTGACCGATGACGGGGTGGAGCGGCTCGACACCATCGATCGCGACCTCGTCGTGATCGCCTGAGCGGCCCATGCCAGTTGACCGGGAGCTGCCGACCGAAGAGGCGCGGGCACTGATCGAGCTCGCCCGCGAGCTCGCTACGGACGAGCTGGCGCCACACGCAGCCGAGTTCGAGGAACGTGCGGAGTGCCCCCGTGAGGTGTTCCGCACGATCGGGCGCGCCGGCCTGCTCGGGCTCGCCTACCCCGAGGAGTACGGCGGTGGCGGTCAGCCCTACGAGGTCTACCTCCAGGTGCTCGAGGAGCTGGCCGCCGGGTGGGCCGCCGTAGCGCTTGGCGTGAGTGTGCACACGCTTTCGTGTTATCCAGTGGCGTCGTTCGGCACGGACGAGCAGCGAAAACGGTGGCTGCCGGACATGCTCGGTGGCGAGCTGCTGGGGGCCTACTGCCTGTCAGAGGCAAATGCTGGATCGGACGCCGGGTCCTTGCAGGCGCGCGCGCGTCGTGATGGTGACTCCTATGTGCTCGACGGCGTCAAGGCGTGGGTGACACACGGAGGAGTCGCTGACTACTACGACGTGTTCGCTCGCACCTCGGACGATGCGAAGCGCGGCATCTCCATGTTGTTGGCGGATGCGTCGACGCCGGGACTCATCCCGCAAACACCCGAGAAGAAGATGGGGTTGAGGTCGTCACCCACGGCGCAGATCGTGCTCGAAGGTGCCCGGGTGGACGCCGACCGTCTCATCGGCGCCGAAGGGGAAGGCTTGCGCATTGCGTTGTCCGCTCTCGACGGGGGCCGGCTCGGCATCAGCGCAGTCGCCGTGGGTGTGGCACAGGCCGCACTCGACGCGGCCTCGTCGTACGCGAAGGAACGCAAGCAGTTCGGACAGCGCATCGCCGACTTCCAAGGCGTGTCGTTCATGCTGGCCGACATGGCGACTGGCGTGGAGGCCGCGCGATCTCTCTATCTGAGCGCCGCTCGACGCCGAGATGCGGGCAAGCCCTACGGTCCGCAGGCGTCGATGGCGAAGCTGTTCGCGACCGACACGGCGATGCGCGTCACGACCGATGCTGTGCAGGTGCTCGGGGGCTACGGCTACACGAGCGACTTCCCGGTCGAGCGATACATGCGCGAGGTCAAGGTCATGCAGATCTTCGAGGGAACCAACCAGATCCAGCGCATGGTGATTGGCCGGCACCTCACCTCTGACCAGGGCAAACGCTGACCACAGCCCAGGTCAGCACCGAACGTTGGAGTCAAGCGGGGTCTGAATGGCGGTCGGAGGCCCGGCCTGGCTCCAAAGTTCGCCGGCAACGGCCACGCGACTCGCAACCGAGGTCGGGAGCTGACGAGGGAGTACGCTGCGGGCCTGGCTCCACCTGGAGCCGAGGCGGCTCGCTTTTGAGTCGAGATTGGCGGTCCCGATGGGACCCGATGCCATCAGCGCGAACCGCCCGGTGGAGCGGACGCTTGCCGATCGAGTACGCGCTTACCTCGACGAACTCCGCCGCCGCGCGCGACGATCCCGGCCACACCGCGGCGCCCGTGATCCGATGACTCAACGAGTGGGGGACTAGCGATGGGCGGCAAGAACAAGGGCGGACGCGAAGTGCGCAAGCCGAAGCAAGAGCAAAGCAAGAAGGTCAAGGGTCAGACACCGCCGCCACGGGATGGTCAGGCCGCGGTGCAGCCGCCGCCACGGCCAGCACGGTGACCGGCATAGATCTTGCCGACGTGTTCGACAGGCGAGGTGTCGTCAGGCCGCGCCCGGGTGCGGACGAGGCTGCGGTCGAACGCGTGGTGCAGCGCGTCGGTAGCTTCGGCCAGTTCACCGATGCACAGATTCGTCAGATCGCAGCGATCGCATTGATAGCGGTGTCCGTTGATGATGCGGATCGGCAACGACGGGACGAAACTGCGCGAGACAACCGTCGGCGGCTTCGCCGACTTGGGCGCGACTGAACGACGGCCACGCTCTGCTAGAGGAGTGGCCAGCGGTAGCCGTCCGTCGGCGTCCGCGACGTCGAGAGCGTTCGCATAGAACTCGTCCGGACTCAACGGCATCGTCGAAGACTATGGTCGACGCGATGACCGGGACGTTGCACCAACCGTTGCGGATCGGGTCGGCAACGATCCGCAACCGGCTTTATCGCGCTCCGGTCCTCGAGGGCGCCGGCGACAGCGATGCCGCTGCCGATGCATATGCCAAGCACCTCGTCGAGAACGCGACCCATGGTGTCGGCCTCGTCATCCAGGGCTCGTCATGCATCTGGCCGGAGGGCCGCACGTCGCCCGGCATGACGTGCGTCGACACCCGCGAAAAGGTGATGCGACTCGCGCCGATGGTCGAAGCGGTGCAACAGGCAGGCGCGAGTATTTTCCTGCAGCTCGGTCATGGCGGCATCTATGCCATGGAGGCCTGGCACGAGCCCTACGCGAGCGCCCGTCGTGGCCCGCTGCTCGCTGCGTCGCCGCTGCCGTGGTTTCTGAAGCCCCAGTTCCGCGGCGTGCCGGTCCATGTCATGACGACTGACGAGGTCAAGGACATGGCCGCGCGTTACGGCGATGTCGCGGCCTGGGCGCGTGAGGCGGGGTACGACGGCATCCAGCTCGGTTCGGCCAATGCGAAGCTGCTCGACCAGTTCCTGTCACCGTTCTACAACCGTCGTACCGACGAGTTCGGCGGCTCGCTTGAGCGCCGGGCAAGTGTCCTGCGGTTGATCCGGGAGGCAGTCGCAGAGCGCGCGGGCGCCGACTACGCATGCACCGTGAAAGTCCCCGCTGAGGTGGCACCGTTCGGACCGCACGCCACCGTGGATGACGCACTCGCCATGTGCCGGCTGGTCGAGGAATGGGGCTTTGACGCCGTGACGCCGGTTGAGGTGTCGGTTTTCCCCGACACGACGCTGTCGCGCGGAGACGCGCCGGACAGCTTCCGCACCAACGCGGCAATGGCGTCCCGGCTGGAGAAGGCCGCGCCAAGCCGCTTGCGCCGGGCAACGCTCACAGCAGGCATGCGGTGGGGGAGCCGACGCGCGCCGTTCCGGCCGGTGTGGAACCGCGTGCTGTTCACTGCCGCTGCCGAGCAGGTGAGCATCCCCGTGTTCGCCGTCGGTGGCATCCGCACGCCAGACGAAGTGCACGAGTGTCTCGCGGCCGGGGCAGCGATGGTGGGCATCGGCCGACCGTTCTACGCCGAGCCCGATCTATCCGCGCGCATCCTCGCGGACGATCCCGAGGCGCGACTGTGCCGCAACTCCAACAAGTGCGTGCCGGCACAGATGCTCGGCATGCGTGGCGCCTGCTACAACCCCGCGGTCAACAAGCAGGCCAAACAGCGGGCGCGGCGCTAGCTGCCCGCGCCGATGGCGATGGTCTGCTCGACCTCGCGCTGGCGTGCGACCAACTCGCGATGTTCCTGCTCGATGCGGTCGGCGGTGTTCTCGTCGTCCTCCATCAGCTTTGCGAGGTCGACTCCGGCCATGTCGAGCACACCCATGTCGAGGTACGCAGCTTGCACCTTGTCGCTCCACAAGCCGATGTCCTTGACGATCGGTACGACGCGCGAGAACAAGTGCGACTGGAACATCTGCATGTAGGGCGACTGCGCGGTCAGCTCGAGACACGTATCGACGTCGAAGCCGAGGTTTTCCCACACCTCGACGCTGCGGATGCGGTCGCGCATCAGATAGCAGCCGTCGATGATGAACTCTTCGCGCTCCGCCTTCTCCTTGGTCGTGATCTCGGCGTAGAAGTCCTTCAGCGCCATCCGACCGAACGCAACGTGCCGTGCCTCGTCCTGCATGACGTAGGCGAGGATCTGCTTCGGCAAAGGTGACGTCGTCATGTCACGCATCAAGCCGAAGGCCGCGAGAGCGAGACCTTCGATGAGCACCTGCATGCCGAGGTAGGGAATGTCCCAGCGGCTGTCGGTCAGCGTGTCGTTGAGCAACGACTGCAGGTTGCTGTTCATCGGATACATCAGCTCGAGCTTCTCGTCGAGGAACCGCGCATAGGTCTCGACGTGGCGCGCCTCGTCCATCGTCTGGGTCGCCGCGTAGAACTTCGAGTCCAGGTCGGGTACGGTCTCGACGATCTTTGCGCTGGTGATCATCGCGCCCTGCTCGCCGTGCAGGAACTGGCTGAACTGCCA
>JAICMI010000153.1 GCA_025929315.1 Frankiaceae bacterium
AAACCATCTCGGTGACCTACATGCCAGTGAAGTAGGAACGGCACAGCGTGCGGAATGCACCGTTGGTCACGCCCGCCATCGGTGCGAGGACGACAGGTGGGTCAACCTCGATCGGACCGATCTTCAGTGCCACAACGACGTCACCTCGACACCGAGCTCGAGGAGCAGCCGACGCAACAACGGCAACGAGAGCCCGATCACGTTCGTCGAGTCGCCGTCGACACCGTCGATGAAGACGGCGGATCTGCCGTCGAGGGTGAAGGCCCCGGCCACGTTGAGCGGTTCTCCGGTCGCGACGTAGGCGGCGATCTCCTCGTCGGTTGGTTCGGCGAAGCGCACGACGGTGTCCGCGACGCCTTCAGCCGACCGACCGCTGGCGAGGTCGATGAGGTGGTGGCCGGTGAGCAGCACGCCGGTGCCGCCACGCATCCGCTTCCACCGCGCGACCGCGTCCTCGGCTGAGCCAGGTTTGCCGAGCACGTCACCGTCGAGGCAGAACATCGAGTCGCAGCCGAGCACGATCGCGTCAGCCAGGCCCTCGTTGGCGGCGACGGTGCGCGCCTTGAGCTCGGCGAGCGAGCGCACGAACTCGAACGGGTCGTGGTGCTGCACGGCGTCCTCGTCGACGCCGCTGACGATCACCGTCGGGTCGAACCCGGCGTCACGCAACAACCGCAGCCGCGCCGGCGAGGCAGACGCGAGAACGAGACGGCGAGACACAACCGTCCATGCTAGGCGTCAGCTCACGGGGCAGCGGGCTCCGCGCTCGCCGATCGCGCCTCGCAAGGGCAGCGCACGCGAGGAGGGCCCGACGTAGATCCGGTAGCAGCCGGGCGCGATCCGCCAACGGCCGGCGGCTGTGTCCCAGTAGGAAAAGGCACGCGGACCGAGCCGGAAGGTGACGCGAGCACTCCGGCCCGGCGCGAGCGTGACGCTGCGATAGCCCTTGAGCTGGCGCGGCGGCTGCGGCACAGCGGCCGAGGGCGCCGGTAGGTGGACGTAGAGCTGTGGCACGGCGACGCCTGTCCGATGGCCGGTGTTGGTCACCGTCGCACGAACAGTCCTGCCGTGAATGCGCAGGTGGCTGTAGCGGAAGCTGGTGTAGGACAACCCGTATCCGAACGGGTAGGCCGGCTTGATGTGGTTCTCGTCGTACCAGCGGTAGCCGACGAAAACCCCCTCCTTGTAGTCGACCTCGGCGCCGTTGCCGGCAGTCGGATCGTCAGACGTCGGATATTGCGACTCGCTCGCGGGAAACGTCGCGGGCAGCCGGCCACCCGGGTCCACGTCCCCGAACAGGACGTGCGCGAGCGCGGCACCGCCCGACTCCCCCGGATACCAGGCTTCGAGCATGCCTGCGACGTCGCGCCGCCACGGGGTGACGACGGGGTCGCCGGTCTCGAGGACGACGACCGTGTGCTTGTTGGCGGCCGAGACAGCGTTGATGAGCCCGGTCTGGTCGGCGCGGTGAGTGCTCGTGGGCGCGGACCCGTCGACGGTCGGCGCAAGCTTTTCGCGGTCCTCACCTTCGCTGTCCGACGCGAACACGATCGCCACGTCGGCTCGCCTGGCGGTTGCTCTTGCGTGAGCCTGGTCGCTGCCGTCGTCGTACAACACCTTCACGTGCGCACCGGCGCGCTTCCGGATCTCCGCGAGGGGAGTGTCGTGCTGCTTCGCCTTGACGTCGTCGGTCCCGCTTCCGTTCTCGTAGCGCGCCGCCTGCGGTCCGATCAGAGCGATCGAGTGCACCGACGTGGTGTTCAGCGGGAGGACGCCGTCGTTCTTGAGGAGCACGATGCCGCGCTCCTCCATCTTCATCGCGATCGACGCATGCTTGGCCCAGTCGATGTGATCGTCGTTCGCGAAGGCGGGACGGTCGAAGAAGCCGAACGCGAACAGCGTGCGCAGGAAGTTGCGAACATGACCGTCGATCTCGGCCTGGGTGATGAGGCCTGCGTCGAGAGCAGCCTGCACCCGGTCAGGGCTGTAGTCCACGGGCGTGGGCATCTCGATGTCGAGGCCGTTGCGCATCGCGCTGACCGTGTTGTGCTGTGCCTGCCAGTCGCTGACGACCATCCCTTTGAAGCCCCACTGGTGGCGCAGGATGTCAGTGAGCAGGTGCCTGTGCTCACACGCCCAGTCGTCGTTGACGCGGTTGTAGGCGCACATGACCGATCCCACGTGGGCCCGCTTCACGGCGGCTTCGAAGCCGGGGAGGTAGATCTCGCGCATCGTGCGCTCGTCGAGGTTGGAGCTCGACCACATCTTCTCCGCGCTGTACGGCGGCCCCTCCTGGTTGTTGCAGCAGTAGTGCTTCACCTCGGCGATGACACCCTGCCGCTGCAGCGCGTCGATCCACGGCACTGCGGTGTGGCTGACGAGGTAGGGGTCCTCGCCGTAGGCCTCGAACGTTCGCCCTCCCAGCGGAGTGCGCATGATGTTGACTGTCGGGCCGAGCAGGACGTCATTGCCCTTGTGCTTCGCCTCGTTGCCGATGACTGCACCGGCGAGAGCAGCCTCGCGCCGGTCGAAGCTCGCGGCTACCGCCATGGGGATCGGCAGTGCGGTGGCAAGACCCTGCTTCACGCCCTTCGAGTCGTCCGTCAGGTAGACCGAGCGCAGCCCAACCCGCGGGATCGCCGGAGTCTGGCCGGTGTGAGTGCTCGCGACACCGGCCAGCAGCTTGAGCTTTTCGGCCTCCGTGAGGGCGTCGAGGAGGAGAGCGGCGCGTTGGTTCGACGCAAGGCTCGTGTCACACCACGGCCGCTGGCGGACGTCCCCGCATGGACCGGCGGTGCCCGCACTCGCGAAGTACGTCGTCGCCGTCACACACGACGCGAGCGCGACGCCAGCGGCTGTCGCCGCGCGCAGGGCGATGCTCCCCCTCATCCAACTGTCAGCTCGCGGTCTTGTTGACCAGGGGTGTGTAGGTGCGGCACGGCTCGTTGCGCAGGCCCGGGCACGGCGGCTGGTCGCTCGTTACGTCCACGCCCGGAACCACCGGCAGGACGAGACTCGACGGATGCTTTGCCGAGTAGGCGATCAGCACCTTGGCAGTAGTGCCGAGGGGCTGGGCCTGCGCCGTTGACCAGATCGGCTGGGTGCCGTTGGGGGCGGCGATCGTGATCCGGATGCGGGTGCCGGCGCGGTAGGCGTGGCCCTCGTAGTAGAGCGGGATCACGACCTTGACGAACCTCTTCTTCGGCATGGGCTTCACGTCCGAGGGCAACATGCTCGGGACCGGCTCGAGCGCTGTGCTTGCCTTCTTGAAGATGCTGTCGTCAGTGGTCGCCAGCTTGCGCTCGCTGCCACGGATCCACCCGTTCTGCACGAACGTTTCCTTGCCGTCCTTGCTGATCTCGCTGACGGTCGCGAGCAGGTCGACGTCCGGAGTCGACGACTTGACCCACAGCTTCAGCGAGCCCGCGCCGACGACGACCGTGTTGCTCTTCAGCGGCGCCGTGACGTAGGAAACCGCCGTGCCCTTGGGGTTGGGCTTCCATTTCCAGTCCCACTGCGAGGCGTTGCCCCACAGGCCACCGCCGCCGGTGTTCTTGCCGTAGTCGGTCGGCGCCAGTGCGGACGCGTCGGAGGTGTAGCGGTCGACGCCACTGCCGCTCTGCTGATCGTTGAGCGTTCCCTTTGCGCCGAGGAACCAGCGCTGCGCCTTCGTACCGGGAACCGGGAAGGACGACCAGGAGTGCTCGAAGGCGGGATATGGGTCGCCCGTGTTGTTGGACGCGCCCGGGTTGGAGCCGGCGCCGTTGTCGAACAGCACTCGCACCGATGGCAGTGCCTCGAAGGTCGAGAGCGCCGAGTCGTAGGACGGGTCCGACTGGATCGGATCCGGCGGCAGGGTGATGCGATCGTCCTGGGGAACCCCCATCGCCGCCTGGTAGATGACCGGCGCCGCTGCTTGCACGACGGCGGCGTTCTGTGAAGGCGCCTGGTGTGCGACGTACAAGCTCAGGAAGTCATACCAGCGGTCGAACGTCGCCGGATCGAGTGAGTCGATGTGCGCGCCGTTGGTGTAGGTGAACCACTTCTTGGTTGTCCCGGTCATGTGCTCGGCGAGCGTGGGGCAGTGACCGCCGGTCTGCTCGTCCTCGAACTGACACGCCATGAACACCGGCACATTGATCTTGTGTACGAAGGAGACCGGGTCGAGCGGGTCGGCGACCTTCGGGTGGTAGTGGGTGTTGGCCTTGATCTTCGCCATCAGGTTGGCGGCCTCGCCGTGCAGCGCCTGGTTGTCCTTGCAGGTCTGGTCGCCGTTCTTGATCTGAGTCTCGGCATAGGGCTGGGTGCCCTTCTTGCCCTCACCTGCCGGCTGGGCTTCAGCCTGTCGCTCCGCAGCCCAAGCGACCGCGAAGCCGTCGTTGCGGATGCCGCCCGGATAGAGCGTCGTCGCGGTTGCGTCGATGACGGACAGCGGTGCGATCGCCTCGAGGGACGGCGGGCGGGTCGCGGCGGTGAACAGCTGGCTGATGCCGCCGTAGGAGATGCCCATCATGCCGACCTTGTTGTGCAGGACCCACGGCTGTCGC
>JAICMI010000075.1 GCA_025929315.1 Frankiaceae bacterium
AGCATGCCGTGGCTGACCCGAACCTCGCGAACCTGGACGCTCACGTGCTGATGGAGTTCGAGCAGGCATTCATGTTCTACCTGCCTCGGATCTGCGAGCACTGCCTCAACCCTTCGTGCGTGGCGTCGTGCCCCTCCGGCGCGATGTACAAGCGTGAGGAGGACGGCATCGTGCTGGTCGACCAGGACCGCTGCCGCGGCTGGCGGTTCTGTGTGTCGGGCTGCCCGTACAAGAAGGTCTATTTCAACCACCGCACGGGCAAGGCGGAGAAGTGCACGCTGTGCTTCCCGCGGATCGAGGCCGGGCAGCCGACGATCTGCTCGGAGACGTGCGTGGGCAGGCTGCGTTACCTCGGGCTGGTCCTCTACGACGCTGACAAGGTGTTGGGTGCCGCGGCGACGACCGATGTGCAGGACCTCTACGAGGCGCAGCTGTCGGTGTTCCTCGACCCCGACGACCCGCAGGTGCAGGCCGAGGCGGCCCGGCAAGGGATGCCCGCTGACTGGATCGACGCCGCACGGCGCTCACCGGTCTACGCCCTGGCGGCCAAGCACCGGGTCGCTTTGCCGCTGCATCCGGAGTACCGCACGCTGCCGATGGTCTGGTACATCCCGCCGCTGTCGCCGGTCGCCGACGTCGTGCATGCCGAGGGCTACGACGACGCCGACCCCGACCGGGTGTTCGCGACGATCGACGCGTTGCGGATTCCGATGGACTATCTCGCCAACCTGTTCACCGCGGGTAAGGCGGAAACGGTCCGCACGGTGCTGCGTAAGCTCGCCGTCGTCCGCTCGATCCAACGGGCCGGCCAGCTCGGGCTCGACGTCGACGACGGGCTGCCGGCGTCGGTCGGCGCAAGCATCGACGAGCTCGACGACCTCTACCGGCTACTCGCGATCGCGAAGTACGACGACCGCTACGTCATCCCACCGGCGCACGCCGAGGACGCCGGTCGGTTGATGGCCCAGCACGAACAGCTGTTCTGCAGCCTCGACACCGACGGCGGCCCCGGGATGGGTGGGCACGGTGTTCAGAGCTTCCATCCCGCGACCGCGCCGGATGAAGTGGCAACGACACAGATGTTCCAGGGCAACGACGGACGGGTGCACTTCAACCTGCTGGGTTGGAACGGCCAAGGCGCCGCGCCGAACCTGTTTCCCGAAGGGGGCACGTCGTGACCGCCAATCCCGATCCGGTCAGTCCCTACAAGCTCGCGTCCCTGCTGTTGCAGTACCCCACCGATGTCCTGTTCGACGGGCTCGATCAGCTCGACGCAGCTGCTGCCGGCGTTTCGCCGCGTTCCAGCCGTGACGCCTTCATCCGGTTTCTCCGTTGGTTACGTGCCAGCCCGCCGACCGAGGTCGCGCAGCACTATGTCGAGACCTTCGACCTGCGTCGTCGGTGCGCGCTCTACCTGACCTACTTCCGCTACGGAGACACTCGCAAGCGGGGGATGTCGATGCTCGCGTTCAAGACGGCGTACCGCACCGCAGGTTTCATTCCCAGCGACGACGAGCTGCCCGACTATCTGCCGATGGTGCTCGACTTTGCCGCACTGACGGGACGCGGTGAGTCCATGCTGCGGGCGCATCGTGCGGATCTCGAGCTGTTGTGCCGTGCCTTGGATGGAACCGCGACGCCATACGCCCACCTGCTGCACGCCGTCTGCGCGCAACTGCCCCGGCTCGGTCGGCGCGACGTTGCGCTGGTCGAGCGGGCGTGGACGGACGGCCCGCCGAAGGAGGACGTCGGACTGGAGCCGTTTGCGCCGCCGGACTATCTGACCGGAGCGGGGGCGCGCCGATGACCTCGTGGGATCTGTGGTGGTGGGTGATCCTGCCCTATGTAGCGATGGTCGTCTTCGTGGTCGGCCACGTCTGGCGGTGGCGCTACGACCAGTTCGGCTGGACCAGCAGGTCGACGCAGCTGCAGGAACGCCGGCTGCTCAAGTGGGGGGCGCCGCTCTTTCACTACGCGACTTTCGCGGCGATCGGCGGACACGTCCTCGGCATTCTGATTCCGAAGGCGTGGACTGAAACCATCGGCATCCCGGAGAACGTGTACACGACCTTTTCCGGAGTCGCTGGATCGATCGCCGCGTTCGGCGTGCTGATCGGAGCGGGTGTCTTGGTGTTCCGCCGGACGATGGTGCCGCGGGTGCGGGCGACGACCACCTTCGTCGACTATCTCGCGCTGATCCTGCTCGGCATCGTCGTCGTGCTCGGCATCTACCTCACCCTCGGCGTGCAGGAGTTCGGCGCCGGCTACGACTACCGCAACACTGTGTCGATCTGGTTCCGCGGCCTGTTCGCCGGAAGCCCGCATGTGCGCGCGATCACCAGTGCACCGATCATGTACCAGGTGCACGCCAGCGCCGCCTGGGTGATCTTCGCGGTGTGGCCGTTCAGTCGGCTCGTCCACGCATGGAGCTATCCGCTCTGGTACCTGTGGCGTCCCTACGTCGTCTACCGGCGCCGCCGCGCCGGGCATCCGCCGGAGCCCGGTACCGGCGGGCGCCGATGGCGCAAGATCGGCGTCCCTTACTGAGATGATCGGCACCGACACGGAGCGGGGGACGAGACGCGCCGCTCTCACCGGTGCCGTCGAAACGTTGGACCCCGGCTACTTCGCGCTGGTCATGGGTACCGGGATCGTCTCGGTCGGGATGCGCAACCACGGGCTGTCCACGTTCTCGGCTGCGCTGATGTGGTTGACCGCGTTCGCCTACTTGCTGCTGGTCGTGTTGACCGTCGCACGCGCCGCGTGGTTCCCGGCGGCGCTGCGGGCGGACTTCGACGACCCCCGTCGCGGATTCCGGTTCTTCACCTTCGTCGCCGGTACGGCGGTGCTCGGCACGCGGCTCATGCTGTCCGGACACCGACACTCCGCGCTCGTGCTGCTTGCCGTCGCCGGCGCCGCCTGGATTCTGCTCGGCTACGTAGTGCCGTGGACTGCGGTGCTCGGCCGCGAGGACCGGCCGGTCATCGCCAGCGCCAACGGAACCTGGTTCATCTGGGTCGTTGCGAGCCAGTCGATCGCCGTGCTCGCTGCGGCGCTCGAACCGACCACCGGAGCGGGACGGCGTGAGCTGGCGTTGCTTGCCGTGTTCTCGTGGTCGGTCGGGGTCTTTCTCTACGGCGCCGCTGGCATCTTTGTCGCGGCCCGGATGATGCTTTATCCGCTGGAGCCGATCGACCTGACCCCGCCGTACTGGGTCGCGATGGGAGCGACGGCGATCACCGTGTTAGCCGGCGCGCGGATCGTTCAGATGGCTGATGCACCGATGGTCAATGTGACACGCGGTCTGATCGCCGGTGCCTCGGTCGTGTTCTGGGCGTTCGGCACCTGGTTGATCCCGGTGCTGGCCGCGGCCGGCTGGTGGCGGCACATCACACACCGCATCCCGCTGCGCTACGAGGCCACTTTGTGGAGCATCGTCTTCCCGCTCGGCATGTACGGCGTCGCCGGCCACTACCTCGGCTCCGCCGACCACCTGCCGATCGTGCGGGTCATCGGTGAGAACGAAACCTGGGTCGCGCTAGCCGTCTGGGCATCGACGTTCATCGCGATGGTCGTGCACCTGCTGCGGACGCTTGCCGTCCGTCCGGGGGCTAAGTCGCCGACAGGTCCGGCAGCTGCTGGTGGGTGCTGACCGCGAGCCGGTTCCAGACGTTGATCGTCGCGATAGCCATGAGCAGCTCCACCATGCCCGCACCATCGAAGTGTCGGGTCGCCTCCGACCACACGTCGTCGGGTACGCCGTTCTCGCCGATGCGGGTGACGGCTTCGGTGAGGGCCAGAGCGGCGCGTTCGCGGGCGGTGTAGAGCTCCGTTGCTTCCGGCCATGCTGAGAGCACGTCGAGGCGGCGCTGGTCCTCGCCGCCGGTGCGGGCATCGCGGTGATGCATGTCGAGGCAGAAGGCGCATCCATTGAGCTGCGATGCGCGGATCTTGATCAGCTCGTAAAGAGGCTTGTCGAGTCCGCTGTTGCGCACGTAGCGCTCCATCGCGAGCACCGCCTCGTAGGCGGCCGGATCTATGTCGTTGACAGCCAGTCGCTGCGCCATGTGGGAAGCCTTCCGGTTAGGGGTTCACGTGCCAAGGAGGACGCCAAGCGCGAGCAAGGCGAAGCTGAGCAGGGCGATGAGCGCGCGAAGCGCACCGGCGCGTGCCGCACCGCCGCGCACGCGGTTGACCAGTTCGCGGTCATCCGACTGGTCGAGCGCCAGGCGGCGCAGCCGGCTCATCCGTCGCGCCTGTGCGATCCCGATACCGGTCACGACAACCAGGGCAGTTGCCACGATGGCTGTCGCGGTCAGACGACCGTCCCATGAGCGCCCGTAGACCAGGCTCGCTCCGGTGCCGTACACCACCGCGAGCGCGATCGTGCCGACGATCCCATATGAGCGGCCGAGTCCGCGGAAGAAGGAGACGCGGGCCGCCGGCTCGAGAGTGCGGCTGGCGACACGGGCGACAACGGCGATGGCGACCAGACCGCCAACCCACACCGCTGTGGCGGTGATGAGAAGACCGGTCACTGCCGCGGCGGCCGAGTCTGACACTTACGCGGACTCCAAAGTCGCGTCGACCGTGATCTGCGCTCCGGCGAAGAGTCGCGAGATCGGGCACAGCGCCGCTGCGTCGTCGACCGCGGCTCGGAAGCCGGCCGCGTCGAGCCCCGGCACCTGACCGCGGACGGTCAACGCAGAGGAGACAACCGTCGGCTTGCCGTCCACCTCGTCGAGGGTCACAGTTGAGGACACGGTCAAGCGCTGGGGTTCGGCCTTGCGCTCACCGAGACAGAGGCTCAACGCCATCGCGAAACACGACGAGTGGGCAGCTGCGGCAAGCTCTTCGGGACTGGTCTTGCCGTTCGGCGCTTCGGTGCGGGCGGCCCACGTCACGGGCAGCACCCCGAACGCCTTGCTCTGTGGCTCCACGGTCCCGTGCCCGCGGGCGAGTCCGCCCTGCCACGTCGATTCTGCGGTGCGCTCGGCAATTGTCATGACGGGTCCTCTCCAAGGAATATCTCGTGACGCGATGGTGTTGTCCGGGTGTGAAGTCGGAGATCGTTAGTAGCGAATGCCTGTATGCCTTGACCGCGACCGGGGAGCGGATCGGTTTCGATGTGTGCTTCGCCGCGGATTGTGGTTTGCACATCAGCCAGTGCCGGTGTGAGGACGGTCCGACTCCGCCGCATCTCGGCGCCTCCGCCGGTGTGGTGAGGGTGTTGTCGCAGTCGGAGACCGTCACCTCGGCTGCGTGAGCTTGCGTGGTCGCCGTGGTCATGCGACGAGATGAGGCGTGCGCGGCATCGGGACGGTGGATCGCGTGTGCTCTGGTCGCCGATCGCTCGCGAGCAGGTGGAGCGCGGCCGTCGTAATAGCCAGGGCATCGGTCCCGAAGTGCGTACGCAGGTCCTCGCGGGTGTCGGACAGGCCGTAGCCGTCGGTGCCGAGGCTGGTGAACGGGGCGTCGATGAAGCGGGCGAGCTGGTCGGGAAGCGCAGTGACGTAATCGGTGACGGCGACCACCGGCGTCGCGCCGTCGGCGAGTGCCCGCTGCAGATGCGTCGTCCGCGGCGTGCGGTCGGGGTGGGCGCGATTCCAGCTCTCCGCCGCGACGGCCTCGTCACGTAGCTGCTTCCAGCTGGTGACCGACCACACTTCCGCGACGATCCCGTGCTCGTCGGCGAGGTCCGTCGCCGCGTGCTGGGCCATGCGAACGGCAGGCCCCGAGGCCAGCAACCGCACGTCAACCGGCGGCCCGTCGGCCGCGGCAGATACCCGATACAGGCCGGCAACGATCGCGTCGTCGACGCTGATGCCGGCGATGCCTGAGTCGGACGGCTTGGCCGGCTGGATCTCGTCCTCGTTGTAGACCGTCAGGTAGTAGAAGCACTCTTCGCCGTCGCCGTACATTCGCCGAATCCCGTCGCGGACGATCACGGCTGTCTCGTAGGGGAACGCCGGATCGTAGGCGCGGCACGAGGGAACGGCGAGCGCTGCCAGGTGCGATGAACCGTCTGTGTGCTGCAGACCTTCACCGGACAGGGTGGTCCGCCCGGCCGTTGCGCCGACGAGGAACCCGCGGCCGCGAGAGTCGGCCAGCGCCCAGATCAAGTCGCCGACGCGCTGGAAACCGAACATCGAGTAGTAGGTGAAGAACGGGACGACCGCGGTGTCCCAGGTGTGCCCGGCGGTGGCGGCCGCCGTCAGGTCGGCGAGGCCACCGGCTTCGGTGATGCCCTCCTGAAGCACCTGCCCGGCCGCGCTCTCCTTGTAGGCCAGGGGGAGGCCCGCGTCGACGGGCGTGTACTGCTGGCCATCGGGGGCGTAGATGCCGAACTCGCTGTAGAGCACCTCGAATCCGAACGTGCGGCCCTCGTCCGGCACGATCGGCAGGATGCGGGCGCCGACGGCCGGGTCGCGCATCAGCGAGCGCAGCATCCGCGTGTAGGCGACAGTCGTGGAGACCGCATGTTTGCCGGAGCCCGCGTCGAATTCGGTGAACACGCCGTCGTTCGGTTGCGCGGTGAGCACGGCGGGATGCGCGGACCGGCGGGGAAGAAGCCCGCCGAGCGCACGCCGATGCTCGTGCAAGTAGTCGAGCTCGCGCGAACCCTGCGGCAGCGGCAAGTACGGCGGCAACCCGTCGGCCAGCTCGGCGTCGGTGACAGGAAGGTCGAGGATGTCGCGGAAGATGCGCAGCTGCTCCGGGGTCATCTTCTTCATCTGATGGGTGGCGTTGCGACCCTCGAAGTTGGGACCCAGCGCATAACCCTTGACGGTCTGCGCCAGGACGACGGTGGGTGCGGCCTGATGGGCGACCGCATCGGCGTATGCCGCGTAGACGGTGCGTGGGTCGTGACCGCCGCGACGCAACGACTTCAGCTCTTTGTCGCTGAGCGTCTGCCCGAGGGTACGCAGCTCGTCATCACCGTCGAACAGCATTTCGCGGAGCTCGTCGGCGTCGAGAATCGTCAGATGCTGCAGGTCGCCGTCGTTCATGGCGGCGATCCGGTCGCGCAGGACGTCGCCGCCGGGGGCGGCGAACAGCGGCTCCCACTCGCTGCCCCACAGCACTTTCAACACGTGCCAGCCGGCGCCGGCGAACAGACCCTCGAGCTCGTCGAGGATGCGGCTGTTGCCGCGAACCGGCCCGTCAAGGCGTTGCAGGTTGCCATTGATGACGAAGATGAGGTTGTCCAGGTGCTCGCGAGCCGCCAGTCGGATCGCTGCGAGGGTTTCCGGTTCGTCCGTCTCGCCGTCGCCCACGAAGCACCACACCTGGGCCGCGGCGGTGTCCGCGAGCCCACGCGCGGCGAGGTAGCGGTTGAACCGTGCCTGGTGTACCGCGTGCAGAGGTCCGATGCCGAGGCTGACCGTCGGAAATTCCCAGAAACCTTGCATGCTGCGGGGGTGCGGGTAGGACGGCAGACCGCGTCCGTGGCCGGCGACCTCACGGCGGAACAGGTCGAGCTGCTCGGTGTCCAGCCGTCCTTCGAGGAATGCGCGCGAATAGATGCCGGGGCTCGCGTGGCCCTGGAAGAACACCTGGTCCCCGCTAACCACCGGTTCGTTCTCCCCGCCGCGACCGCGGAAGAAGTGTTGAAAGCCGACCTCCCACAGCGTCAAGGTCGACGCGTAGGTCGACAGGTGTCCGCCCAGACCGGGGTGGTGTTTGTTCGCACGCACCACCATGGCCATCGCATTCCACCGCAGGTAGGCGTTGATTCGGTCCTCGAGGCTGAGATCACCTGGGTAGCTCGCCGCGTGTTCGGCCGCGATCGTGTTGAAGTACGGCGTGCGGCCGGTTGTCCTGATGCCAGCAGCGCTGGCATGCGCTCTGATGTCCTCGAGGATGCGCCCGGCATGTTCCGCGCCGCGCGCGGCGATCAGTCCGTCGACGGACTCGAGCCACTCCGCGCGTTCCTCGGCGAGGTCCGCACGCTCGCTGGTTGGCAACTGTCCCGATGTCACAACCAATTATCGCTCCCGGCCCAGGTTAAAAACAAGTCTGCGTCGGGTTAAAAGATCAGTTCGGCAGGCGGTCGAGGAGATAGTCGTGCAACACGACGGCGTTGTTGTGCTCGCGATCGCGCGAGCTGTAGAGCAGCGTGACGTCGCCACTTGCAGCGGCATCCACCAACGGCTTCCAGGCCTGCTGCTTCGCGTCGAGCTCGGTGACGTAACGACGGCGGAATTCTTCCCACTTCGCCGGGTCATGGCTGAACCACTGGCGCAGCTCGGTGCTCGGTGCGACGTCTTTCAACCAGCCATCGAGTTTGAGTTCGTCACGACGGACGCCTCGCGGCCACAGGCGTTCGACGAGGAACGCTCTGCCCGGGTGTTTGGGTTCATGGTCGTAGACGCGTGAGAGCCGAATGGTTGTCACATCCATCTCCTGTTGGACACAAGAAGGCCTTCGAGCCGAGTATGACCTCATGACACACGAAGTGTTTCCGCCCGCGACGGCAGCGATGAGTGCTCGCCGTAAGGCCCTTGCCCCCGAAACTCACGACGCCTTCACCGCGTTCAGCAAGCAGGTGTTCGCCGAAGGTGCGTTGCCTGAGGTGACCAAGCAGTTGATCGCTGTTGCTGTGGCGCACACAACGCAGTGCCCCTACTGCATTCGCGGACACACCAAGCTGGCGCACCAGAAGGGTGCGAGCGACGAGCAGATCATGGAGGCCATCTGGGTCGCCGCCGAGATGCGGGCGGGCGGAGCCTACGCGCACGCCGCGATCGCACTTGACGCCCTGGACGGCGGTACGGCGTCCGGCTGAACGCACGTCACCCGCGGAGTGCAATCGCACGAGTGGCACTCTTCACTGGGGGGCATGTGAGGGCTGCTCCGCAACGAGCGGAGTGTCAGTGCCCAGCCGGCCGATCTTGGCCGCGCCTCCGGGGGAGCCGAGAGGTTCGTCGCGTCCGGGAAGGACGTCGTTGAAGAACCGAGCGTTGTCCTCTTTGAAGCCCGACCATTGCGCGGGCAGATCGTCCTCGAAGTAGATCGCCTCGACTGGGCAGACGGGTTCGCACGCGCCGCAGTCGACGCACTCGTCCGGATGGATATAGAGCGCTCGGGCCCCTTCGTAGATGCAGTCGACCGGGCATTCGTCGACGCAGGCGCGGTCGAGCACGTCAACACAAGGTTCGGCAATCACATACGTCACGGCTTGCTGCCTTTCTCGTGGTCTACCCCTCGCCAGCAGCGTGCTGGGCCTTGTATCTCCCGAGAATAACAGGTAAAAATAAGAGAGCCTGTTTTTACTAAGAAGCGCAGGAGTGGAAGCACGATGCGACACCGGGCGAGCGATCTCAAGCCATCCGAAGCGTCGGCTGTCGCAATCGCCGCTGTCTACCAGCGGCGGCTGCTCCAGGTCGATCACGCTTACCAGAAGCTGCAGGCGGCGCTCATCAGCGGTCATGAGCCCGCGCTGACCCGCCAGCTCTCTGTCGAGCTGGCATCCGCGCTGCGTGAGGCAACCGCGGTGGCTTCTCGGGCGCTCGCGCTGTTGCAGCCGCAGGCCGCGGCGCCGGGGCGGTGGCGCCGACCCAAGGCGACGCGCACGGTGTCAGCAGACACGCGGCGGTGGTCCGTGGAGCTCGTTCGCTTGTCGCGAATGACGGTATGGCTGCGTCGTACGACGCTGGACGAGCTCGGCGTGCACGTCGCGGCGGTGACGCCTTCTCCCAGGTGGATGACCACACCGCCGGCGAGGTTGCCGTCATGAGCCTGATCGCAGCCTCCGCATCCCCCGCGCCGCTCGTCGATGAACACAGCGTCTTGTTGTGGCAGGTGTGCGCCCATGCCGACGAGTTGTCCGAAGCCGTCGGTTCCGAAGCAGACTTCACCGCCGCTCTCCACGGGATGCTGACCTTCCTGCACTATCGCCTGCTGCCCTACCTCCTCGCCGAGGAGTCCCGGCTTCAACCAGCCCAGCTTCGCGATGGGCACATGGCGAGGCTGCTGGTCACGGATCACCAGCGACTTCGGTCCGGCGTCGAGAACCTGGAATCCAGCCGCACGCGGGGACTCGCCAGTCTGGCCGCAGCGGCATTGGCGAACCAGCTGGATCGGCATCTCCGCCGCGAGGAGTCATGGGTCGTCGATGCTCGTGCCGGCTCCGACAGCGGTGTCGACATCGAAGACTGGGAAGTGCTCCTGCGGTTCAGCGACGCTGTCGACATGGACTCGTTGCCGACAAGCTCCGGCGAGGACCTCGTGCTGCGACGGCTCCAGGCCATGCGATACGGCGAGACGCTCCGTCTGCAAGCCACCCGCAACCTGCATGACCTGTGGCGGCGTCACCAGGCCATCGATCCGGGTTCACACGCATGGGTTTACGAAGAGGACGGGCCAACCCGCTGGGATGTGCGCGTCACCCGACGCAACAGGAGGACCTGTTGAGCTCAGCAGGGCCAGTGGTCGTCGTTGGCGTCGACGGCTCTGAGGAGTCCGTCGAAGCGTTGTGCTGGGCAGTTGGCTATGCCGAACGAACAGGCGGGTCGGTTCGGGCCGTCATGGCGTGGCGCCGCCAGATTCACGGGTACTCGAGCTATGCGGGTGTAGCCATGGTCTACCCGGAGCCTCTCGATCCCGAGAAAGAGGCGCGCGAGTGTCTTCGCGGGCTCGTGACGGATGTGGTTGGGGAGTCCGGATGCCCGCCGGTCCAACAGCTCGTGCTCGAGGGCCACCCGGCCGGCGTACTGGTCGAGCAGTCGAAGTCTGCGGACCTGCTCGCCGTCGGTGCTCGTGGACACGGCGCGTTCACCGACTTGCTCATCGGCTCGGTCAGCAACCACTGCGTGCATCACGCTGCTTGCCCCGTGCTCGTCTTTCGACGCTAACCGGCGAACTCCCGGCGACGCGTGGGGGAGGATGCGTCGCCGAGAGTCCGCAGGGTCGTCAGTGGAAGTGCTGCGGGAAGGCCCGCATGATCCCGTTGCTGAGCAGATCTGCCATGTCCAGCATGTGCAGGTGGATGGCCTCGTACTCCGTGACGCTGTCGGAGTAGTTCCCGCCGAGCTCGTCGACCGCTTCGTTGAGCGTCTGGTCGAGGTGGGTCTTCATCATCGAACGCATGACGTCGTCCGGCCAGGACCGCGGGTTGGCAGCAGCGAGGAAGTCGGCGATGTCGTTCGCGTTGGCGTACCAGCGGGTGTTCGCGTCGTTGAACGCCGCGGTGTCGTGAGCCTTCGCGGCTTGGAGCAGCTCGACCGCGATGGTGATGTGGTCGTGGAGCAGCGACGTCAGCTGGTTGCCGGCGGCGTCGCCGTAGAACGGCTTTATCGCGTCACCGATGTCGACCTGGTTCTGCAACAGCCGGGCGGCCGTTTCGTTGAAGCCGGGTGAGCCGTCGGCGAAGGTCACGATCGCCAGTCGGGTCCAGGTCACGTGGTCTTCCCACAGCTTGCGCATCTGGTCGTGGAAGGCAACCTGCGAGTCGGTGGGCAGCGCCGCGCCGGCCTGGCCGTGTCCGTGGCCCTCGGCGGCGTCGGCGTGGTCGTGGCTCGTGGTCGACAGCGCGAGCAGCAGGCCGGCGAGCAGTGCGACGAGCGCGATGGCGACGGCCGACAGGGGCCGGCGTCGCGAAAGCGTGGCATTGGTCATTGCAGATCCTTCCGGGTGCGGAGAAAGAGAGCGATACCGGCGGCGGCGCTCAACAGCTCGGCCGCGACGGTGACGAGGCCGGTCAGGTCGAAGGGTTCGGGATCGTCGACTAGCCAAGGCAGGCCGACGGTGCGCGAAAGTAGGTAGGCGGCGGTGACCGCACCGAGAAACAGAGCCGCGGCGGCTGGTGCCCACGGGTCGAATTGGGCGTCGCTGACGAGCAGGGCTAGGACGGCGAGGGTCGCGGAAGTTGCAGCGAAGGCCGCCACTTCCGCGGTCGCGCCCTCATCGATGTGCGCCGGAATGATCCCGACATGCACCCCCAAGCTCGCGGCGCAGCCGGCGATGACGCCGTACCGAAGCAGTTCATTGACCCTGGGGCGCGACAGAGCCAACGAGGAAGGCGTCGAGGTTGCGAGGGTCATGACGTGTTGGTGTCAGCGCAACCGCGGTTCTTACCGGCGATCCGGTAAGACTGCCTCCGCATCTGACACTTACGGGGTGTGGGAGTTGCCGAGACCGACTGGGCGGAGCTAGCTGCCTGGCGGCTGCATCGCCTCCTCGAAGCAGGCTTCGCCCCAACCCTCGCCGGGCACCTCGCCACGCTTCCCGGCCTGGACCTGCACGCACTACTCGAGTTGGTTGATCGGGGCTGCGCTCCGGAGCTTGCCGCTCGTATCCTCGGTTTGTGTTCGGACGACGCGCTGTGACCGTCACCTCAGCGGGTGTCGCATCCTCACCAGCGGTGGATGCGTCGCTCGACTGGGTGGCCACGCTCGCCACGCCAGGCTCGACTCGCGATCTGGCGATCCGGGAGCTGCACGTGCTGCTGCTGCGAGCGGCGAGGGCGCAAGTCACGACGATGGGCGCGCAGGCGAGCTTGGGCGACCGACGAGCGGACGACATCGTCAACCAGGCGGCGGACGACGCGCTCGTCGCGATCCTCGGCAAGCTCGCGACGTTTGAGGGGCGCAGCAGGTTCACGACATGGGCCTACAAGTTCGCGGTGCTCAACGCCGCCGTCGAGGTTCGTCGTGCGCTCTGGGAGCGCCGTCCGGCGCCGCTCGACGATGTGGACCTGGTTGCTGCCGCGCCAACTCCCGGCCACTACGTCGAAGCCAGCGAGCTGGCCGCAGCGATCCGTTCAGCAGTGCAGGACGCGCTGTCGCCGCACCAACGGCGAGTCCTCATCGCACTTGTCGTCGAGGAGGTTCCGATCGACATCCTCGCCGACCGACTTGGTACCAGCCGGAACGCCTTGTACAAGAACCTGCACGACGCGCGGGTGCGGCTGCGCGCTGAGCTGGTCGCGCGCGGGTTCCTCGACCCACCTCGCCCGAGGGAGGCAAGCGCATGAGCGCTCGTCAACGGTCACTCGACGCCGACATGATGCGACGCCTCGCCGGCGACCCCGGCGAATGGCTGTCATGCGACGACTGCTTCCGGTTGCTCGACATCTACGTCGACGCCGCCATCCGCGACGAGACCGGTCCGGAGCTCACTGCGATGGCCAACCATCTCGCGACGTGCCAGGCCTGCCGCGAGGAAGCGCAGACACTGGTCCAGCTCGCTGCTGCCGACTCGGGAGTCGACGAGCGGCAGGCCTTCGTACGACTAGGAATTCCTGCCGTTTGATGCGAGGAAGGTCAGCCGCTCGGCGAGCCAGCCGCCGACTGCGGCCAATGCTTGTGGGGCAATGCCGTGTCCGCCCGGGTCGCGCCGCGCGGTGGTTGATGCACCCGACTCATTGAGCAGGTAGTCCCAGGTGCGGTCGAGCAGCTCGCGGGGGATGACG
>JAICMI010000161.1 GCA_025929315.1 Frankiaceae bacterium
CGGCACCGAGCGTTCCCTCGACGCGGTCGGGCCAGACCGCGACGTGCGCAGCGACAGTTGCATCGCCGCTGATGACTGTCGCAAGCGCGACCGGTTGTTCTTCGGCGATCGACGCGGCGACGGACGCGAACTCCGGTCGTTGCGCATCAACTTGCCGGACGAGGATGTCGAGGATGCCGCCGCAGGTGAGACCGATTGCGAACGCGTCGTCGTCGCTGATGCCGTAGGTCTGCAGCACCGGCTCGTGGGTGCGCAGCACCTCCTCGGCGAGCTCGTAGACGGCGCCTTCGACACAGCCACCGGACACGCTGCCGACGACCTCGCCGGTGGCACTGACGGCCATCGACGCGCCTGGTTGGCGAGGTGCGCTGCCGCGGACGGAGACGACCGTGGCCAGGGCGAACGGTTCGCCCTTGCGCCACCAGGACGTGAGCTCGGGCACGAGGTCACGCATAAGTGACCTCCGCCCGCTTCCCGGCCCGCGGGTCGGTGCGGACACCCGCGACCAGCTGGGCGAGGCGTTCCAGGGCGGCGACGCTGTGACCGGACACGAAGTCGTCAACGTTCGGGAGGGCCGCAGCCATCCCGGCCGCGAGCGGCGCGAATCCCGGTCGCCCGGCGCGGGGGTTGGCCCAGACGACTCGGTGGGCCAACCGGTGGAGGCGAGCCATCTGGTCGCCTAGCAGGGTCACGTCCCCACGCTCCCACCCGTCGGAGAGCACGACGGCGATGGCACCACGAGCCATGCCGCGCTGGCCCCACACGTCGAGGAACTCCTTGACGAGCGAGCCGAGGCGGGTGCCGCCGGACCAGTCGGGAATCGACGCGGCGATCGCCTTGAGGGCGACGTCCGGGTCGCGGTGGGCGAGTTCGCGGGTCACACGGGTGAGCCGGGTGCCGATCGTGAAGACCTCGGTCGCGGGGCCGCGGTCACGGTGCGAGGCCGCGTGCGCGAACCGCAACAGCGCATCGGCGTAGCTGCTCATCGACCCGCTGACGTCGACGAGAAGCACGACGCGACGCGGGCGTTCGCGGCGGTCGCGATGCGCAGGACGCACGGGTTCACCGCCGGCTTGCATGAGGTGGCGCAGGGTGCGACGCGCGTCGACCGTGCCGCGATGAGCCGGCCTGGTACGACGACTTCGACGCATGTCGCCACGCAACCTGAACGCAGCGAGGAGGCGATGCATCGCCGCTCGGTCACTTGCCGACAGCGACGCGATGTCGCGATGTCTCAGCACTTCGGTGCGGCTCGCGGTCGCAGCGACGGAGGTGTCGTTGTCTGCCTCCTCGTCGCCGGTACCGGGACCGTCGATGGCGTCGGCAGCCTGGACGAGACGCAGCTGCGCGGCCGGTAGGCCGCGGCGGCGGATGAGGGTGCGCGGCCGGTCACCGAAGTAAGCGGCGAACACCCGGTCGTAGCGATCGATGTCGTCGACGCCGGCGCACAGCGTCAGCCGCCCGGCCCAGTAGACGTCGTCGCGTCGGCCGGGGTCGAGACGCGCGAGTGCCTGGACCATCGCGTGAACACGTTCCGGTCCGGCGTCGACACCAGCCGCGCGAAGTGTGCGCGCGAGCCCGACGACGGAGTCGGCGGCGTCGTACGTCGTCGGCGGTTCACCAGGCATTGGCCGCGCCGGCAAGCATTCCGGCGAGTCCGCCGAGCTGTTGCTCGACGCGCTCGTGATCCTCGCGATATTTCAGGACCGCACCCAGAGTGCGCGTCGCGGTGTCCTCGTCGAGACGGGTGGCGCCGAGTGCGAGCAGCGCGTCGGTCCAGTCGAGCGTCTCGGCGACGCCGGGCGGCTTGAGCAGGTCACCCTTTCGAAGTTGCTGCACGGCCGTCGCCACCTCATCCACGAGCCGCGCGGTCGCCGTCGGGAAACGACGCCGAACGATCGCGACCTCGCGGTCGAAGGTGGGGTGCTCGACCCAGTGATAGAGACAGCGGCGCTTGAGCGCGTCGTGCACTTCGCGCGTGCGGTTGCTGGTGACGACGACAACCGGCGGGTTGGTGGCGCGGACGGTGCCGAGCTCGGGGATCGACACGCTGAACTCGGACAGGACCTCCAGCAGGAACGCCTCGAACTCGTCATCTGCGCGGTCGACCTCGTCGACGAGGAGAACGCAAGGGTCGGTCTCGATCGCCTGAAGGAGCGGACGCGCGATGAGAAATCGCCGGCTGTAAAGCTCGTGCTCGAGCTTGTCGGCGTCGTCTCCTTTGCCTGCCGCTTCTGCTGCGCGCAGATGCAGGAGCTGTCGCGGAAAGTCCCAGTCGTAGAGAGCCTGCGCCGCGTCGATGCCTTCGTAGCACTGCAAGCGGATGAGCGGCGCTTCGAGTGCGCCGGCCAGCGCCTGGGCGAGCGCCGTCTTGCCGACGCCTGCGTCGCCCTCCACGAACAGAGGTCGGTGCATCGTGAGGGCGAGGTAGGCCGCAGTCGCGACGCCGTCGTCCGCGAGGTAGTCCTGCGCATCGAGCGCGGCGGCAAGGTCGGCCGGACCGGTCATCTCCACCTTGTCAGTGTGCCTTGCCCGGTTTTACCTAGCGGACCGATGACGCGCGTCAGCCGCAACCGACGTAGTCGAGCAGGTACCAGCCGGGGTTCTGCGCCGCGGCAACCTCGAGCCAGGTCTTGCCGTGACCCTTGGCGTGCAGATGCTTCGGGTAGTCGTGCGTGAAGGTGCATGCATAGAGCCCGACGTCCATGCGCTCGCACTTCTTCAGCTGCAGGTTGAGCGCCTCGCGGTGCATGTCGTTGAGCAAGGCGCGGGAGTTGGGGTTGGTGACCTGGCAGATCCCAGCAAGGTCGTTGTGGTTCCAGGCGGCTGCGAGATAGGTCATCGCGGCCTGCGGAGAGTCGAAGTGAACGGTCTGGCCCTCGGGGCAACTGGGCAATGCCGGCGGCTGACGGACTTCCTCGTCATCCGTGTCCGGCGCCCAGTTGGTCAGGACGACGCCGTGGGGGTTGCTGCCGGGCCCGGGTACGACGGAATCGCTCGGCTGATGGCGCGCCTGCACTTGTGTCGTGGCGCCACCGCAGCCGGCAAGTGCAAGTCCGAGAGCCACGACGGCCGTTGCCGCACCGATCCGCATGAGCATGTGACGTCCAGGCTCGCCCTTCGGTTGGCATGAAGATCCACAGGCCAGAAGTTTGGTGTGGATAAAGGGAAACTGCCTGCATCCGGCGCTTGACAGGTCGTCCCAGTCGAGCCTATATTCGCACGTATGTTCGAGAGCGAGCTCGAGGGGCGGCTGCGGGCAGTGCTGCACGCCGCCGAGCTCGACGGTGCCCGCTTCCACGCCCCCACCGTGGAGGAGGTCATCGCGCTCGGCGAGTCCGCGCCGCTGACGCCGGCGCTGATCACCCAGTTGTGGGCGATCGATGCCACCCAGCTCCCGGCCGACCTTGCGGTCGGTTACGGGGTGGCGATGCAACGGATCAGCAACGCCGCCGCGGCACGGGTCGCCGTGGCTGCCCACCGCGTGGCGCAGACCAGCCCGGACGACCCGCAGGTCCCGCGTGAGCTCAGCGCGGCGAGCCAGCTCGGCGCCGCCCTCGGCATCGGGTCAGGTGCCGCGGACGCGCTGGTGGCGGAGAGCACGCAGCTGGTCGAGGTGCTCCCTGACGCGTTGGCGATGGCGTTGGCCGGGGACCTGTCCTGGCGTAAAGCCTCCTCGCTGGCGTCGAACACCCTCGGCATGGCGCCCGACAAGGCGCGACAGGTCGCGGGCAAGGTGCTGCCGAAGTCCTGGGA
>JAICMI010000127.1 GCA_025929315.1 Frankiaceae bacterium
AGCGGGAGCAGACGCTCAACCAGATCCTGGTGGAGATGGACGGCTTCGACACCAACACGAACGTCATCGTCATCGCCGCCACGAACCGGCCGGATGTGCTCGACCCGGCGCTGTTGCGCCCCGGCCGCTTCGACCGTGCGTTGACCTTCGAGCGTCCGGACCAGGCCGGTCGGCGTCAGCTCATCGACCACTTCATGGGACGCAAGGCTCACCACGACGAGCTCGAGGACAGCGACCTGCGTGACGCCCTCGCGAGCGTGACGCACTCCTACACCCCGGTCATGATCGAGCAGCTCCTCGACGAGGCGCTCATCAATGCCGTACGACGCGGCGACGGCAAGATGAACTGGAAGGACATCGAGCAGGCGCGGCTGTCCACCACCGTCGGGATCGGCCAGCCGATCGGCTACACCGCCCACGAGAAGAAGCTGATCGCGACCCACGAAGCAGGCCACGCGACCGCTGCCTATCTCGTCGCGCCGTCCCGCCGGCTCGAGGTGCTGTCCATCATCAAGCGGCGCGAGGCACTCGGAATGCTCGCGCACGGTGACGCCGAAGAGGTCTTCACCCGTTCGCGCAGCGAGATGCTCCAACTCATTCAGATCGCTCTCGCCGGTCAGTGCGCCGAAGAGATGTTCTTCGGTGACATCTCCACCGGTCCCAGCGGCGACCTCCTCTATGCGACCAACGTCGCTGCACAGATGGTGGGCGCGGCCGGCATGACGGGCACGCTCATCTCTTACGCCGCGGTCCAGGGCAACGCGTTGAGTGACACCAACCTGGTTGGTCGCGTCCTCGGCGACAGCCAGGGACGGGCCACGGTCGAGGAGCTGCTCCAGGAGCAGAAGGTCCTCATCAAGGGCCGGCTCGAGGCCAACCAGCATCTCGTCCGGGCCTTGCGCGATGCGCTGCTCGAGCGCAACGAGCTCGTCGGCCGCGAGATCAATGCCGTGCTCGAAGCCGCCGGCGGCCCGAGCGACGTCGACCCACAGGTGATCGACCTCACCGACGGGTCACTGACGAAGGTGCACAACTAGCCTTGTTGAGGTGCAAGACGAGGACGGCTTTCCGCTCAGCGCGGTCTATGCCGTCCTCTTCTTGCTTGGTGCGGCACTTGGGATCTGGGGGGCGTTCCTCGTTCCGCTGCGGTTGCCGGGCGGCATCGAGGGTCTGTCCGACGTGCTGGCCCTCGTCGGCAACATCGCCGTCGGTTTCTTCGCGGCTCGCGGCGCGCGGTCCGTCCCCGCAGCCGCCATGCCCGGTCTCGGTTGGCTGATCGCGGTGTTGGCCGTCGGCAGCTTCGTGCGACCGGCAGACGAGGTCGTGATCCCGTCCAAGATCGGATCCGACCCCGGAATCGGCACCGTAGGCACGCTTTATCTCCTGCTGGGCGCAGTTGGCGCCGTTGTGGCGATCTTGCTGGCCAACCGCGACCGGATGCGCTGGGAAAACAACACAAACGGAACCGGGGCAAAGCGGACCTGACCCCTTCACTCGCGCTTTCGTGCGGCCGATGTGATGAAGGTGACCCTGGCGCCTGCGCCCGTCCAACCGACGGGCGAGTCGATCGCTGCTGCCGAAGCACCTGCAGACGCCGTCGTCGTACGCCTCGGTGACGGTCGCTTTGCGGTAGCGCTCGACGAAGTGGCTGAGGTCGGCAAAGTGCCGGCCGTCACGCGCGTTCCCGGAGCACCCGGCTGGGTCGCGGGGGTCGTGAACTGGCGCGGCCGGATCCTCGCCGTTCTTGATCTCGGACTACTGCTCGGCGCTGACGCTGGGGTGCAAGGGGCCGCGGCACGGCTCGTGGTTCTCGTCACGGACGTCGCATCCGTCGGCGTCCTGGTCGACGGTGTCGAGGGCACCGCGGCCCTCGGCGATGAGCACGAGGCGGTCCCGGCTGCGGTGTCAGGCGTCGGTGCCGACCTCGTTCGCGGGCTCGTGTCGCGCGAGGACGGTCCTGTCGCCCTGCTGGACGTCGGCGCCGTGATCAGGCTTCGCAATGCCCTTCCCCGCAAGCGAACGATGAACGAGGAGGGCTCGTGGACTTCTCCAAGCGGCTGAGCCGCGTTGCGGCGATGGCCACCTGGGGTGGCATCGTGCTCGCCACCGTCGGCGCGCTGGTCCTCCATCACGAGCACGGCGGCGTGGATCTGCATCTCTACGCCTTCTTGGGGTGGCAAGCGCTCGCGATCGTCAACGCGCTCGCGTTGACCATGCTCCCGGTGCTGCACGAAGTGAGCCCACACGTCCGACAGCGCATTACGGGATACCGCGCTCTCCTGCTGTTCACGACGCTGGTCGCGGTCACCGGCTCGGTTGCGGTTTCAGGCGGCGTACGCGGGCCGTTCTGGATCCTGCTGCTGCCGAGCGTGCTGTTTGCCGCGACGACCATGCGTCAATGGCAGTCCATCCTGCTCGGAGTGCTTGCCGGCGCCGGCCTTGTCGTCGCCTCCGCAGTCGCTCACACGCTCAATGCGAGTACGACGGCCTGGCTGGTTCTCGTCGTACCGGTGTTCCCGGCCATCGCGTGGTTCAACGGCACGTTGGCGTCATCGGTGTGGGCCATGCGCGCGCACGCCAAGGCAGAGCGCGACGAGCTGCAAGCACGCGTCGAAGAGCTGTCGCGGGCGCTCGCGCAGGCCGCTGAGGGTGACCTCGCTGTTGACCTCAATGACGAAGACGTGACGCACGTCGGCCTGCAGGTGCTGACGGAAGCATTCGGCCACACCCTCGCCAACCTTCGTTCGCTGGTCACCCAGATTCGTGGTGGCGGCGAGCAGATCGGAGCCGCGGCGGGCGAGCTGCTCGCGACTGCCGAGGAGCACGCGGTGTCGGCGACGCAGCAGTCGTCCGCAGTTTCCGAGACGACCTCCACGATCGAGGAGCTCGCAGCGACGGCCGCGCAGATCGCCGAGACCGCTGAAGCCGTCGCGCGCTATGCGGCGGAAACCTTGCGCCATGCAGAGGACGGTCGCGCCGCGGTCCAGGCAAGCGTCATCGCCATGGACACCATCGCCTCCCGCGTCGACTCGATTGCGGCGCGGACACTCGCGCTGGGGGAGAAGAGCCAGGAGATCGGCCGCATCCTCGAGGTCATCAATGACCTTGCCGACCAGACCAACCTGCTCGCGCTCAACGCGGCCATCGAAGCGGCCCGAGCAGGCGAGCACGGGCGTGGATTCGCCGTCGTCGCGAGCGAGGTGCGCAAGCTCGCCGAGCGTGCCCAGGAATCCACCGGGCAGATCGCGGCGATCATCGGCGAGATCCAGGCCGAGACCAACGCGACCATCATCGCCAGCGAAGAAGGCGCCAAGGAGGTCCGCACCGGCTCCGAGCTCGCCCGCGGCGTTGTCGACGCACTGGAGCGCATCAGCAACATGGTCGACGAGACCACGACCGCGGCCAAAGAGATCTCGATCGCCACCCAACAGCAACGTTCGGCGTCGGACCAGGTCGTCAGTGCGATGACACAGGTCTCGGACGTGTCCCGGCAGTACGCCGTCGGATCCAAGCAGGCCGCGGCCGCTGCCGCACAGCTGAACGTTCTGGCTGCAGAGCTGCGGGACTCGATCGCCCAGTTCAAGGTCGCCTGACCGAGTCGTGGTCGGAGGAATGCGGTGAAGCGCTCAGGTGTGTCGGCCCGGGCCGGGTCGATGACGCCGGTGCTGCCGCGGCCCCGCACGGGGCGACACGACGTGATGCCGTGGGAGGTCGAGCAGCAGCTGGCGGCATTGGCAGGCATCGAGGCGACGCCTCGACCCGCCGGTGACGACGACGACCCCATCCCGGGCGCTGACTCGACATTCCACTCCGCCGCGGACGAGCCCGATGTCGTCCGCCGGGTCCTGCGCGCCGCGGAGATCGTCACGCTGGGCGGCTTCGTGCTGCTGGTGGTTGCCGCCGCGCTGGCGGCGCGCTTCGGTGACGCGTCTCTGCACGTCCACGAGATTCCCTTCGCAGCGTGGGGACTCGCCGCCACGGCATCAGCCGTGACGCTCGCTGCCTTGTCGAACGACTCCACCGCGACATTGCTCCGGCCGACGCGCCGCCGCATCGTCGGCCCGCTGCTCGGCATCGCGTTGCTGGTCGCGATGACGGGCGTCGTGGCCAACGCCGGTGGGGTTGCGGGACCGGCCTGGGTGCTGTTTCTTCCGCTCGTGCTCGTCGCCGGGGCAGTGACGGGACCTGCGATGGGACTGGTCGTCGGCGCTGGTGCCGCTGCGGGCGTCTACACCGCCGCCGGACTCTCTGACACCTTGACCGTCGCCGGTGTCGGCCGACTCGTTGTGCTCCTGCCGTTCTTTCCCGCGGTCGGTTGGTCCGCCGGCGCCCTGGCGGCTCTCGCTCGCGCTGCTGCGCACGAAGCGCATGCTCGGCAGCAGGCACTGCTTCGTGACGTACGAAGCCTCTCGGACGTGCTCGACCGGGTGGCAGCCGGCGACCTCAGCGTCGTACCTGCAGCGGGCAGTGACGCCGACCCTGTGACGACCTCGCTGGCGGTCGTTTTCGCGGACACGTTGCTCGCACTGCGCCGCCTTGTCCGTCAGCTCGACGGTGTGGCCGGGACGTTGGCGACTCGCTCCATCGAGCTCGCCGGTGCGGCCGAGCAGGAAGCCGCCGCGATCGGTGCGCAGGTGGCCGCGGTCGCCGAGACGACCACGACCATCGAGCAGCTTGCCGCTACTGCAGGCACGATCGCGGAGACCGCGGTGCGGGTCTCACAGTTCGCCGGCTCGACTCGGCGCGACGTCGACACCGGCGCAGCAACCGTCAAAGCGGCCAACGAAGCGATGCGACGCATCGACGAGCGGGTCGCCGAGCTGGACGCCCGCAGCGAGCAGCTGACCCAGCGCATCGCCACGATCGCGCAGACCACACACGTCATCGACGAGCTCGCCAGACGCACATCGATCCTTGCCGTCAACGCGTCGATCGAGGCGGCTCGCGCGGGCGAGCACGGCCGCGGGTTCGCCAACGTCGCGCACGAGGTCGGCGTCCTCGCCGACCGGGCACGGTCGGCCACGGCCCGCATCGGGGACGTCGTCGACGAGCTGCGGTCGGAGGCGGGGGCAACCGCGGCTGCCAGCAGGGACGGCCACGTCGCGGTCGCCGAAGGTGTTGCCCTGCAGACCGATGTCGTCGAGGCGCTCGGACTCATCGCCGACATGGTCGACCGGACCACGTCGGCGGCGCGCGAGATCACCGAGGCGACCCGGCAGCAGCGTTTCGCCTCGGAAGCAGTGGTCGGCTCGATGACTGCCGTCACGACCGCCGGCGTCCGCTACCGCGCCGGCGGCACCCGGCACGCCGAGGCTGCCGGTCGCATGCGCGACCTCGCGGCCGACCTTCGTACGACGCTCGGTCGGTTCAGCCTGACCAGAGAGCAAGGGTGAGCCGTCATGGCCGGCTGGGCTGACGACCCCGAGCTGCTCGCGACGTTCCGTGCCGAGGTGGAAGAGCGTGTCGCGTCGTTGACGGCCGGCCTCTTGCAGCTCGAGACACATCCGGCGCCGCGCCAGATCGTTGCCGGCATGTTCCGCGACGCGCACACCGTCAAGGGCTCGGCTCGGATGATGGGCCTCAACGGCGTGCTCCAGGTCGCGCACCGCTGCGAGGACCTGTTGGGTGCAGTGCGGGACGAGCGGATGGCGGTCAGCCGCGAGATCATCGACCTGTTGCTCGCCGCATGTGACGGCATCGGTTCCGCGGTGCAGGGTGTCGACGGACCTGTGCCGGACGAGCATCTCGAGACGCTGGCCGACGCCCTCGACCGGGCCATCGCCGGCGAGGCAGTCGTGGTCCCGCAACGTTCTGCGCTGTCGACCGAGACGCTGGATGACGTCGCCGAACCCAGCGGCGAGCTCGACCGGTCGCGCGCTGACTCCGTCCGGGTCGCCACCGGCAAGGTTTACGACCTGCTCGATGTGGTGGGCGAGGCCGAGCTCGATGCGCGCCGGGTCGGGCGCACAACCGGCGTCCTCGACACACTGGCAGCGGAGCAGTCGCGCTGGCTGCGCGCGCTGCGCGAGGGGATGGCTGCCGGTGGGACCACCGGCGAGTCCGCTCTCGCGCTGAGCCGGTTGGCTGCCGTCAGCGAGCAGCTGGCCACAGCCACTCGCGAGCTGCGTGAAGTTGCCGACGACGCTCATGGGCGGCTGACACAAGTGCGCGACGGCGCGATGGGCCTGGCAATGGTGCCCGTACGCCGAGTTGTGGCAGGGCTGCCGCGGGTGGTGCGCGATGTCGCCGCTGCGGCTGGCAAGGACGTGCGGCTCGCGCTCCTCGGTGAGGACGTCGAGCTGGACAAGCAAGTGCTCGACGGTGTGTCCGACGCGTTGAAACATCTCGTCGTCAACGCGGTCGATCACGGTTGCGAGCAGATGGTCGACCGCATCGCGGCCGGCAAGCCGGCGCAGTCGACCGTGACCGTGTCGGCACGAGCCGCCGGAGGCACAGTCGTCATCGACGTCGCAGACGACGGCGCTGGCGTCGACGAGGATGCGGTGCGCGCTGCCGCGATCGCGCGAGGCGTCTTGTCGAGTGACCCCACGTTGTCGGGGGCCGCACTCCTCGATGTGCTGTTCACGCCTGCGTTCTCCACGCTGTCCCGAGTCACGGAGAGCTCAGGGCGCGGCGTCGGGCTTGATGTCGTGCGTGCGTCGGTGGAGGGGCTGGGCGGCACGGTCGAGCTTCGTACGCAGCCCGGCCACGGAACGACGTTCACGTTGACGGTGCCGGTGACCCTCGGTGTCCTGCACTGCCTGATCGCGTGCATCGGCGACGAGCGATACGCGCTGCCGGTGCCCGGCATCATCGAGTCGATCTCGCTCAAGGACCTGCCGGTGCATTCGCTCGCCGGACAACCCGTGGTGATGCGACACGGCCAGACGGTTCCGCTGCTCGACCTCGGCACCGCTCTCGGCGCCGCCGGCAACCGGGACTGTCGCGCCGCGATTGTCGTGCGGCACGGCGACCGGCAGGTGGCGTGGGCCGTGGACCGACTCGACGGCGAGCGCGAGGTCGTCGTCAAAGACCTGGGACCGTTCCTCGGGCGGCTCCCGCTCGTCACCGGCGCGACCATCGATGGCGACGGAACCGTCGTCTGTCTGGTCGACCTTCGCGAGCTCGGTGTCGAGGGCGGTGCCGTGGTGCGGTCCCAGCCGGAGCCCGCGGTCGAGACGCACAAAGATCGACCTCGCATCCTCGTGGTGGAGGACTCTGTCGGCGTCCGCGAGCTGGAGCGCGTGATCCTCGAGGGCGCGGGCTATGAGGTCCTGACTGCCGTGGACGGTGCGGACGGCGCGGCAAAGCTCGTCGAGGGCCCCGCGGATCTGGTGCTCTCTGACGTGGAGATGCCGGGCATGGACGGCTTCGAGCTGACCCGCAAGATCCGTCAGACGTCGGGCTGGGAGCACGTCCCCGTCGTCATCATGACCTCGCGCGGCAGCGAAGCGGACCAGAAAGCCGGGCTCGAGGCCGGCGCCAGCGCGTATTTGCTCAAGACCGAGTTCGACCAGGACCAGCTCGTCGAGACGGTTCGCCGTCTCGTCGGGCGTTGAGGAGTTGGCCATCATGCCCACCGTTGTCATTGCCGACGACAGCCCCACCCTGCGGCGCATCGTGACGTCGGTGCTCACCCGCGAAGGTTTCGACGTCATCCCTGCCGAGGACGGA
>JAICMI010000110.1 GCA_025929315.1 Frankiaceae bacterium
GCCGGCTCCAACCATGTGCTGCCCACCGGCGGCACCGCGCGGCACACGAGCGGCTTGGCGGTGCACTCGTTCATGCGCGGCATCCACGTCGTCGACTATGACCGCGACGCGCTCGCGGGAGTGGCCGAGCACGTCGACGCTCTCGGTGGCGCCGAGGACCTCGCGGCCCATGTCGAAGCGGTACGCGCCCGGATTCCTCGATGAGTGGCGACGACCAGCTGCCGATCCGTGACGACCTGCGTGACCTGAGTCCCTACGGAGCGCCGCAGCTCGAGGTCCCGGTTCAGCTCAACACCAACGAGAACCCCTATCCGCCGCCCGCCGCGCTCGTCGACGACGTCGTTCGATCCGTTGCCGCTGCGGCTGCCTCCCTGAACCGCTATCCCGACCGGGAAGCCACTGAGCTGCGGACACAGCTCGCCGGCTATCTCGGACATGGCATCGACGTCGCTCAGGTGTGGGCGGCCAACGGATCCAACGAGATCCTGCAGCAGCTGTTGATGGCGTTCGGTGGCGCCGGTCGCACCGCCCTGGGGTTTCTGCCGTCCTATGCGATGCACAGCCTGATTGCGCAGGCGACGGGCACGAGATGGCTCTCGGTCTACCGCAGCGACGACTTCTCGCTCGAGCCCGACCGCGCCCGGGCCGACGTCCTCGAGCACCAGCCCGATCTCGTGTTCCTGTGCTCACCCAACAACCCCACCGGCACGGCGCTCGACCCCGCGGTGGTGGACGCTGTGCTCGACGTGGCCAAGGGCATGGTTGTCGTGGACGAGGCCTATGCCGAGTTCTCGCACCAGCCCACGCTGCTGCCGCTGCTCACCGGTAACCGACGTCTCGTGATCACGCGCACCATGTCGAAAGCCTTTGCGTTCGCGGGTGCGCGTGTCGGCTACCTCGCGGCGGATCCGGCAGTGGTCGACGCCATGCGCCTCGTGCGACTGCCCTACCACCTGTCCGCGCTGACGCAGACGGCCGCGGTGGCCGCGCTACGGCACTCCGACGCGACGCTCACGCAGGTCGCGCAGCTTCGGGCAGACCGGGACCGCCTCGTGGACGAGCTGCGGACGCGTGACCTGGAAGTCCTCGAGAGCGACGCCAACTTCGTGATGTTCGGAAAATTCGACGACCAGCACAAGGTCTGGCAGGCGATCCTTGACGAGGGCGTGCTCATCCGCGACGTCGGGCTCCCGGGATGGCTCCGGGTCTCCGTCGGGACGACCCAGGAGTGCGACAGGTTCCTCGACGTTCTCGGAAAGGTGCTCACATGAGCCGCAGCGCTCGCGTCGAACGTGCCACGAAGGAGTCGCAGGTCGAGGTCGTCCTCGACCTCGACGGCTCGGGTGCGACGGACATCGCGACCGGTGTTCCGTTCTTCGACCACATGCTGGCGCAGCTGGGCAAGCACGGGCTGTTCGACCTACGCGTCAAAGCAGCTGGTGACGTCGAGGTCGACGCACACCACACCGTCGAAGATGTGTCCATCGTGCTGGGTCAGGCGTTGCGCGAGGCCTTGGGCGACAAGGTCGGCATCGTGCGTTTCGGCGACGCGCTTGTGCCGCTGGACGAAACGTTGGCGCAGGCCGTCGTCGACGTGTCCGGCCGGCCCTACTGCGTGCACGAAGAGCCCGAGCTGGTCGAGCTGATCGGCAGCTATGACACGACGCTGACCCGGCACATCTTCGAATCGATCGCGGCTGCCGCGCACATCTGCCTACACGTGCGCGTGCTCACCGGCCGCAACGCGCACCACGTGGTCGAGGCGCAGTTCAAGGCCGTTGCTCGAGCCCTGCGTACGGCGGTGGCCATCGACCCGCGCGCCCAAGGTGTGCCGTCCACCAAAGGCGTGCTTTGAGCCAGCGCGTGGTCGTCCTCGACTACGGGTCGGGCAATCTGCGTTCTGCCGAACGAGCACTGGATCGAGCCGGCGCCGACGTCAGCGTCACGGCCGACCTTGACCAGGCTCGCGAATGTGACGGTCTGGTCGTCCCGGGCGTCGGTGCCTTCGCGGCATGCATGGAAGGCATTCGCGCCGTCGGGGGCGACGAAGTCGTCCGCGAGCGGGTCGAGGCCGGGCGCCCCGTGCTCGGGATCTGCGTGGGGATGCAGGTGCTGTTCGATCGCGGAGACGAGCACGGTGTCGTGACCGACGGCATCGGTGTGCTGCCGGGCCGGGTCGTCCGGCTGCATGCGCGGATCCTGCCGCACATGGGCTGGAACACCGTGCGGCCGCCGTCCGGGTCGACGTTGTTCGCCGGCGTGGAGAACGAGCGCTTCTACTTCGTGCACTCCTACGCCATCGCTCCCGGCGGGAAAGGAGAGACGGTTACCGAACACGGGAATCCGTTCGTCTCCGCAGTTGAACGCGGCGTCGTCGCAGCGACCCAGTTCCACCCCGAGAAGTCGGGGGCGGCCGGGCTGAAGCTGCTCGGCAACTGGCTGCGCTCGCTGTCCTGACGTGCCCGCTTCCCGGCTACCGTGGCCGCATGTCCGTGTTCGAGCTGTTGCCTGCTGTCGACGTCGCCGACGGTCAAGCCGTGCGTCTCGTGCAAGGTGAGGCGGGCACCGAAACCGGATATGGCGACCCGCTGGAAGCCGCCCTGCAGTGGCAGCGCGACGGAGCGCAGTGGATTCATCTCGTCGACCTCGACGCCGCGTTCGGCCGCGGCGACAACCGGGAGCTGATCGCCCGGGTCGTGGCCGCGGTCGACGTGGCCGTCGAGCTGTCCGGTGGCATTCGCGACGACGACTCGCTCGAGGCGGCGCTCAAGACCGGCGCCACGCGAGTCAACATCGGGACCGCAGCGCTGGAGAACCCGGACTGGGTCCGTGCTGCCATCGGGCGGCACGGTGCGAGCATCGCGGTCGGACTCGACGTGCGCGGCACGACGTTGGCCGCGCGCGGCTGGACCCAGGACGGTGGCGAGCTGTTCGACGTGCTGGACCGACTCGACCGTGATGGCTGCGCACGTTATGTCGTGACAGATGTGCGTCGCGACGGCACGCTGACCGGCCCCAACCTCGAGCTGCTGCGAGAGGTCTGCGCCCGGACCTCTGCACCTGTGGTGGCCAGCGGCGGGGTCAGCAGTCTCGACGACCTGCGTGCGCTCGCGTCGCTCCGGGACGAAGGCGTCGAAGGGGCGATCGTCGGCAAGGCGCTCTACGCCGGCGCGTTCACCCTGCCGGAAGCGCTGCAGGCGGTGTCGTGACCCGACGAGTCTCTTCCGGTGCGCCGTGGGAGTCGGTCGTCGGCTACAGCCGCGCCGTCGCCGCAGGCGACCACGTCTATGTCACCGGCTGCACATCACAGGATCGGGGGACAGTCCTGCACGTCGGCGACCCCTATGAGCAGACCCGTCAGGCGATTCGCAACGTCGAAGCGGCGTTGGCGGAGCTCGGCGCCGCGCTGACTGACGTCGTCCGCACCCGCATCTATGTGACCGACATCTCCCGCTGGCAGGACTACGGCCGTGGCCACGGCGATGCCTTCGGCGCGGTGATGCCGGCGACGACCATGGTCGAGGTCAGCGCACTCATCGATCCGGACATGCTCGTCGAAGTCGAGGCTGTCGCCTACAAGCCGGGAATAGGCGAGTGACCGTCGCTGTCCGCGTCATTCCCTGTCTCGACGTCGACGCGGGGCGAGTCGTCAAGGGCGTGAACTTCCGCGACCTGCGCGACGCGGGCGACCCGGTCGAGATGGCCGCCGTCTATGACGCCGAGGGTGCGGACGAGCTCGTCTTCCTCGACATCACGGCTTCGAGCGAGAGCAGAGAGACGACCTACGACGTCGTACGACGAACGGCCGAACAGGTCTTCATCCCTCTGACCGTCGGCGGGGGAGTGCGCAGCGTCGACGATGTCGACCGGCTGCTGCGCGCCGGCGCGGACAAGGTGTCGCTCAACACCGCTGCCATCGAACGACCCGACTTGCTCCGCGAGGCGGCGCACCGGTTCGGGTCGCAGTGCATCGTGCTGTCCGTCGACGCCAGGCGGGCGCCGTGTCCGACCGGGCAGACCGAGGACACGTGGTCCGGGTTCGAGGTGACGACGCACGGCGGTCGTCGCGGCACTGGCATGGATGCGGTGCTCTGGGCCTCTCAAGGGCAGGAGCTCGGCGTCGGGGAGATCCTGCTTAACGCCATGGATGCCGACGGCACCAGGGACGGCTACGACCTCGAGGTCATCACGGCTGTACGCGCGGTGGTCTCCGTCCCGGTCATCGCCTCGGGAGGCGCGGGAGCCCTCGACCACTTCGCGCCCGCTGTCGCCGCGGGTGCCGACGCCGTGCTCGCCGCGAGTGTGTTCCATTTCGGTGACCTGCGCATCCCCGAGGTCAAAGCCCAGCTACGCAGTGCGGGTTACGAAATCCGCTAGTCGCGGCCAGGCACAATGGGGGCATGTCCGACGCAGTGACCTCTTCCGCTCTCGACCCTGCCATCGCCGGTCGTCTGAAGCGCGACGCCAACGGCCTGTTCGCCGCAATCGCGCAGCAGTGGGACACCGGCGAGGTCCTGATGCTGGGCTGGATGAACGACGAGGCACTGCATCGCACACTCACGACCGGGCGTTGCACCTACTGGAGCCGCAGCCGGCAGGAGTACTGGGTCAAAGGCGAGACGAGCGGCCACCAGCAGTGGGTGAAGTCCGTCTCCCTGGATTGCGACGGCGACGCCTTGCTCGTGCAGGTCGACCAGATCGGGCCGGCCTGTCACACCGGTGAACGGCGGTGCTTCGACGCCGGCGGCGAGCTCGAAGCCGTCGTGGGCATCCCCTCCCGGTGAGGGGCACCGCGCCGCAGCTGGAGGAGTTCCGCTCGGCGCTGGCTCGGGATCGCGTCGTACCCGTCACCCGGCGGTTGCTGGCCGATGCGGAAACCCCGGTGGGTGCCTATCGCAAGCTCGCCGGCGACCGGCCCGGGACGTTTCTGCTCGAGTCCGCGGAGCACGGCGGCGTCTGGTCGCGCTACTCGTTCATCGGGGTGCGCAGCGCAGCGACGCTGTCCGAGCGCGACGGCCAGGCGGTGTGGACCGGCATCGGTCCGGAGGACCATCCGGCTGATCCGCTCGAGGCGTTGAGCGACGCGATCGCGCGACTGCACACCGAACGCAGCGACGCGTCGTTGCCGCCCTTGACCGGGGGCATGGTCGGCTACGTCGGCTACGACGCCGTCCGCCGGATCGAACGACTGCCGACCCTGGCCAAGGACGACCTCGGCATTCCCGAGCTGCAGTTCCTGCTCGCGACCGACCTGGCTGTTCTCGACCACTCCGACGGATCGATCCTCCTCATCGCCAACGTGATCCGTCGGCTGACGCCGCACGCCGAGGACGACCCCGACCTGGCCTACTCCGACGCCGTCGCTCGACTCGACGACATGGAGTCGGCACTCGCGGCCTCTGCCGAGTCTTCGGTCGCGACCTTGGGGGAGATCGGCCCGCTCTCGTTCTCCGGGCCGACGGCACAGCCGGACTACCTGGCGGCTGTGGAGACCGCCAAGGAACACATTCGCGCCGGCGACGCGTTTCAGATCGTCGTCTCGCAACGGTTCGAGGCCGATGCATCGGCAGACCCGCTCGACATCTACCGCGTCCTGCGCGCGTCCAACCCGTCGCCGTACATGTACCTGCTGCGGTTCGAGGACCTCGACGTCGTGGGGTCATCGCCGGAGGTGTTGGTCAAGGTCGACGGCAACCGTGCGTTGATGCATCCGATCGCGGGTACCCGGCCGCGAGGAGAGACGCCGGAGCACGACGCGGCGCTGGCCGCGGAGCTGCTCGCCGACGAAAAGGAACGTGCCGAGCACGTCATGCTCGTCGACCTCGGGCGCAACGATCTCGGCCGGGTGTGTCGACCCGGCTCGGTCGAGGTCATCGACCTGCTCAAGGTCGAGCGCTACTCCCACGTCATGCATCTCGTCTCCACCGTCGTCGGCGAGGTCGATGACCGATTCGGAGCGATCGACGTACTTCGTGCGTGCTTCCCGGCAGGAACGCTGTCGGGAGCGCCCAAGGTGCGAGCGATGGAAATCATCGAAGAGCTCGAGCCGACCAGGCGCGGGCTCTACGGCGGCATTGTCGGCTACGTGGATGTCGCCGGTGACATGGACACCGCGATCGCAATCCGCACCGTCGCTATCCGCGACGGGCGTGCCTACGTGCAAGCCGGAGCCGGCATCGTCGCCGACTCCGACCCGGCCGCCGAGGACGCCGAGTGCCGCAACAAGGCCGCTGCCGTGCTGCGCGCGATCGCGGTCGCGGAAACGATTCAGCATCTGCGCGCATGACCGGTCGGCGTGCGTTCCTGATCGTGCTCATTGGGTGCCTCGTTGCCGGCGCGGTCGTGCTGATCGTGGCCGGTCGCACCTGGGGACATGCGTCGCTGACCACCGTCACGGGTTCGATCGATCGCGTGACCGTCACCGGCCATGCAGCGGAGCCGGCCTTGCCGGCGCTCGGCATCGCGTTGTTGGTGCTCACCGCAGGGATGATCGCTGCCCGCGGTTGGCTGCGCCGGCTCGTCGGACTGGTCGTGGTGGTGCTGGGCGCTGCGGTGGTTGCGCTCTCGGTGGCGGCCCGGTCCGACGTCGCGCACTCACTCGCGCATCGCGCCTTCGCGGTTGCTCGCACGACTGTTCCGGCGCATACGAGTGGATGGGCGGTCGTCAGCGCACTCGCCGGCGTGCTGGCGGTGGGCTGCGGCGCGGTGACAGTGCTCGTCGGTGGGCGCTGGCCCGCGTTCGGAGCGCGGTACGACGCCGCCGGTGCGCGCGGCGCCCGGCGGGACGGCGCAGCCAATGCGATGTCGGAGTGGGATGCACTCGATCGGGGCGAGGATCCCACCGTCTGAGCGAAAAACTAAATAGTTACGCTCTACGAGTGTCAGTGCTCGACGAGATCGTTGCGGGCGTCCGCGAAGACCTCGCCGAACGCGAGAGCAGAGTTCCGCTGGACGTGCTGAAGGCCCGCGCTGCACGTGCTGTGCCCGCGATGGACGCGGCGGCGAGGCTTCGACTCCCCGGTGTCTCCGTGATCGCGGAAGTAAAGCGTTCGAGTCCGTCCGCCGGCTCCATCGCCGAGATCACCGATCCGTCCGCGCTCGCTGTCGACTACGAGCGCGGCGGAGCTTCGGTGATCTCTGTGCTCACCGAAGGCCGCCGCTTCGGCGGAAGTCTCGATGACCTGGTGTCGGTCCGCGGCGCAGTCGACGTGCCCGTGTTGCGCAAGGACTTCATCGTCACGCCCTACCAGGTGTGGGAGGCGCGGGCGTTAGGCGCCGACGTTGTGCTGCTCATCGTTGCTGCGCTCGAGCAAAACGCACTTGTGGCGTTGCTCGAGCGCGCCGAGAGTCTGGGCATGAACGCTCTGGTCGAGGTGCATGACGAGGAGGAGCTGCGTCGTGCGGTCGACGCGGACGCGCGCATCATCGGCGTCAACGCGCGCAACCTCCGCACGCTCGACGTCGATCGCGAGACCTTCCTCCGGCTCGCCCCGCTGTTGCCGGACTCCGTGGTCAAGGTGGCCGAGAGCGGCGTTCGTGGTCCGCATGACGTGCTGGCCTATGCCGCCGCGGGGGCGGACGCGGTGCTCGTCGGCGAGGGTCTGGTCAAGCGGCACGACCCGCGACAAGCAGTTGCCGACCTCGTTGCGGCGGGCGCACATCCGGCTGCGCGTCACGCCTCGTCATGACTGCGGCTGACAGCGGCTTCGACGAAGGTCGGTTCGGGCCCTACGGCGGCCGCTATGTGCCCGAGGCGCTGATTGCGGCGCTCGACGAGCTGACCGCGGCCTACACCAAGGCCATGACGGACGCCGAGTTCCAGGCCGAGTTCCACCGGTTGCTGAACGACTACGCCGGTCGCCCGTCATTGCTGTACGACGCCGAGCGGTTCGGCGCCGAGATCGGCGCCCGGGTCCTGCTGAAACGCGAGGACCTCAACCACACCGGCGCCCACAAGATCAACAACGTGCTGGGGCAGGCGCTGCTGACGCAGCGCATGGGCAAGACGCGCGTCATCGCCGAGACCGGTGCAGGTCAGCACGGCGTTGCCACGGCGACGGCCGCCGCGTTGTTCGGTCTCGAGTGCGTCGTCTACATGGGCGAGGTCGACACCGAACGGCAGTCGCTCAACGTGGCGCGGATGCGTCTGCTGGGCGCGAGCGTCGTACCGGTCAAGAGCGGCACGCGCACCCTCAAGGACGCGATGAACGAAGCCTTCCGCGACTGGGTGACCAACGTCGACAACACCCACTACGTCATCGGCTCCGTCGGCGGTCCGCACCCGTTCCCGATGATGGTCCGTGACTTCGCCGCGGTCATCGGTGTCGAGGCGCGCGCGCAATGTCTCGACCGGATGGGTCGGCTCCCTGACGCGGTCATCGCCTGTGTCGGTGGGGGGTCGAACGCGATGGGTGTCTTCCACGCGTTCGTGCCGGACGAGTCGGTGCGCCTCTACGGTTTCGAGGCGGGCGGCGAAGGCGTGGACACCGGTCGGCACGCAGCGACGTTGACCGGTGGCACACCGGGCGTGCTGCACGGTGCCTCGTCATACGTCCTGCAGGACGACGACGGTCAGACGCTCGACTCGCATTCGATCTCGGCGGGTCTCGACTATCCCGGCGTCGGACCGGAACACGCGTGGCTGCACGACACCGGCCGCGCCACCTATCGGCCGGTGACCGACGCCGAGGCGATGGACGCGTTCCAGCTGTTGTGCCGCACCGAGGGGATCATCCCGGCGATCGAGACGGCACATGCGCTGAGCGGCGCCCGTCAGGTGGCGCGCGAGCTGGGCCCCGACGCCGTTCTGCTGATCAACCTGTCCGGGCGCGGCGACAAGGACGTCGCGACCGCCGGTCGCTGGTTCGGGCTGCTCGACACCCCATGAGCTCGCCAACCGGACGTTCGGGTGCCGTTATCGCCCGGGCGCGTGAAGAAGGTCGGGCCGCGCTGGTCGGCTACCTGCCGGCAGGCTTTCCGTCGTACCAGGGGTGCATCGACGGGTTCGCGGCGATGGTCGACGCGGGTGTCGACCTGCTCGAGGTCGGCCTGCCCTACAGCGACCCCGTCATCGACGGCCCGACCATCCAGGCCGCGGCCGACATGTCGTTGCGCAACGGCACGCGGACCAAGGACGTGTTGCGCACGGTCGAGGCAGTTTCGGCGTTGGGTGCCGCCGCCGTCGTCATGACCTACTGGAACCCGGTGCTGCGCTACGGCGTCGATGCCTTCGCACGCGATCTGCGCGCGGCGGGCGGACTTGGCCTGATCACGCCGGACCTGATCCCCGACGAGGCAGCGGATTGGTTGGTCGCCGCCGAGGACCACGGACTCGACCGCATCTTTCTCGTCGCGCCCTCGTCTAGCGATGA
>JAICMI010000036.1 GCA_025929315.1 Frankiaceae bacterium
CAGCAGTTCCGCACGGAGCTGCGTCAGTGGCTGGCGCGCACGTTGCCGACGCTGCCGCCGAAGCCGGCGGCGGACGACTGGCCGGCCCAGCGCGCCTACGACACCGCCTGGCAGCGACTGCTGTACGACGCCGGCTACGCCGGTATCAACTGGCCCGCGGACTACGGCGGCCGCGGCGCGACGCCGACCGAGCACCTCATCTTTCTCGAGGAGAGCGAGCGAGCCGGGGCGCCGTACGTCGGCGTCAACTTCGTCGGCCTGCTGCACGCCGGCCCGACACTCATCGCCGAGGGCACCGACGAGCAGCGGCGCGCGCACCTGCCGGCGATCCTTCGCGGCGAGCAGGTGTGGTGTCAGGGCTTCAGCGAGCCGGACGCCGGCTCCGACCTCGCGTCGTTGCGCACGCGCGCCGTCCGTGACGGCGATCACTACGTCATCAACGGCCGCAAGCTGTGGACCTCCTACGCCACGGTCGCCGACTACTGCGAGCTGCTCGTCCGCACCGACCCGGACGCGTCGAAGCACAAGGGCATCAGCTGGCTGATCCTGCCGATGAACACGCCGGGCATCGATGTCCGGCCACTGCCCACGCTGCTCGGGTCGAGCGAGTTCAGCGAGGTCTATCTCGACGACGTGCGGGTTCCGATGACCAACCGCGTCGGCAAGGAGAACGACGGCTGGCGGGTCACGATGGTCACGCTGTCGTTCGAGCGCGGCACGGCGTGGGTTGATCAGATCGTCGACTCCCAGCGCCTGGCCGGCGACCTCGTCGCAATTGCACGCAAGGTCACGCGCCACGGCGCCACGGCCTGGGACGACCGCGGGCTGCGACGCGACGTCGCACATCTCGCGGCCGAGTTCGACGCGCTGTGGGCACTGACCAAGCGCGGCGTCACCGAGGCGCAGACGACCGGCGTGCCGGGAGTCGGCGCCTCGGTCCTCAAGCTCCGGCTGACGGAGGCCCGGCAACGACTGATGGACCTCGCTGCGCGTGTGCTCGACCGGGCCGCACTCTCGCGCACGGACATCGCCGGGCTGCCCGGCGGAGAGTTCGTCGAAGAGCGGATCAACTCGCTGTCCTACACGATTGCCGCGGGCACATCACAGATCCAGCGCAACATCGTCGGTGAGCGCATCCTCGGTCTGCCCCGGGAGCGCTGATGCACTTTCTTCCCACTGACGAGCAACGTGAGCTGCAACATGGCGTGCGCGCGCTGCTCGCCGACCGGTTCCCGCTCGACCGCCTGTCGCAGGGATACGACGCGACGGTCTGGCACGCCCTCGACGAGACCGGCGTCTTCGGACTTCGTAGCGAGCTGGGGCTCGGTCTCGCCGAGGCAGTCCTCGTCTACGAAGAGCTCGGCCGGGCCGCCGTGCCCGGACCACTGGTCGCGACGTTCCTTGCCGGCGACCGCGCGGACGGTCCCGTCGCACTGATCGAGGCGGGCCAGACCCCGCTGTTGGTGGCACACCTCGACATTGCGACCAGCGCGCTCGTGCTCGACAACGATGTCCGACTGGCGCCGACCCCTTCGGGCCGGCCGGTGGACGAGCCGATCGATCCGCTGTCGCCGTTGCACGAGCTCGACTCGGCGCCGGCGGGAGAGGTGCTCACCGACCTCGATGTGACGCGCACGCGACTCGAGGGCGCCATCCTCACCGGCGCGTTGCAGGTCGGGCTCGCAGCGCGGCTCACCCAGCTCTCCGTCGGCTACGCCGGTGAGCGCGAACAGTTCGGTCGCACGATCGGCGGCTTCCAGGCCGTCAAGCACATCTGTGCCGACATGTTCGTGCGCGCCGAGCTCGCACGAGTCGCGGTGCATGCCGCCGCCGTCACGCTCGACGCGGGTGACGACGACGAGTTACCGCGTCTGGTCCACGGCGCCAAGCTCCTCGCCGACGAGGCAGCGGTCACCAACGGACGCGCCGCCGTCCAAGTGCACGGCGGCATGGGGTTCACGTGGGAAGTGCCGGTGCACTACTTCCTCAAGCGCGCCTGGCTGCATGCCACCGAGTTCGGTAGCGCCGACGACCATGCCGAGGCACTCGCCGAACTGTTGTGACGACTCTCGCTGAGCTGTCGGGCCGCAGTCCGCACGACCTCGCCGTCGAGTGCGACGAGGCACGCGTGACCTGGGCCGAGCTCGACGCCCGCAGCAGCGCAGTTGCGAACGGGCTGGAAGCAGTGGGTGCCTCTCCGGGCAGCCACGTCGCGATCTGCGTCAGCAACCGCGCCGAGTTCGTCGAGACCGTGCTCGGTGCCTGGCGCGCGGGTTGCGCCTACACACCGCTGAAGACCGGGTGGACCGATCACGAGGTCGGCTGGGTTCTCGACGATGCACGGACTCGCGTCGTGGTGACGGACCGCGACGGCGCGCGAACCGCCGCCGCCGCACGCGGCGTCGCCGTCATCGACCTCGACGACAACTACGACGTCTGGCTGGCACAGCAGGACCGGTCATCGCCCCCGGCGGATCGCTGCGGTTTCAAGTTGCCCTACACCTCCGGCACGACGGGCCGACCCAAGGGCGTGGTCATGACCGGCGCGGGCACGACACCGTTCGCGACCGGCTGGGTCGGGCTGCAGCGTTGGGCCGAAGCGCTTGGACTGCCGGGCGACGGCGTGCACCTTTTCCTCTCACGGCTGTTCAACGGGGCACCGCAGACGTTCGGCTTCGGCGCCCTCGCGCGCGGGGCGACCTTGCGGATCCTGCCCCGCTGGTCGGCTCTCGACGGGCTGACCGCGCTCGCGCAGGACGACGTGACCAGCACGATCATGGTGCCGACGATGTTCCGCCAGCTGCTCGCGCTGGCGGAGGTGGATCGCAGCCGGGCTCCTGCGCCGTCACTGCGCACGCTGCTGCACGGTGGTGAGCCGTGCCCGCGTCCGGTCAAGGAGGCCATCGCCGACTGGTTCGGCGACGTGCTGGTCGAGTACTACGGGTTCACTGAGGGTGGGTTCACCATCGTTGGGCCGGGCGAGTGGCGCAACCGACCCGGCACAGTCGGAAAGCCGATGCCAGGCATGCGAATCGAGATCCGAGGGCCCGATGGGGCGGTCGTGCCGCCGGGCGAGGACGGGACCGTCTACTTCTCGTCCGACGCCGGCCGTCGGTTCCGCTACGCCGGGGACGACGACAAGACCGAGAGCGCACATGCCGGTGACGCATTCACCGTCGGCGACATCGGCCACGTCGACCAGGACGGGTTCCTCTACCTGTCCGGCCGCTCCGCCGACGTCGTCATCAGTGCCGGAGTCAACGTCTATCCCGCCGAGATCGAGTCCGCGTTGGGTGACGTCCCTGGTGTGGTCGACATGTGCGCCGTCGGACAGCCGGATGCCGAGCGCGGTGAAGTGCTCGCGCTGTTCGTCGTCCTCGCGCCGGGCAGTGACGAGGACGGCGTGAGGCGTGCCATCAGCGATGCGGCCGAGCAAAGACTCGCGCCGTACAAGCGGCCGCGCTCGGTCCAGGTCGTCAGCGAGGTGCCACGAGACGAGACCGGCAAGCTGCTGCGTCGAGCGCTGCGCGACCTGTGAGCTTCCTGTGAATCCGACATCCGGGCTGTAACGGGCGGGCGCTCGGGACACATGACCTTTCATGGAATCTCGACGATCGAAGTCTGCGGCCTACACGACGCTGCTGGCTCTTGCGGGCATAGCGATCCTGCTTCAGGGCGTGTGGGCCGGAATCTTTCTCGAGCACGACGGCAAACGCGATGCCGCCGGGAGCTGGATCGACATGCACGCGCGCGGCGGTGAAGTCGCACTTGCACTTACGGCAATCGCGACAGTGGCCGCGTTCGTGCGCGTTCGGGCGCGGCGCGACCTCTGGCTCGGAGCCGCCGTGCTCACTGCGCTGCTGGTGGGCGAGTCCTATATCGGCGGGCTCATCCGCGACCAGGGCAAGGACACGTTGACCGCGGTGCACGTCCCACTGGCGATGGGCATCATGGGCCTGTCCGCATGGTTGCTCGCGCGCAGCCGCCGTACCAGGGAATCGACAGGTGTTGTCGCCTACCCGGGCTCGGTTCGAAGGGACACCCGATCCGTATCACTGGACTTCACGAAATAGGAGCGGCGTCGACGAGCACGCATCTGGTCCCAGAGTAGATGGTGGGCATGCACTTGTTGCAGTGGACGCAGAGGCCCTCGTTGCGCTCGCCTTTCGCGAACGTGTTGAGCAGGTCGGGCTCGCGCAACAGAGCGCGTGCCATCGCGACCAGGTCAAAGCCCTCGGCCAGCGCCTGCTCGGCGGTCTCGAGCCGGTTGACACCGCCGAGGTAGATCAGCGGCATGTCCAGCGCCGCGCGGAACTGCCGAGCGAAGGGCAAGAAGAACCCTTCTTCGAACGGGTAGGACGGAAACAGCCGCGGTGCGATCAGCCGCATGCCCGGACGCACATAGGCAGGCTGCGTCTCGAGCATCTCGATCAGCGGCACGTCGCCACGGAAGAAGTACATGGCGTTCTGCAGAGAGCTGCCACCGGTCAGCTCGAACGCGTCGAGGACGCCGTCAGCCTCGATCATGCGAGCGATCTCGATGCTCTCGTCGAGCCAGAGCCCCCGCGGCACACCGTCGGACATGTTGAACTTCGCCGTGACCGCGACCCGGTCACCGACCGCATCCCTCACGGCACGCAGCACCTCGCGCGGGAACCGAGCACGTGCCTCGAGGGAGCCGCCGTAGCCGTCGCGACGCTTGTTGAGCTGCGGGCTGAAGAACGAGCTCAACAGGTAGCCGTGACCGAGATGCACCTCGATGGCGTCGAAGCCGGCCTCGACGGCGTTGCGCGCCGCACTGACGAAATCGTCACGGACGCGAACGAGATCCTGCGCCGAGGCTGCCGGCACGAATCCCTTGGCCGGTGGGCTGAAGCGACGAGACGGCGCGAGCGATCGCATGCCGTTGGACTTGGCGTCCGCAACCAGACCGGCGTGACCCAGCTGGGCCGAGACCGCGGCGCCTTCGGCATGCACCGCATCGGTGAGACGCCGCAGCGCCTTGGACGTGTCGGCGTCGAGCACCATGCAGTGCCGCTGCACCCGGCCGCCGGGCGCAACCGCGCAATAGGCGACGGTTGTCATCCCGACTCCGCCGGCGGCTACGGCGCGGTGGAACTCGACCAGCCGGTCGGTCACCTCGCCGCGCGGCGTCGCACCCTCGAACGTCGCGGCCTTGACGACGCGGTTGCGCAACGTCAGTGGTCCGAGCCGACCAGGGCTGAACGCCGGTGACGTCATGCCAGCACCGTATCTGACGGGTCGTCAGAAACAGCCCTATGATCATCCGATGCGCGTTGGACTGGACAGCAAGCTGGGCAAGACCGTGATCAAGATGGCCGGCAGCAAGACATTCATGCGGGTCGGCCCCAAGGTGGTGCCGCACTTCGACCGCTTCCTGCACAAGGTGAGCGGAGGCAAGTTCATCTCCAGCGGCGGCCTGCTTCCTTCCCTGGTCCTGACCACGACCGGCGCCAAGACCGGCCAGAAGCGCACCACACCGCTTGCCACCAAGCCCGAGGGCGACGGCTGGATCGTCGTCGGCAGCAACTTCGGTCGTGACTCCCATCCGGCGTGGACCGCCAACCTCATGAAGAACCCGGGCGCCGTGGTGTCCTTCAAGGGCAAGACGACAGATGTGCACGCCCACCTGATGACGACGGAAGAGAAGGCCGAGGCGTGGCCGCGGCTGGTCGAGTTCTGGCCCAACTACGACGTCTACACCGAGCGGAGCGGGCGCGACCTGCGCGTCTTCCGCCTCGACCCCAAGTAGCAGTCGGCGGTGCGCGTCGCCCTGACCGGCGGCACCGGATACGTCGGAAGCTTCACGGCCAAGGCACTGGTCGATGCCGGCCACTCACCGGTCGCGCTGGTTCGCAGTGCCGACAAGCTGACGACGAAGCTCACTGCACTCGGCGTCGACCACAGCCGTGTCGATGTCGTCGTCGGCGACATGACAGATGCGGTCGCAGTGACCAGAGCCGTCGACGGCTGCGAGGCCGCCATACATGCCGCCGCTGCCGTCGCCGTTCTCGACGCGCGCGAAGCGGAGCGCGCCTTCGACATCAACGTGACGGGGACACACAACGTGCTCGACGCCGCGCTCGCCGCGGGTTGCGACCCGGTCGTGCACGTCTCGAGCGTCGCCGTCTTCGGCCACGCCGGTCCACCGGTCATCACGTCGGACCACCCGGTCGCCACCAGCAACGACAAGACCTACGGAAGCTCAAAGGCCGCCGCTGAGAACTACGCCCGAAGCCTTCAGTCCGACGGCCGGCCTGTCGTCATCGTCTATCCGGGTGGAGTGACCGGCCCCGCCGCCGGCGACTCCTACGGCGAGGTCGCGGACGGGTTCGTGTCGATGCTCAAGGCCGGCTGCCTCGTCACCAATGCGGGCGGCATCGACGTCATCGACGTACGAGATCTGGCGACGGCGCTCGTGGCGATGTTGCGGTCGGGTGCCGGTCCGCGCCGCTACACCGTCGGTGGACGGCTGATGACGCTCCCGGAGATCGGCGTCCTCATCCGGCAGCTCACCGGTCGCAAGTTTCCGGTCCTGCCGGTACCCGGCGCTGTCTTCCGCGCGCTGGGCCGGAGCACAGACCTCCTACGACGTGTCGCGCCGTTCCAGACGGTCTTCACCGAGGAGGCGATGCAAGCACTCACCCTGGTCCGCCCGACCGACGACAGCGCCGTCGAGCAGGACCTGGGTGTGCGCTACCGCGACCCGGCCGAGACCGTCGCCGCCTCGCTACGCGCGCTGTACGACGGCGGCCTGCTCAGTGCCCGGCAGGTCGGCGACGTGGCGAGAACGTCGACCCAGACATGACCGTGGCCCCAGTCGTCGACTGGGGCCACACGTCAGCCTTACTTACAAGTGGTGGCGGGAGTGAATCCCTGGCTGGCATAGAAGCCAACCGAGTGGCCGCGCACGACCGTACCGTCGGGCAGGGTCTTGAACGGGCCCGGCGACTGCGACGCGAGCACGTTGCCGGCCTGGGTACCGGGGGTCTGCTCGGCAGGACCACCAGGAGTGCCGTCAGCCATGTTGGGCTCGTTGCCGTAGAAGCCATCGGAGACGCAGTCTCCGACAGTCGGGCCGCTGGTGGCGTTGCCCGCGGCGAGTGCCGGGGTGACGCCGGCGGCGACCACGGTCAGGGCGCCGGCGGCAAGGATCATGCGAGTACGCACGGTGTTGCTCCTTCTGCTGTCGATGATGCACTGCATTTAGTCGCGGTGCGATGTAAGCAGAAGACTGCCGTCTTGCCCGGATTAGATAAATAGCCTTTTCGGGTCATTCCATGGCTATTCAGCGGAGCGTGAGCACTTGTCACACTTTGTCGCCGCAGCGCCTGGCTACTGGAACTGGGTGAGCCGCTTCGGGATGACCTCGACCACTCTCGGCTTGCGAGGTCGGATGGCCTTGTCGAGGAAGCCGCCCAGACCCGGGTCATCGACCGAGGCGCGCAACGCGTCGAGCACGAGCAGGCGCTTGGTCTGGTCGTCGCGCTTCACGTTGAGCTCCGTGACGAGCTTGTCGATGCGCTCGGACAGCGCAGTGACCTCACGGACCTCGGCCTCAACCGCAGTGAGCAGCTGACGCAGCCCGCCGGCAAGGTCGATGGTGCCCGGCGCGGGTGCTGCGGACGATGAGCTGCTCGACGCTGGTGCTGCGGCGGCGGGCCGGGCTGCTGGACGAGCTGCGCTGCGACGTGCAGCGGTCTTCTTCGTCGTACGGCGGGTCGCCGTCTTCTTCGCTGCTCTGGCCACGATCGATTCCTCTCGCTGACGAGTGTGCGCCAAGAGGCTATCGACCGACGGTTCAGCCGTCGTGCACGGAGATGAGTCCACCGAAGCAGCTGATGTAGGCATAACCATGTGGGCCGAGAGTGATCGGCGCCCATGCGTTGTCGTAGGGAGGGCCGTCGCCGGTGTGGATGCGGGCGACCGTCTTGCCGGTTTGCCAGTCCACGGCGGTCAGATACCAGGCATCCACGCCCGGCACCTGCGGCTGCGGCGAGTAGAGATAGAGCAGCCCGTTGGCACGTGAGAGCTTCGGTACGACAGACGGCGACACGACCGGGCTGGTCCACGCCACATGGCAGCCCTTCGCCCCGACAGCGACTTTCGCGACCCCACCAGGGACGGTCGCGCTCTCGACGCGTGTCGTCGGGTTCAGATAGCCGGAGTTGTTCTCCACGACGAGGCCGTTGTCCCAACCGACCAGGGAGTTCTCGCTCGCACTTGCTCCAGCCGAGAACACCGGAACACTGCAGTGCAGCCGGCCAGACGACCGGTCATAGACCAGCACATGCATGCGCGGGTCGGCGTTGTCGGTGATGGCGACGTAGTTGCGGCCGAGGAAGGTCGGCGTCGTACCGCTGCCTTGGTTGATCTGACCGACCTTGCGCTCGTGGCCTCGGTCGTAGGTGCGACGCCAGACGACGTACGGCATTCCGTCGGCATGCGCCTTGAACAGATAGAACGCGTGGTCGCTGACGATCGACACACCCGCCTCGCTGACCGCGTGCGAGTTCTCGATCTGCTCACCTTTCAGCCACAGCACGTGGACGTGGCCGGTCTCCGGGTCGAGCGTTCCGACCCGGCCGTAACGCGAGATCCACCACAGCAGACCGTGCCAGTCCGGCAGCACGCCGGTGATCGGGTCGCAGCTGCCCTGCGGCAACGGGTTCGTGTAGGTCGTGCAGTCGTGCGGCAGATATTTGCTGAGGTCCCAGTCGTCGGTCCGGACAAAGCTCCAGCTGCCGTCCTGCGCCTGCATGTGACGGATCCGCTGGATGTGCTGCGCTGCGTCGGCGACGACCGCACGGTCGAGGTTGTCGAGGTAGAAGTAAGCGCCCGAGCTGTCGCTGTAGACCTTGTCGAGGTCGGCGTGCTCGACGGCCTGCAGCGTCGAAGGACGCGGCGGCAGCTTGTAGGTCGCGAGGTCCTTCAGCGTCTTGGGATCGACGAGGCGCAGGGTGAAGTTCTGCGCGCCGCCGCACTGGAGAAGCAGCAGCTTCTCGCGGGTGACGCCCATGCCGGCACACGGACCCTTGCCGCTGAACTTGACCGTCGGGTTCTTCCCCACCGGCCCGGCCCAAGGATGGGTGTCCGACGCGTAGGAGTCGGCATGCATCGAGTTGGCGCCGGAGTCGGACATGAACGGGTTGTCCGGCAGCCAGTCGTGGGACGTGGAGCCATGCGCTGCGGGGGCGACGGCAGCAGCCAACATCGCAGCGACCGCGAGGAGTCGACGTCCGCCCATGCATGGAGACGTTCGCGAGCCCCGGTTGAAGTCCTGCCGTCAACGGGCAGCGCAGTCGATGCACGTTCGGACTGCCGGCCTGGCCTGAAGGCGCGCAGGCGCGATCGGCGCGCCACACCGGACGCACGCGCCATAGGTGCCGGCGTCGAGGCTCTGCAGCGCGAGTGTGATGTCGCTGAGATGCGCGTCTGCCTGGTCGATCAGGGCCTGGGTGCGTGACCGTTCGTAGGCGATGGTCGCGCCTTCCGGGTCGTGCTCGTCGTCGGTGGCCACATCGGCTGCGGCCGCAAAGATGGCTTCCAGGTCACCACGCAGCTGCGCCCGCAGCGACGACGTCGCCTCCTGATCGCGCTGCAGCGCCGCCCGAACGCCTGCTTCGTCGGTCAAAGCTTGAGGTCGGAGCCCACCGCAAAGCCATGCCGTGCGCCATCACCCAGAAACGCGCCGACCGTCTTGTCGAGCTCGTCGACCGTCCAGGTCTCGCCAGCCGCTCCGAAGACGCCGTCCAACGTCGGTGCCTTCATGACACCGATCTTGCCGCTGTAGACGACGAAGACGTTGCCGGTCACGTGGTCAGCGGCGCGCGACCCGAGCCAGACGACGACCGGTGCGACGTGCTCGATCGCCCAGGGGTCGACGTCGTCACCTTCGGGCGCGGGCGGAAACGTCGCCTCCGTCATCGCGGTACGTGCACGCGGCGCGAGCGCGTTAGCGCGGATGCCATAACGACCGCAGCCGTTCGCGATCGACAGCGTCAGCGCAGCGATGCCACCTTTGGCCGCCGAGTAGTTGGGCTGACCGGCGGAACCGAACAGGAAGGCTTCGGACGCCGTGTTGACGATGCGCGCCCACTGCTCCTCACCTGTCGCCTTGTTGCGTTCGCGCCAGTAGGCGGTGGCGGCATGACACGTCGCGGCGTGCCCGCGCAGATGAACGCGCAGCACCGTGTCCCACTCGTCTGCGGAGATCGAGAAGATCATGCGGTCGCGCAGCACACCGGCGTTGTTGACCAGCACATTGAGATCGCCGTACTCGTCGACGGCCCGTCGGACGAGGCCGGTCGCGAAGTCCCAGTCGCCGATGTCGCCAGGAGCGCCGACTGCCTCGCCGCCGTTGGTCTTGATCTCTTCCGCGACGGCGTGGGCCGCATCGCCGATGTCGTTGACGACGACCTTCGCCCCGGCCGCTCCCAACGCGAGTGCCTCGGCTCGACCAAGGCCGACGCCTGCACCGGTGACGAGGGCGACGGCACCTTCGAGCTCCGAGCCGCTGAACTGCGGCACCAAGGGCTTGACCACTAGCTGTCCTCTGCTTATCTGTCCGGGCCGAGCATCAACGCTGATGTCGGCACTCCTGTGCCACCGGTCACGAGGACGTGCTCCGCGCCGTCGACCTGGTTGACCGAGGTTCCGCGCACCTGGCGCACGCCTTCGGCGATGCCGTTCATGCCATGGATGTAGGCCTCACCGAGCTGGCCGCCATGTGTGTTGACGGGCAGACGGCCGCCGATCTCGATGCCGCCATCGGCAATGAAGTCCTTGGCTTCGCCCGGCTTGCAGAAGCCGAACTCCTCGAGCTGCGCGAGAACGAACGGAGTGAAGTGGTCGTAGAGCACCGCGGTCTTCACGTCGTCGGTCGACAACCCCGACGTCTCCCAGATCTGTCGCGCGCAGGTACCCATCTCGGGAAGCCCGACGATCGAGTCGCGGAAGAACGACCGCATCATGTGCTGGTCGTCGGCCATGCCTTGCGCAGCGGCCTCGACGACGGCCGCCGGCTGTTTGAGGTCCCGCGCGCGCTCGATCGTGGTGACGAGCATCGCCTGGCCGCCGTCGGTCTCCTGGCAGCAGTCGAGCAAGTGCAGCGGCTCGACGATCCACCGCGATGCCTGGTGATCCGCGAGCGTGATGGGCTGCTCGTAGAAGTGCGCAGCCGGGTTGTTGGCGGCGTGCCTGCGGTCCGCCACCGCCACCGCACCGAAGTCCTCACTCGTGACGCCGTACTCGTGCATCATCCGGCGCGCGAACATCGCCACCCACGACGCCGGCGTCAGGATGCCGTGCGGCGAGGTCCACGCGAACTGCGCTTCCTCGGAGGTTGCGCCGGCGGGCCGATCCTGCACGCCTGCGCCGAATCGACGGCCCGACCGTTCGTTGAACGCGCGGTAGCAGAGCACGTAGTCGGCGACCCCGCTCGCGACCGCCATCGCGGCGTACTGCACGGTCGCGCAGGGAGCGCCGCCGCCGAAGTGGATCCGGCTGAAGTGCGTCAGCTCCGGGATCCCGAGACCACGCATGATCTCGCTCTCCGGGTTGGTCTCCATCGTGAACGTCGACAGGCCGTTGACCTGTTTGGGGTCGACGCCCGCGTCCTCGCACGCAGCGACGCATGCTTCGAGCGCCAGCTGCAGCTCGCTACGACCGGAGTTCTTGGAGAACTCCGTCGCGCCGATGCCGACGACCGCCGCCTTGCCGGCGTAGGTGTGCTTGCTCATGTGGGGAGCTCTAGCTCGACCGTGCCGGTGACATGTGGACCGAGGTCGTTGACGGCTTGTACGGCGACTACTACACGGCCGATCCCAGCGTCGACCGACTGCACCGAACCGCTGAACGTGAGCGGCCGATATGGGTAGGCCGGCGCGCCCAGCCGCACCCGCAGCGCGCTGACGACCGCTTCCGGTCCCGTCCAGTCGGTGACGAAGCGCTGCATGTAGCCCAGCGAGGTGTTGATGTTGAGAAAGATGTCCGCGGAGCCCTTCTTGTGCGCCAGGTCCCGGTCGTGGTGCACGTCCTGGAAGTCACGGGTGGCGATCGCGCCGGCGACGATGTGCGTGGGCGACAGCGGCAACGTCCAGATCGGCAACCGTTCGCCTTCGCTCACCTCCGCGGCGCTGAGTGTCTGCGCACGACGCGTCGGTGTCGCGGGACGGAACTGCGGCAAGGAGATCGGTCCGCGCGAGTCGGTCGCGTCCTCGACCTGTGCAGGGTGGCTGTCGAGCCACTCGATCTCGACCGGCATGCCGATCGTTACGGCATCCGGCGTGACGCCAACCATGTCCGCGAGAAAGCGAACGACCTGACCGTCGATCGGCTCCAGCTCGACCAGTGCGGTCACGATCGGATAGCGAAAGCCGGGAACCTGCGGGTAGTGGACGACCGTGTAGGAGTAGACGGTGCCGTGACCGGATGCGACGGCATAACCGATGTCGAACGATCCGCACTCGGAGCATCTCGGCAACGGCGGGAAGAACAGTCGGCCGCACTCCGAGCACTTGGGGATGCGCAGCTCGTGCGCGCGATAGCCGTCGAACAGCGCCTGGTTGACGCGGTTGATGGCCGGCCGCGGCCTCAGCGCCGGGTCGGCCGCCGGCGCCGGTTTCGCGTTCGGGTCGGCGGCTGCGGTCTTGCCGGTGCCCGGGCGGAACTTGAGGATCCGGAAGAGCAGGTCCCCGACATGCTCGCCATCGACGGTCTCGTAGCGCTGGCGGGTCGTGACGAAGTGACCGATGCCGAGACCGGTCTGCTTCTCCTCGGAGATCTCCTCGAGGGTTTGCGTGTTCGTCAACACGTCGCCAGGTCGCAGGTAGCGGACGATTTCGAGCTCGCTGTTGACCGCGACGACACCGACGAAGCCGGCGTTCTCGAGCATCCGCAGCACCTTGCTGCGCGGGTCGTCGGCCGCGGGCAAGCCCTGCGGCCGGAACCGCGCCTGCGCGGGGAGGCCGGGACGGTCCCAGATGTCGAGAGTGGCGGGTGGGGCGACGATGCCGCCGTGTCGGCTTTTGGCTGCCGCTTCCTCATCCGTGTAGAGCGGATTGGTGTCGCCGATGGCGTCGCACCAGTCCGCGATGCCGGTGCCCGTGATCGGGTGGCGAGCCTCGTGCCGTGGGCCCTGGGCGCCGACATGCGCGCGTAGCTGCGCGAGGAAATCGTCGGCCGACATGAGCGGGCTTGGCCCCCGGTGGCGAATTACGTAACAGGTCGGTATGAATGTATCTGATGCGCTTTCAGGAAACGGCCGAGGAGCGGACGCTCCGAGCAGAGCTGCGGGCCTACTTCGCCCGGCTTCGCGACGAACTCGACCTCGATGCCGACAAGGCACCGGGCGAGGACGAGCCCGCCTTTCGCCGCGCCGTCCGACGACTCGGGCAGGACGGCTGGCTCGGCATCGGCTGGCCCAAGGAGTACGGCGGACAAGGCCGGTCCGCACGCGATCAGTTCGTCATGTTCGACGAGGTTCAGCGCGCCGGCTTCCCCTTCCCTTTCGTCACGGTCAACACTGTCGGGCCGACCATCATGCGGTTCGGCAGCGAAGAGCAGAAGCAACGGTTTCTGCCCGGCATCCTCGGCGGCGAGATCAACGTCGCGATCGGCTACACCGAGCCCGGCGCTGGGACCGATCTCGCGTCGCTGCGCACATCGGCCCGGCTCCACGGCGACTCGTGGATCGTCAACGGCAGCAAGGTGTTCACGTCCGGCGCCAACCAGGCCGACTTCATCTGGCTCGCCTGTCGCACCGAGCCGGACGCCCCGAAACACCGCGGCATCTCGATGCTGATGGTGCCGACCGATGCCGCAGGTTTCCGTTGCACACCGATCGTGACGGTCGGCGACATCGTGACGACGGCGACCTACTACGACGACCTCCGGGTGCCGGCCGAAAACCTCATCGGCGAACGCGGACACGGCTGGCGAATGATCACGACACAGCTCAACCACGAGCGCGTCGGACTCGCGGCACTCGGCGGGCCGGCGTGGCGGCTGTGGGGGGATACGCGAGAGTGGGCGCGCGCCAACGGACGTGCAGACATTCCTTGGGTGCGCGCTGACCTGGCGGACTGTTATGCCCGGCTCGAAGCGATGAAGCTGCTCAACGCCCGCATGGTCGAAGCCATCGCCGAAGACCGGCTGGAGCCGGCTGACGCATCAGCCGCGAAGGTCTACGGCACCGAGACGCACGTGCACGTCTATCGCAAGCTGCTCGGCATCCTTGGTGCGACAGGCTGGCTGCGACCGGGGTCCCCCGGTGCCGCATTGCGCGGTGACGTCGAACGCTATGCACGATCCGCGCAGATCAACACCTTCGGCGGCGGCGTCAACGAGGTGCAGCGCGAGATCGTCGCGACCGTTGGTCTCGGCATGAAGCGGCTGGCCCGATGAACACCGCACTGACCGAAAGCCAGGAGGCCATCGCCGCCGCAGCAGCGGAGCTCTTCAGTCGGCTGGTCGACCCGGCGCGGATCGAGAAGGTCGAGCAGACGGCCGACCGGTTCGATCGGGACCTCTGGACCGCGCTCGCGAGTGCGGGTCTGCTCGGCGTGGCTGTTCCTGAGGAGTACGACGGCCTCGGGCTGGGCGCCGTCGAGCTCGCGTTGGTCTGTGAGCAGCTGGGTCGATCCGTAGCCGCCGTGCCGTTGGTCGAGACAGCACTTGCCGCGTGGTGCCTGTCGACACATGGCAGCGACGCGCAACGCAAGCGGTTGCTCCCCGGGCTCGTGTCCGGCGAGACGATCGCCGCGGTGGACTGGTCCGGTGCGGGCATCGGCGTGCCGTGGGCACATGTCGCCGACGTCGTACTAGTCCCGGCCGGTGGACAGGTGCTGCTCGTGGATCCCCGGGGTGACGGGGTCACGTCGACGCGTGAAGAGACGACCGACCGCACCATCGCACTGACGTTGTCCTACGACGGAGGCGCGACCGAAACGGTCGGCGACAGTGCCGGCGAGTGGTTCGTGTCGCGCGCACGCGTTGCGCTTGCCGGCGTCCAGGCCGGCGTCACCGATGCAGCGGTCCGGCTGACGGCGTCCTACACCAACGACCGCGAGCAGTTCGGCAAGCCGCTGTCGACATTCCAGGGCGTTGCCCTGAAAGCCGCCGATGCCTTCCTCGATGCCACCGTCGTACGCGCCACGATGTTGCAGGCCGCATGGGCGCTTGATGAGCTGGGCCAGGCGACACTCGAGACGCTCACGGCGGCGTGGTGGGCCGCCGATGGCGGACAGCGGTGCGTGCATCTCACCCAGCACCTGCACGGCGGAATGGGCGCGGACATCACCTATCCGGTGCACCGCTACTTCCTGTGGGCCAAGCAGATCGAGCTGCAGCTCGGCGGAGCGTCGGCACTACTCGCCGAGCTCGGCGACGCGCTCGAGCAGCAGCCCGACGCCGGCGATGCGGTCGTCCTCTAACCGCCCTGCCGGGTGCCGTCCCACCACGAGCGCAACATCTGCAACCGGCCGTCTGCCGACGCCGTATAGATGTTGACCGCGTCCATGTCGAGCGTCATCCCGGCCGCGACGATGTGAAACCGAAGGACGACAGCGGCCTCGTTGCCGCAGAGATAGGACCGTTCGATCTCGTAGTCGAACGACTCGACCTGCGAGATGGTCGAGTCGTAGAACTGGGTGATCGCCTTGATGCCCTCGTGCTGCCCGCCACCGACGGGATCCTCCAGCAAGGGGTTGTCGGCCCACAACGCCAACCAGGCCGCACGGTCCCGCTCCTTGGTGAGCCGCAACGAGGTCTCAGCAATGTCCTTGGCGCCCGTCATGCCGCAAGTAAACAGGTTGAGCTGAGACTCAGGTCCGGTTGGCGACTGCCTTCTTGAAGGCATCGATCTCGTCGCGCAGGTGTTCGCCCAGCCGGCGGAGGTCGGGCATGAACTCCCGGCTCGAGTGCAGCCCCACCGAGAAGTTGTCGCCGTAGGTCCAGGCCGTCATGTTGAGCCCCAGCACGCGGGTGACCGGCCCCATCGACCGCACCGCGACCACGGGGGCGCCCTGCAACGACAAGGGCCGGGGTCCGCGGACGTTGGAGACGATCGCGTTGAACGCCGGCCGCTTCGTCAGCCGTTCGGCCAGCGACAACGAGCCGAGGGTCATCGTGCCGAAGAGCATGTAGTAGTCCTGCCACACGGCGAACAGCTCGATGTCGCCCTTCGCCCACTCCCGCGCCGCATCCAGACTCTGCTTCACCGCTTGCAACCGTTCGAGCGGATCCTCGACGTCGGTGCCGAGCGAGACATACCAGTACGACGTGCGGTTGCCGAAGTCGTCCTGCTGGTGTGGCTGGCGCAGCGAGACGGGGTGTGCGCAGTTGAGGCAACGGTCAGGTACGTCGCCGTGGTCGGCGAGGTAGCGACGGATCGCGCCGCCGCACAGCGTCACGAACACCTCGTTGACCGTTCGACCCGTCGCCTCCTTGATCGCCCGGATGTCGGCGAAGGGCACGGTCACGTCGACATAGATGCGATCGCGAAGCGGCAACCGGTTGAAATGCGTCGCGGGCCCACTCAGCGGGTCTGTCGGCGCGACGCCTGTCTTCTTGCGGGCGAAGTTGTCGCGGACGGACGCCGCCGTACGCCGAACAACCTTGGGCAGCTGCGCATACAGCTTCGCCTGTTGGACCAGCGCGAAGCGAACGAGCTCGCCGCGAGTCGGTTCGCGCTCGGGGTCACCCGGCGGTGGGAAGCGGAGCGGCTCCGCGCCGTCGAAGACGAGCTCGAGGAACCGGACGCTCGCCTGACCGTCCATGATCGCGTGATGCAGCTTGAAGACGAGTGCAACGCTTGCACCGTCGAAACGAGCCGGATCGAGGCCCCCGACGTAGGTGAGCGACCACAACGGATGGGTCCGGTCGATCGAGCCGCTCGCGACCTGCGAGACGACCTCGTCGAGCTCTTCCGGTCCACGCGGCGCCGGTAGCTCGACCGCAGACACGTGTCGGTCGACGGCGTAAGCACCGCCGTCGATGAACACGGGCCGACCGAGACCCATCGGGATCTTGCGCACCTTCCACCGCATCGGCGGGACCCGCACGAGGGTGTCGGCCGCCCAAGCCCGCACGTCCTCGTAGGACGGCACGCCGTCCGGTCCGTCGGCGAGGAGGGCGAGCTTGATCGTGTGCATGTGCCGGTCCCCGGTCTCGGACAGCACGTGCAGCGCATCGACGCCGCTCAGTTGCTGCACGGCGCGCGACCTCCGGATTTCACGAGTTTCTGACGGGTCGTCAGAAGCGTACGCTGCGGCCTCGCCCGGTGCGTCAGACGCGTTCGAACATCCGCTTCATCGCCGGAGCGCGACGGCACAGGCCGTTCTCGTCGTAGGCCTCGTGCCGCTGCTTGTAGTAGTGGCCGTTCTGGCTCAGCCAGACGGGACCACGGGAGATCGGCGAGTAGCAACCACGCGTCGTGCTGCCGGCCGGCACCCATTCGGGCAACGTCGTCTCGTAACCCACGATGTGGCGCCACATGTAGTTGGTGGAGTAGATGCCGACGCGGTAACCGGCGCGCTGCAGGCTGGCGAGCATCGTCTGAACGACGACCCGGTTGCGCCACCGATGCCCGGTCCACGGGTGCCGATAGCGGGTCTCGACGTCGACCCAGACCATCGGCGAGTGCGCACCGAGCGAGCGCAGGCTCCCAGCCGCATATTCGCCCTGTGCCCAGCCACTGTTGCGCAGTCGGCACCTCAGCGTGTGACAGGTGCCGAAGTGACCGTCGCGCGCATCGCGGCGTTCAGCCCGCGTCGGATACGTCGGGACGGTGTAGCCGCTGACGTGGTCGGCGTGGTCGCGGGCGTACTGCCACTCCGCCGCCAGGCACGGGTTCTCGTGCAGCCCGGTGCCGTTGGTGAGTCCGACGATCATGAAGAGCCGGTGCGCGGTCGGCAGCGGCTGCCCCTGCCCGTTGCCGACACCCTGGGCGCACTGTGGCCAGGAGACGTCGTTGCCGTCGACCACCGCGAGCCCGGCGCGCGCCGACGAGGAGGCGAGCGTGGGCGCGACCGGTCCGAGGACGGCAACCGCGGCGAGGGCGATGCCGAGGCGCCGCAGTCGTGAAGTCATCGCGCTTGACGGTGCCAGGGAATGACGAGCCACGTAGTCGATATCGGTCGATTCGACCCGCGGGGTTAGAGGACTTTCACCGCGGCGACCAAAGCCGTGAGCGTCTCCTTGGCATCGCCGAACAGCATCGTGGTGTGCGCGTCGTACAGGAGCGCGTTGTCGATGCCCGCGAAGCCCGGCCGCATCGACCGCTTGAGGAAGACGACGCCCTGCGCCTGGTCGACGTTGATGATCGGCATTCCGTAGATCGGCGAGCCGGGTGAGTCGCGGGCGGCCGGGTTGACCACGTCGTTGGCGCCGACGACCAGCGCGACGTCGGTCTGCGACATCTGAGCGTTGACGTCATCCATCTCTCGCAGCTGCTCGTAGGGCACATTGGCCTCGGCCAGCAGCACGTTCATGTGCCCCGGCATCCGGCCGGCAACGGGGTGGATGCCGTAGACGACCTCGACCCCGCGCCCTTCCAGCAGGTCGGCGAGGTCCCGCACGGTGTGCTGCGCCTGAGCGACGGCCAGCCCATAACCGGGTACGACGAGGACGCGTCGGGCGTAGCCGAGCTGCACGGCGACGTCATCGACGGTTCCCGTGCGAACCGGACGGTCGGAGGTGGCTGAGGCCACCGCCACGGTCGGCGCCGCGGTGATGGCTCCGAACAGGATGTTGCTGAGAGACCGGCCCATCGCCTGGCTCATCATGCGCGTCAGCAACGTCCCGGAGGCGCCGACCAGCGTGCCGGCGACGATCAGCAGCGTCGTGCGCAAGACCGCACCGGTCGCGGCGACGGCAAGGCCGGTGAACGAGTTGAGCAGTGAGATGACGACCGGCACATCCGCCCCGCCGACCGGCAGCACGAACAGGACGCCCAGGGCCAGAGCGACGACCGCGAGGAGCGCGACCGCGGCGACGCTGCGATCGGCCAGCCCCCACACCGCCAGCCCGACGGTAGCGGCGCCGAGCGTTGCGTTGGCCAGCCGCTGATGCGGCAGCACCACGGGCTGGCCGGTCATGAGCTCTTGCAGCTTGGCGAACGTGACGGCGCTGCCGGTGAAGGAGACAGCGCCGACGAAGGCGCTGAAGACGACAGCCGCAGCGGTGCCGAAGCCGGTGTGGCCGGCCGTCCGGTCGAACTCCGCCAACGACACGAGGGCTGCCGCCGCGCCGCCCACGCCGTTGAACGCGGCCACCATCTGCGGGATCGCCGTCATTCGCACCGACCGCGCCGCGGGCACACCGACCGCGGCGCCGACCACCAACGCGATGACGATCAGCCACACGCGGTGCATCCCCGGCGTCGCGAACGTCGCCGCGACCGCAACCAGCATGCCGGCCGCACCGATCAGGTTGCCCATCCGTGCACCGCGCGGCGACGACAAACCCTTCAGGGCGACGATGAAGCAGACCGCCGCAACGAGATAGACGAGCTCGATCGTCTCCGCACGGCTCACTTGCGCCGGTCCCGGCCTTTGAACATCTCGAGCATCCGGTCGGTGACAACGAACCCGCCGACCACGTTGATCGTGGCGAGAACGACAGCGATGAACCCGAGCGTCAGCTGGGCGGCGCCGTGCCCGCTCCCCAGGACGATCATCGACCCCACGAGGATGACGCCGTGAATCGCGTTGGCGCCTGACATCAATGGCGTGTGCAGCGTGCTCGACACCTTGGAGATGACCTCGAAGCCGACGAACACCGACAGCACGAAGATGGTGAACAGACCGATCGTGGTCTCGGTCACCTCGTGACCACCTCCCCGTCACGGGTCACGCAGCACGCGGTCACGATCTCGTCGTCCCACTGGGGCTCGAACTGGCCGCCGCGCGTCATCAGCGTCAGCAGGTTCGCCACGTTGCGTGCGTAGAGGGAGCTGGCATGCAACGGGTAGGACGACGCAGCATTGCGCGGGCCCAGAATGGTCACCCCGTGCACGTCGATCGTCTCTCCGCCACGGGTGAGCTCACAGTTGCCGCCCCCTTCGGCGGCTTCGACATCGGCGCCGAGGTCGACGATCACCGATCCTGCTCGCATGCCGGCAACCATCTCTGCGGTGACCAGCAGCGGGGCAGGCTTGCCGGGGACGGCCGCGGTCGTCACCACGACATCGGCCTTTGCCACCTGAGCCGCCAGCAGATCGCGCTGCCGAGCGAGGAAGTCCTCCGACTGCACGCGGGCGTAACCACCCTCACCCTCCTGCGTCGACAGCTCGAGCTCCAAAAAGTTGGCACCGAGTGACCGCACCTCTTCACCGGCGGCCGCACGGACGTCATAGGCCGTGACCATCGCGCCCAGTCGCCGCGCCGTTGCGATGGCCTGCAGGCCTGCGACGCCGGCGCCGAGGACGAGCACCTTGGCCGGCGCGACCGTCCCGGCGGCGGTCATGAACAGCGGGAACAACCTGGGCGCCGTCGACGCCGCAATCAGCACCGCCCGGTAACCCGCAACCAGAGCCTGCGAGGAGAGCGCGTCCATCGACTGCGCCCGGCTGATTCGTGGGACAAGGTCCAGGCTGAACGACGTCACCGAGCGCGCCGCCAGCGCGCGAACCGCGTTTCCGTGCGCCCAGGGTTGCAAGAAGGAGATCGTGATCGCCCCGGCACGCAGGTGCGAGATGTCACCGACCGGGAGTGGCTGCACGCTGAGCACGACGTCGGCGGCCTGGAGGAGCTGCGCCCGTTCGGTGACGATCTGCGCGCCGCGTGCCGCCAGGTCGTCGTCGAGCACGAATGCCTGCAGCCCGGCGCCGGCCTGGACCCAGACGTCATGACCCGCGCCGGTCAGTGTCGCGACGGTTTCCGGCACGACCGCGATTCGGCGCTCGCCTTCAGCGCTCTCCTGGGCGACGACGACCCGCACACATGGAAGGTAAGCGCTGCACGGGCCACAACGTGAGCACTCGCTCGGCGTGCCGAGCCTCGCGCAGATCTCGTAGACGTCCCTCGAGCAGCTGCGGGAGCGTGATGACGCCGACGAGCCGTGGGTCGCCCGGTGCGGCAACGACCGGCAGCTCGGTGAAACCGGACTCCGCCATCCGATACGCAACCGACCGCAACGTCTCGGTCGGGTAGGCGACCGGCGCAGCCGGCTCCGCGTCCAGCGGCTCAGTGCTCATCACTTCCCCGACGAGCAACACCTCCAGCGGGTCGACGTCGTACTCACGGCTCAGGTGCAACCCGCGGCGCGCGATCTTCTCGGTGAGCACCGACCGCTTGAGGAACACGACGGAGAGCGCATAGGCCGCCGACGCACCGACCAGCAGCGGGAGAACCGCATCGAGTCGATGGGTCAGCTCGACGGCGAACGCGACACCGGTCAGCGGGGCGCGCATGACGCCTCCGAGCACGCCGGCAAGCGCCACCAAAGGCCAGAAACCAGGGGCGACAGTTGGGAAGGCGTGCGCTTCCAGGGCGCCGAGCGCCCCGCCCACCATGAACATCGGCGCGAGGACGCCGCCGGACGTGCCGGAGCCGAGCGACAACGACCAGATCAGCGTCTTGACGACGAGAATGCCGATGACCAGGTGCAAGCCGATCGAGCCGTTGAGCTCCGCACCGATGACGTCGTAGCCGACGCCGAGCGCCTGGGGCACCACGAGGCCGCCGAGGCCGATGATCAGTCCGCCGATGGCGGGCCACCACATCCAGTGCACCGGCAACCGGGCAAACGCGTCCTCGGATGCATAGACCAGTGCGGTCGCGCCGATCGCGAGCAGACCGGACATCAGGCCCGATGCCGCACACAGAGCGACGACCGGACCGGTCAGATGAAGCGTTGTCGGCGGCACGTGAAACAGAGCGCCGGTGCCGAGCAGATACCCGCGTACGACGGTGGCGGTACAGACCGCCGTGGCCACCGGCACATAGGAGCGCGGCCGCCACTCGAACAGCAGCAGCTCGACCGCGAGCAGCACGGAGGCAAGTGGGGCGTTGAACGTGGCGGCCATCCCCGCGGCGGCACCCGAGACGAGCAATGTCTTGCGCTCATCGGCGGTGAGATGGACGAACTGCGCGAGGAGTGAGCCGCACGCGCCGCCGGTCATGATGATCGGGCCTTCGGCGCCGAAGGGTCCGCCCGTTCCGATCGCGATCGCCGACGCGACCGGCTTGAGGAGGGCCACGCGGGGAGCCACCTTGCTGCCGCCCACGAGGATCGCCTCGATGGCCTCCGGCATCC
>JAICMI010000106.1 GCA_025929315.1 Frankiaceae bacterium
ACTTCAACCAACCCGCGCGCTGCGAGTTGGAGTACCAGGCCGCCGACGGCGAGCGGCACCAGCCGGTGATGATCCACTCGGCCAAGTTCGGCTCGATCGAACGGTTCTTCGGCGTGCTCACCGAGCACTACGCCGGCGCGTTCCCGGCGTGGCTCGCACCCGTGCAGGTGATGTGCATCCCGATCCGCAGCGACAACCTCGACTACCTCTACAAGGTTGCCGAGCGACTGCGCGGCGAAGGCATCCGCGTCGAGGTCGACGCGTCTGACGACCGGATGCAGAAGAAGATCCTGCACGCGCAGCAGCAGAAGGTGCCGTTCATGTTCGTCGCGGGCGACCGCGACGTGGAGGCGGGTGCGGTGTCGATCCGCTATCGCAACGGCATCGAACGCCGCGGAGTGCCTCTCGACGACGCCATCATCGAGGTGTCGCGCAACGTCGCCAGCCGCCTGATCGACCCGGACGCCTTGAACCCCGACGAGGTCGTCGAGGCGTAACGCGACGCCACTCGCTCCAGCGGTAGGAAGACGCACAGGCACACCATCAGCGGCGCGAAGTTGATGGTGATCGTCATCCACGTCATGACGTGAAAGCCCAGCAGTGCCAACGCGCCGAGCGTCCGCCAGCGTTGCTTCACGAACAGCAGCACCGGCGTCAGGCACTCGAGGATGAACAGCCCCCACTGCGACAGCAGGAACACCCACGGGTGATGCAGCAACGGGTTGGCGATGAACGTTCCCCGTCGTACGACGGCCCAGGCAACCGTCGCGCCGTTGACCCAGTGCCAGCCACCGAAACGAACCTTGGCGTAGGCGGCGAGGAAGTAGGTGGCGACGACGCAGATCTCGACCCAGCGCAGCGCCCAGCCCGCCGACTCGCTGCGTTCGGTCGACCGCCACGACACGCCACGCACGGTCGGCAGCACGAGCAGCGCCGCGATGATGCCGAGGTGGTCGTGGTCGACCTTGCCGTAGCTCATTGCCAGGCACGTCCAGTCGAGGTAGGCGATCGCGACGACCCAGCCAGCGACGCGCGGGAGCAGACCCGTGGCCGCTGTCAGGGCCGCGACGATGATGACGACGCGCAAGGACTGCGCGAACCACGGCTGAGGTGACGACTGGTGGATGAGCCGCAGCAGCTTCACCGGCTGATAGAGCTCGCTCGAGGCGTAAGCGTGCGGGATGACCTGCGCCGTGCGGACCCACAGATCAAGAGGTACGTAGAGATAGACGAGTGTCCTGAGCACGGCGAGGCGCGCCATCGGCTCCGGCCGGAACCACCAGCGACGCAGCGCGCCGACGAGCGCGGTCACGGCGTCACGTCCCACACCGCGAGTGTCCGGTCATAAGGACGGCCCGGCACCCGGTCGTGCAGCGGATAGACCCGCTGCATGACATAGATCCGGGTGTACTGCGACTGGCCCGGGTGCAGCCGTCGTTGCGCCGTCGAGATCGGCCGGAGCAGCGACGGGTCAGCCACGATCTCGCGCAGCTGGTGCTCGATGTCCGCGCGCTTGATGCCGACGCCGTGCCCGCCGAGCACGACCTTGACGTGCGTGCCGGCGGTGGTGTCGGCCCAGATCGTCGTCGAGTCGACCTCACCGTTGGGGGAGATGTAGAACGCGTACTGCGTCATGGGCCCGATCGGGAAGTCCTTGTTGCTGCCGGCGACCGACCCGTAGATCAGAGCGCCGAGCGCGGCGACCGTGACGGCCGCTCGCCAGCCGACGCCGCGCCGGCTCAGCGTGCGAATAGCCGGCTCGTCCACGATGCAATGATGGATGTCGTGACCTCGGACGCGTTCGACCGGCTCTGGACGCCGCACCGGATGGCCTACATCAAGGGTGAAGGCAAGAGTGGTTGCGCGTTCTGCTTGATCATCGACATGGCTGACGACGCCGGGCTCGTGGTGGCGCGTGGCGAGGTCGTCTACGCGGTGCTCAACCTCTATCCCTACAACGCCGGCCACATGATGGTCGTGCCTTATCGCCACGTCGCCGACTACACCGAGCTGACCGACGAGGAGAGCGGCGAGCTCGCGTCGTACACCCGGCGGTCCATGAGCGTCCTGCGCGAGGTCAGCAACGCCCAGGGGTTCAACATCGGCATGAACCAGGGCTCCGTCGCGGGTGCCGGCATCGCCGAGCACCTGCACCAGCACATCGTGCCGCGGTGGGGTGGCGACACCAACTTCATGCCGGTCGTCGGGCAGACCAAGGTGCTGCCGCAGCTGCTGAGCGACACCCGCGAGCTGTTGGCAAAGGCATGGCAACGCTGATCTTCGACGGCGACTGCGGATTCTGTACGACGTCCGCGGGTTGGGCTCGTCGTCTCGCGCCCGACGTCGAGACGGTGGCGTGGCAGCTGACCGACCTCGACGCGTTGGGCGTCTCCGCGGAAGCCGCGGCGGCCCAGGTCCAGTTCGTCGACGACGACGGACGGGTCAGCGGGGGAGCGGCCGCGGTCGCGCAGCTGCTGATCTCGATCGGGGGTCTGCTGGCACTGCTCGGGCGGCTGATGCTCTTGCCCGTCCTACGCGTCGTCGCTGCGTGGGTCTACACGTTGGTCGCGCGCAACCGCTATCGGCTGCCGGGTGGCACGCCGGCCTGCCGTGTCACCAGCTGACGGCGCCGTCGCGCAACCACGCACTCAACAACGTGAAGTCGTTGTCGGGATCTGCCTGATGGCCCGCGCCCGTCATCACGCGTGTCTCCGCGTGCGGCAACGCCTTGGCGAGCCATTCACCGTGCTGTGGTGGCACCAGCACGTCCTCGGCGCCCCACCAGATGGCGATCGCCACCTTCACCGATGACGGGTCGAAGCCCCACGGCCTGGTGAAGGCGAGGTCGTCGTCGACCCAGCCCCAGACACCGTTGGCGAACTGCTCTTCGGTGCTCTCGCGGATGATGCCGGCGATGTCCTGCCGGGCGAGGATCGCGCGGTCGGCCTCGGGCAGCACGTAGTCGCCGAGCACCGTTGACGGGTCCGCCTCCACGCGACTGCGCATGTCGGCCGCCTCGCGGGTGAGTTCCTTGACGAGCTTCTCCTCGCCCTCGACCGCCCAGCCGAACTCCTTGACGTTGAGCGGGTCCATGCCGCGCGTCCACTCGTCCCAGCCGAGGGCGTCGTACGGCGCGATGCCGACGATGCAGGCGACCCGGGTGAGCCGTTCCGGCATGAGTGCGGCGACTGCGAGCGTGTGAGGTCCGCCGCCGGATCCGCCGCAGACCGCGAAGGAGTCGAACCCGAGGGCGTCGGCGAGCGCGCGCACGTCAGGCACGACGTCGACGACGCGGCGGCCCGGATTGCGGTCGGACCGGCCGTAGCCGGCGCGGTCGAACGTGATCAACCGCACGCCGGTGCGCCTGACCAGGTCCTGGTTGGGGTGACGCCCCAGCCGGCAGCCCGGGGTGCCGTGGATGGAGATGGCCGGCACGCCCTCCGGGTCGCCCCACTCCGCGTAGGCGAGCTGACGTCCGTCCGGAGTCCGGATTGTCCGCAGGGCCGACGTGGTCACGGCGGAAGATGCTATGGCGCAACCCCCCTTGGCAGCTGCGGGCAGGTGAGGGCAGGTAGTCAAACCGGACCAGAAATAACGAAAGTCGACACTCCGATGCGCCGATACATGCAGGGTTGCGCCGTTGAGCCAGACCTGTTGGCGCGGAGGAGATGTCATGCGTTGGGCCGGACAGGCACGGGGGACCCGTGTGCGCCACCTGGTTGTCGTCGGCCTTGCGCTGCTCATGATCAGTGGTGTGACGGGACTGGCCAAGCCCTCCGCGGCGGACGCGCACGAGCGCTGGAAGGCGCACTCGACCTCGCGCCACACCTCGAGCACGACGTCGGGCCCGGCTTCGCCGTCGGTGATGATCCAGCTGTCCACGTTGAGCCAGGTCATGACGCCGAGCGCGCTGAAGTCGTGGCTGCGCACGATCTGTCCTTCTAACGTCGTCGCGTCCGGGCAGCTCGCCCTTCAGGACGTCGCGACCGACAGTGGCGTGCTGTTGACCGACTACCTGGATGTTCTGACGCCCTTCCTGCCCGGCTCGTCCAGCCGCCCCTGTTTCGCGCGGGTCTACGTCGGCACCGTCGAGCCGGTCTGGACCGGAGCGGGCAACGTCTACGTCGAGGGTGTGCAGGACGCGACGTTCGTCGCGAGCTACCTATCCCGATCGGCGGCCGTTGCGTCAGCCTTCGTGAAGCGTTATCCCAGCGTCACGACCGACTGGTATCTCACCTACGAAGCGAACCTCAACGAGCTCTACTACCCGCAGGTGTCCGCGGCCTACCAGTCTCTGCTGCTGGCGGAGCTCAAGTCGCGCGCTGCCCTTCGCCGTAACCGGCACGTCATGTGGTCCCCGGCGTTCTGGTATCCCTACTCCTCCTACTCCACGAACTCGGTCGGCATGGCCGGACTGCGTACGTCGCTCACGGCGTTGTTCACGAACCTGAAGGCGGTCGGCCGCGGCGTCGACGTCGTCAGCCTCCAGGACTACGTCGGTGGCTCGTCCTGCCAGCCCGACTACAACCGCATGACGCCGGCAGATGCCGTGGGATGGGTGTCGTTCCTGCGAGGACTGGGCGTTGTCAACGCCGTCTACGTCAACACCGAGCAGTTCCGCATCGACTGCACCACGGGTGGCATCGTGGACGGCGATCCCAGCGAGGTACGGAGCCGCGAGAGCTTCTATCGCTCCCAGGGCCTCACCCTCGGCCCGGCGTTCGAGCTGCGCTACTGGATGCACAACCACATCTAGCACTGAATTAGTGTCGGCCGCGATGTCGACGAAAGTCCTGTGCGTCTTCGGCACTCGCCCGGAAGCCTTGAAGATGGCACCGCTCGTGCGTGCCATGGCGAGTGCTGACGATTTCGAGCCGGTCATTGCGGTGACCGGACAGCATCGCGAGATGCTCGATGGCGTCCTGAACCTGTTTGCCATCGCACCGTCGTACGACCTCGACGTCATGCAGAGCCGCCAGTCCCTCGCCGGCGTCACGTCGCGGGTCCTCGACGGACTCGACCCGGTCGTTGTCGAAACGCAGCCCGACATGATCGTGGTGCAGGGCGACACCACCTCGACCTTCGTCGGCGCGTTGGCGGGCTTCTATCACCGGATCCCGGTGGCACACGTCGAGGCAGGGCTGCGCACCGGGAACCCGCAGTCGCCGTACCCCGAGGAGATGAACCGGCGGCTCACCACGCAGCTGACCGATCTGCACCTCGCACCGACGGGCGCGGCGCGCAGCAACCTGGTCGCCGAGGGTGTCGACCCCGCGACCGTCGTCGTCACGGGCAACACCATCATCGACGCACTGCTCTATACCGCGTCGCTCGACGTTCCCGGCTACGGCGAGCGGAGCCTGGACGACCTCGACGACAGCGACGGGCCAGTGCTGCTCGTCACCATTCACCGGCGAGAGTCCTGGGGTGCCGCGCAGGTCGACATCGGTCGGGCGCTGGCGGACATCGCGCTCGCTGAGCCGGCGTTGCGGGTCGTGTTTCCCATCCACCTCAACCCGGTGGTGCGCGAGGCCATCATGCCGTCGCTCGCCGACCTGCCCAACGTCCACGTCGTCGAGCCGATGGCGTACGACGCTTTCGTGCGACTGATGAAGCGCAGCACCCTCGTCCTGACGGACAGTGGCGGCATCCAGGAAGAAGCGCCCAGCCTCGGTAAGCCGGTGCTCGTCGCGCGCGACACGACCGAGCGACCGGAGGCGGTGACGGCAGGGACGGTTCGGCTCGTCGGGACTGACCGGGCCGCGATTCGCGACGGCGTGCTCACACTGGTGCGTGACCCCGCTGCCTATGCGGCGATGGCTCGTGCCGTCAACCCCTATGGCGACGGCCGCGCAGCTCCGCGATGCCTGGACGCGGTGCGCCACTTCTTCGGACGCGGCCCCGTCGTCGAGCCCTTCGCGCCTGCCGCAAACTCAAAGTAACCGCGGCATTACACGTACTTCGGGCAGGAGTCCCCACGACTGTCGTCGAACGATGAGACGACAGCGTCGCCACAACAGAAACGGGGGCCACCGTCATGATTCGTCGCTTGTCCGTCCTCGCCGCCGGGCTCATCGCATCCGTCGCCCTTGCTGTTCAGCCGGCGAGTGCGGACCCGTCGCCGGTCACCTCGCCAATCCAGGCAGGCAACGATCATCAGACGATCGGCTCCGCCACCTTCACGCGCACGGCCGATGCCAACGGTTCCGAGACCCTCACCGTCGACCTCAACGTCTCGGCGGGCATCGCCGAGGACCAGCTCTGTCTGAGTGACACCGCCTACACGTCACGCGTGTCGCCGGGTCGGTGCGCTTACGCGCATCCCAACATGGCCGGCGCGACCACTGACCAGTACGTCGTCGACCTCGGCACGACCTACTTCGGCAAGACCATCTATGCCCAGCTGCATGTGGCGACGTCGAATGGTCAAACCGCCTACGCCGGCTGGACCGACGGCAACCCGTTCTATGGCAACGTCGCGATCGATGCGGTCGCCGAGGGCGTGCCGTCCGCACCGCTGCTCGGCAGCTGGCTTCCGGTTGGCCTCGCGGTGTTGTTCCTGGGCGGCATCGGTGCTGTCGCCTGGCGCCGTCGCCTCAACAGCTAGTCGACCATGTACAAGCCACCCGTGGCGGTCGCCCCCCTTGTCCTGGGGGTGACCACGTCGAGACTGCCCTACACGGGGTTCTCGACGGTCGCCTACACCCTGTTCGCGCTCGCTCTGCTCGCGACCGGGTTGCTGCTGGCTCGCGTGGGGCGCCGGAGCCAGACGGCACCCGCGCTTCCACGCGAACGCGTCGGACGCGCGTGGTTGGCGACGCTGGTCGCAGCCGCCGGTCTGCTGCTCCTCGTGTTCGCGAGCTGGTGGCGGGGGATCGAGACGTGGGGCACCGCGCACAGCATCGCATTGGTGTCGAGTGACTCCACGACCGCCATCTTCCACACGGGCATCGTGGTCATGCGCGGCCACACGTCGGCGTCGGCGTTCGCGCTGACGAGTCAGTGCTCGGTGGCGCAGATCCTGGGGGCAATCCTCATAGGAGGCGCGCCGCTGCTTCTCGTACGGCGCCTGTCGGTGTTGCGGGTCGGCGCCGCGTTGTCGCTTGCGTCGGTCGTGCTGGTGGCCGCCAACCTCATCCGGCTCACCGCTATAGGTGTCGCCGTACAGGCATGGGGTCGCGACGGTTTCTCGCTGTCGCACACCTACCTGGGATCGCTGCTGACGTTCGTCGGCACCTGCCTCGCCGGTGTCACCTTCGCGCTGGTGCTTCTCGCACGGCGTCGTACGGAGTCACCCGAGCCAGCGAACACGTGAGAGGTTCGCAATGCTGCTGACCGCGAGCGTGGTCTCCCAGCTGTTGCTCGCCATTGCGGTGCCCTATTTCCTGGTGTCGTTCGTCATCGGTGTGCGCGTGGCACGGCGTGGTGGCGTCCTGCGCGACCAAGAACGGTCGGACGTTGCCGATCTCGAGGCCGCTTCCGCGAACTACCACGTCTACTTCGTCGTGCCCTGCCTCAATGAAGCGCTCGTCATAGGCGCGACCGTCAGCAAGCTGTTGGGCGACAACCCGCGTGCGCGCGTCATCGTCGTCGACGACGATTCCGACGACGACACCGTGACAGCAGCACGAAGCGGAGCCGCGTCCGTCCGGGCCCGGCACCGGCTCCGAATCGTCAAACGGCACCAGCCGCGCGCACGGCAGGGTAAGGGCGAGGCGCTCAACGCCGCCTATCCCGTCATCCTTAAAGAAGCCGCACGACGCAATCTTGACCCCGACCGCGTGGTCGTCGCGGTGATGGACGCCGACGGCCGGCTGAGCCCCGGCGGGGTGCAGGCGGCGCTTCCGCTGTTCGAGGACTCTCGCGTCGGTGCCGTGCAGCTGATCGTCCGGATCCGCAACCGCAGCAAGTGGATCTGCAAGTTCCAGGACGTGGAGTTCTGGACGATCTCGGCGATCTCGCAGTTCGCACGTTCGGTGACAGGGACGGTCAGCCTCGGTGGCAACGGCCAGTTCACCCGGCTGGCGGCGCTGCAGACTCTGTCCGGCGCGCCGTGGAGCGGGTCGCTGACCGAAGACCTTGACCTCGGCCTGCGGCTCGCAGCGGCGGGCTGGCGAAGCACGACCACGACCCGAGCCTTCGTCGACCAGCAGGGTGTCGAGAGCTACCGCCGGCTGCTGCGCCAGCGGACCCGTTGGTACCAGGGTCACCTGTCGTGCATCACCCGGTTGCCGGAGCTGTGGGCGTCGGCAAAGCTGAGTCAGGTCGGGCTCATCGAGCTCACCGCCTATCTGCTGGTGCCGTGGCTCATCGTGTTGCCCTGGTCGATCCTCCAGCAGTTCGTGCTCTATGAGGTGTTGTTCAACTCCGGCCAGCAGGTCTTCGCTACCAACCTCGGCTCGGTCACGTGGATCGCCGGTTATGCAGCTCTCTGGTACCTGATCTCGTTCTTGCCCAACCTCGTCATCGGTCTGGTCTATGCCCGGCGTACCGGCGCGGTTCGGATGAGCACTGCGCTGCTCCTCGGGCACCTGATGATCCTGTGGAACTACGTCGGCTACGCCGCCGCGTGGTGGGCGGTGGCGCGGATGGTGCGCGGACAGCGCGGCTGGGTGAAGACGGCTCGAACGAACGACGCGCCCGCCTCAACCGAACAGCTGATCTTCGCTCAATAGCCGGACAAAAGGCCACCCGGCTTCGCACCATGACAAGGTGGCCGGACCTCTGCTGTCCCGCGTGGCAATCCTTGCCGTCGCAAGCGCTGCCCTGGTGACGGGCAGCTCCGCCGGCGGCCCGGCCGCCTCCGCCGTCGCCCGTCACGCCCGCGTTGCCGCGGCAGCACCGCTGTCCGTGCACGTGACGCTGAGCAAGCATCGCGTCCGCATCGGCCACCGGCTGCGCGTCTCCTACACCTGGTACGACGGCAACGGCGACCTCGTCGACACCAACCACGTCGGGACCATGGCGATGCACGTACGACGAGACGTGCCCTGCTCGCGCACCGGTAGCCGCACGCATCCGATCGGGCACCAGGGCAGCTGGTGGTATCAGCCGCAGCCGGAGTTCACGGGTGCGTTCACGCACGCAGTGAAGATCGCCGTCGGGTTCAACGTGCGCACTGGCGGCTGCGCGCCGGTCGAGGAAGCAACAGCGACCGAAGTCGTGAAGGTCCTTCCCGCCCGCTAGCCGGACGCGTTGCTTTCGGTGAGCACCTTCTGCGCGACGTGCTGTGGCATCGGCTCGTGGCGTGAGTAGGTGCGGGTGAACGAGCCCGTGCCGTGCGAGAGCGAGCGCAGGTCGATCGCGAAGCGTGTCACCTCGATCTCCGGCACCTCGGCGCGCACCAGCGTGCGGCCGCTGTTGCCGACCGGCTCGGTGCCCGTCACTCGGCCGCGCCGGGTCGAGAGGTCGGACATGACGGCGCCGACGTAGTCGTCGGCGACCATCACCGCGAGATCGAGCACCGGTTCGAGCAGCAGCACCTGTGTCTTTTCGGCGGCGTCCTTGAGCGCAAGACCGCCGGCGATCTGGAACGCCATGTCGGACGAGTCGACGGAGTGGGCCTTGCCGTCGGTCAGCGTGGCCTTGACGTCGACGACCGGATAACCGGCGCCGGCGCCGTGCTCCATCTGCGCGCGGATGCCTTTCTCGACCGACGGGATGAACTGTTGGGGTACGGAGCCGCCATAGATCTTCACGTCGAACTCGAAGCCTGAACCCGACGGCAGCGGCTCGAAGGTCACGTCGCACACCGCGAACTGGCCGTGGCCGCCGGACTGCTTCACGTGCCGACCGTGTCCCTGTGTCGGTCCGGCGAAGGTCTCGCGCAACGGCACGCGCAGCTCGACGGGTTCGACCTCGACGCCGTACTTGGTCTTGAGACGGTCGATGAGTACGTCGATGTGCGCCTCACCCATGCACCACAGCACGAGCTGATGTGTCTCGACGTTGCGCTCGAGCCGCACGGTCGGCTCCTCGGCGACGATCCGCTGCAGGCCGGTCGAGAGCTTGTCCTCGTCGGCCTTGCTCTTGGCCTGGATCGCGACCGGGAGCAGCGGCTCGG
>JAICMI010000178.1 GCA_025929315.1 Frankiaceae bacterium
GCGTCGGCCGTCAGCCGCGCCGCTTCGTCCAGCTCGGTCGCGATCGGCCCGAAGCCGTGTTTCTCGTAGTCCCAGTAGCCCGGCAGGTAGGTGTGCGAGCCGTTCAGGAATTCCTCGCGGTCGAACTGGAAGTAGACGATGCGGGACTCTGCCAGGGCGGCGTCGAAGAAGATCGACGAGTAGTCGGTCACGGTGACACGGGCGGTTGCCATCAACTCGTGGATGTCCGGGGCGCCGTCGATCACCGTCACATGGTCGGGGTAGGTGACGCCGGGCGTGTTGCCCCGATAGTTCGGATGCGGGAGGTAGACGATCTGCGTGTCGTGTTCGTCGGCGAGACGTTTGAGCGCCGGGTGCTGCAGCAGTCCCATCCAATTACGGCCGTACTCGGTCTGCAGGAACGGATGGCGCAGCGCGCGGCGGGCCGCGAAGGACGCCTTGGGCAGGAACATCGAGTGCCGCCAGGTCGGCGCGATCAGCAGCACCGACCGCTCGCCGTACGGGCGCAGCTCGGCCTTCTTGACGATGTCGTCATGGCGCGGGAACCCGGTCAGCACCACGCTGTCGGACGTCAGGCGGTAAGGAGTTCCGTCCGCGACGATCGAGTCCTGCTCGTCGACACTGGCGGTGGTCAGCAGGTCGATGTCCTTGCTGTTGAACCATTGCGACAAGTCGTGTTGCAGCACGCCGTGTTGCAGGTAGACGAACCGCCAAGGACGCCGATTGCGCGGGTAGAGCGTATTGGCGACGGGCATGACGATCTCGACGTCCAACTGGGATGACGCGACGAGCGCCGCTTTCTGCAGCGCGACCTTGTGCTCGAGGCTGCGGTAGGCGATGAGCCGGAACCCCTGGTCGCTCAGCCGCTCCCACTCCGGGGTGTCCTTCTGGATGACGAACCAGGCGTTGATGTCCGGTCGCTCCGTGCGCAGGTAGTTGTAGAAGTATTCGCCGTTGTCGTGTCCGGACGCGACGCGGTCCATGATCAGCCAGGCGTCGGTGTACTTGCTGCCCACCCGCGGGGTTCGGGCGAGGTTCTGGACGGCGGCTTGATAGCGCTTGTTGCGCAGCGCTGTTCCCTTCTTCACGACAGTGGGCGCTGACTTGATGGGCGCCTTGGTGAAGCACACCACCTCGGCAGCGCCGCGGATCGCCACCTGGCGCCACATCGGCACGAGATTCGGTTTGCCGGGCGCAGTGACCTGCGCCTGTGCGGAGGATGCCTCGAATGAGCCGAGGTAGTACGAGCCGTACTGGAGCGGTCGTGGCCGCCCGTCCAGAACGATGCTGATGTCGGGCACGGCCGGCAGTCGCAGGATTCGCTCGTGCAGCAGGTCCTGACCGAGGTAGTCGAGCTTGCGCGTTTTGGTGGCAACGGGAGTGACAGTGCGTCCGGTGCTCTCGACCGACTCGGTCGGGAGGTCCCCCTGGTAGAGGTAGCAGATCTCGAACGCGCCGGGAACATTTTTCGACACGCGGACTGTGCCCGTGTCAGGCAGCGGACGGCCACCAAGGGTGAGCATGAGTGCCCGCACCTCGGCCGAGATCCGGGTCACTCGGTAGTTGATGATGGCCGGCGCGCTGATCTGACGGAGTACGTCCTGGAGCAACTCGACGGCGTGTGCTCGCTCCGCATCGGTCAGGTGGGTGGCCTTGCGGTCGCGTTGCATCTCGCGCGGGAAGTACCACCCCAGGTCGTACAGGACGAGGTACTCCAGCC
>JAICMI010000067.1 GCA_025929315.1 Frankiaceae bacterium
GAGCCGGAGTCGCAGCCGCAGCCGCAGCAGGCGCGTGCGCCCGAGCCCCGCGCGCCCGAGTCCGCGCCGCAGCGCGCCGCCGAGGCGGACACGGATGGCGAAGGGGGCGACGCGTCCTACGTCACTCCCCTGGTCCGCCGGCTCGCGGCCGAGCACGGTGTCGAGCTGTCGAGCGTGCACGGCACCGGTGTCGGTGGGCGGATCCGCAAGCAGGACGTCCTCGACGCGGCCAAGGCATCCGGCGACGGCGCACCCCCGGCGAAGACCCAACAGCAGGAGCCGGCACCAGCTGCGCAGCGTCGTGAAACCGCACCCGCCGCAAGCGCGTCTCAAGCACCGGACAGCAGCCTGCGCGGGCGCACCGAGAAGCTCTCCCGGCTGCGCAGCGTCATCGCCCAACGCATGGTCGAGTCCCTGCAGATCTCCGCGCAGCTGACGACGGTCGTCGAGGCGGACATCACCCGGATCGCGCGGCTTCGCGACCGCGCGAAGGGCGAGTTCGAGGCACGCGAAGGCGTGAAGCTGTCCTTCCTGCCGTTCTTCGCACTCGCGACGTGCGAGGCTCTGCGCGAGCACCCGGCGGCCAACTCCTCCATCGACGTCGAGGCCGGCACCGCGACCTACCACGACGCCGTGCACCTCGGCATCGCCGTCGACACCCCGCGTGGGCTGCTCGTGCCCGTGATCAAGGACGCGAGCGACCTCAACCTTGCCGGCCTCGCACGAAAGATTGCGGACCTTGCCGACCGCACGCGCGGCAACCACATCACGCCGGACGAGCTCGGTGGTGGCACGTTCACTCTGACCAACACCGGTTCACGGGGCGCGCTGTTCGACACTCCGATCATCAATCAGCCACAGGTCGGCATCCTCGGCACCGGCAGCGTCGTCAAGCGCGCAGTCGTCGTCGACGATCCGGATGTCGGCGAGGTCATCGCCGTGCGCCATATGGTCTACCTCGCGTTGACCTACGACCACCGCATGGTCGACGGCGCCGACGCCGCGCGTTTCCTGACGACGATCAAGGACCGCCTCGAAGAGGGCGAGTTCGAGGCTGAAGTCGGCCTGTGACTTGTCCGGACGACTAGCCGTGACTTTGTCCGCCGGCCCTGACAAGTGAACGTTGTCGTCACGGGATCGTCGGGACTGATCGGTTCAGCGCTGGTCAAGAGCTTGACCGCCGACGGGCACGAGGTCGTTCGACTTGTACGACGAGAGCCACGGGCCGCGGACGAGCGGAAATGGGACCCCGCGTCCGGCAACCTCGATGCAACCGTCATGGACGTGGCCGACGCCGTCGTACACCTTGCTGGTGCCGGCATCGGCGACCACCGATGGAGCGAGGCCTACAAACACACGGTCCTACGTAGCCGCGTTGACGGCACGACGACGATCGCGACAGCTATCGCAAACGCAACCAATCCGCCGAAGGTGCTGCTGTCGGCGTCTGCGGTCGGCTTCTACGGCGACACCGGCGAGGATGCGGTCGACGAGTCGGCGCCGAGCGGCAGTGGCTTTCTCGCCGACGTCGTACGCCAGTGGGAAGCTGCCACGGCCGCTGCCGAGTCTGCCGAAGTCCGCGTGGTGCATGCACGCACCGGCGTCGTCCTCTCTGCCGATGGAGGCGCGCTGGGCAAGGTGCTGCCGCTGTTCAAGCTCGGGCTAGGTGGCCGTCTCGGCTCCGGCGCGCAATGGATGTCCTGGATCGCGATCGCCGACCACATCACCGCGCTGCGCTTCTTGCTCGACCATGCCGAGCTGTCCGGGCCGATCAATGTGACCGCGCCCGAACCGACCCGCAACCGCGACTACACCAAGGCCATCGGCCGGGCCGTGCATCGCCCCGCACTTGCGATCGTTCCCGCCGCAGCCTTGCGCATTGCTCTCGGTGGCTTTGCCGACGAAGGTGTGCTCGTGAGCCAGCGTGTGTTGCCGACACGGTTGGAGGACGCAGGCTTCGCGTTCACCTACGCGGACATCGACGCCGCACTCACGGCCATCATCGACTGACCGTTCGCGCCGCCCGGATGTGCCAGGCGCGGTTGTCCCGCACGAGCACGAGATCGACCGCCTGCGCGGGTCGCGCCGGTTGACGGTCGACGACCTCGCCGCGACCATCGACGACCTCATAGGACGACAACGCGTCAACCACACGTACAACTGCACGTCGGGTCTGCACTGACAAGACGCGCGCTGCCGTCACTCGCACGCGAAGACCGCGGAGATGTGCGTGCGCTTGGGTCAGACGCGAGACGGCGCGTGAGTCCAGCCGCCACAACGAGGTGCCCCGTGAATCGACCGTCGCGAGTGCGACGGCATCCGCTTGTGCCAGCGCGTGGGTGCGTCGACGATCGAGTTGTTCCGCGACTTTGGTCAACGACAACGGCGGACTAGCCGGCGGTGACGGCGTCGCCTTCGGCGTCGAGACGCGTGCAACGGGTGCACCTGCCGCGGGCTCCTGCCGTGCCGACCACATGCCGATCACTGTTGCCAGCAGAGCGACCGCAACAGTGACACCGACCGCAGCACGCAGTCGCGACACGGACTCCTGACGGAGCGGAATGGCGACCTGGGGCGAAGCGATGCGAGCCGTCAACGGCTCAGCCTGCACCGACGCCAGCACGCGCATGGCGAGGTCTGCGGCATCGCGTGCCGCTTCGTGTGCGTCTTCAAGGGCGCTGGTGAGCGCGGCCGGAGCGTCGACGCCCAGGCACGTCGACGCCAACGCGGCAAGCGCGGCCACGTCAGCAGCGGCGTCCGCGCCCTCGCCCAGCACATAGTCGGTCAGCCTCGGTCGACCCGCTGCGTCGAGCACAACCGACGACGCGTCCAGCCGGCCGTGCGCCAGTCCGCGCTCGTGCGCGGCCTGCAGCACCCGAGCGATGCCCACGGCGAGTGTCACGACTTGGCCCGCGGACAACTGCCGCCGCCGACTGAGCACGAGATCGAGTGGGTCTCCCCCGACGTCGGACACGACGACGAGATCCGCCCCGTCAGCCAGCACGTCACGGACCGCTACGACGCCATCGATCGCTACCGAACCCCAGCGCGCGGCGTGACGTCGTACGTCGGCAATCCGCGGCCGTGCGCCAATCCATCGCCGGAGCACCACCGGCTGTCCATCGGCAAGGCAGATCGCCCGCCAGCGGCGGCCGGAGCCGTCGAGCGGTGCCAGCACGTCATAACCGGCGATGGCAAATGGTCCGACCACCCACGAATGACACCAAAGCCGGCGCTCGCACGACGACCGTCATCCACAGGCGGGACGTACTCTCGAAGTGTGGAGATGGTGTGGGCCGGCCGGGTGCCCTACCTGGAGGCGTGGCAACGCCAGCGTGAGCTGCATGCCGCACGCGTCGCTGATGCCATCCCCGACACGGCGCTCCTGCTCGAGCACGAGCCGGTCTACACCGCCGGCAAACGCACCGAGGCATGGGAGCGCCCGCTCGACGCACCCGGCGTGGCCCCGGTCGTCGATGTCGACCGCGGCGGCCGGATCACCTGGCACGGGCCCGGTCAGCTGACGGGTTACCCGATCGTCAGGCTCCCGGATCCGGTGGACGTGGTCGCCTACGTACGACGGCTCGAGGACGCCCTCATCGCCGTGAGCGCCGCGTTCGATGTCGTCGGCACGAGGGTCGATGGTCGCAGCGGGGTGTGGATTTCCGCTGACCCTTCGACCGGCCGGCCGACCCGCAAGGTAGCCGCCATCGGCATCCGCGTCGCTCGGGGCGTGACCATGCACGGCTTCGCACTCAACTGCGACTGCGACCTCGCGGCCTTCGCCGCCATCGTTCCCTGCGGCATCACCGACGCGGGCGTCACGTCGTTGACGGGCGAGGCAGGACGCCCCGTCGGCATCGACGAGGTCCTTCCCGTCGTACAACGCGAGCTCGAGCGCGTCGTCTCAGCCGTAGCCTCGATCACATGAGCGTCGATCGTGGTGAGAGGCGACTGCTGCGGGTCGAAGCGCGCAACGCCGTCACGCCGATCGAGAAGAAGCCCGACTGGATCAAGACGCGTCTGCGCACCGGCCCACAGTTCACCGAGCTCAAGGAGCTGGTCCGACGCGAAGGCCTGCACACCGTCTGCGAAGAAGCAGGCTGCCCCAACATCTTCGAGTGCTGGGAGGACCGCGAGGCGACGTTCCTCATCGGCGGCGACCAGTGCACCCGACGTTGCGACTTCTGCCAGATCGACACCGGCAAACCACAACCGCTGGACCGCGACGAGCCGCACCGTGTCGCGACGAGCGTGCAGGCGATGGGACTGCGCTACGCGACCGTCACCGGCGTCGCACGCGACGACCTTCCCGACGAAGGCGCCTGGCTCTATGCCGAGACGATCCGGCAGATCCACGCGCTCAACCCCGACACCGGCGTCGAGATCCTCGTCCCCGACTTCTCCGGCAAGGCCGAGCTGTTGCAACAGGTCTTCGACGCCGCCCCCGAGGTGTTCGCGCACAACGTCGAGACGGTGCCACGGATCTTCCGGCGAATTCGACCGGCATTCGACTACGAACGTTCGCTCGACGTGATCCGGTTAGGCCGCGCCCAACAGCTCGTGACCAAGTCCAACCTGATCCTCGGCATGGGTGAGACTCGCGAGGAGATCTCGCAGGCACTTCAGGACCTGTACGACGCCGGCTGCGAGCTGCTGACGATCACGCAGTACTTGCGACCGAGCCCGCGGCACCATCCGGTTGAGCGCTGGGTCAAGCCCGAGGAGTTCGTCGAGCTGCGCGAAGAAGCCGAGGAGATCGGCTTGCTCGGGGTGATGAGCGGCCCGCTGGTCCGCTCGTCCTACCGAGCCGGGCGGCTCTACCAACAGGCCCTGGAGGCCCGGGCCAACGTTCACAGCCGCGTAACGTAATTTCTCGTCTTCATCGGTCACTGTGACCGCCATGACCACTCTTGCGCTCCTCGCGCAGGCCACGGCCCTCGTAGACTCGCGGCGTGGCTCGCGCATCGAAGAAGGACGACGGCCAGGCGTCTGATCGGCAAGGTCGGGTGGCGCAGCTGCGCGCCGTCTGGTCGATGACCCGAAAGGCCGACCGCAAGCTTCCGCTGATCGTTCTCGGGCCGGCACTAGCCGTTCTCGCGATCTTGGTCGTGGTCGGCGTGCTGATCGGCCACCCGCTCTACCTGTCGATCCTCGGGATCCTCGGTGCGCTCTTCGTCGGCATGGCCCTCTTCGGCCGTCGGGCGACGTCGACGATGTATGCCCAGGTCGAGGGTCAACCCGGGGCAGCCGCGTCGGTCCTGCAGACACTGCGCGGCGACTGGCGTACGACGCCGGCGGTCGCCTTCAACCGCAACATGGACCTCGTCCACCGCGTCGTCGGCCGCCCGGGCGTCGTACTCGTCGCCGAAGGCAGCCCCGCACAGCTGCGGCAGCTGATCACCGACCAGAAGCGCAGGGTCGGCAGAGTCGCACCCGAGACCCCGATCTATGAAGTGCTCGTCGGCGACGGCGAAGGCCAAGTGCCGCTGCGCAAGCTCCAGAACCACATGATGCGACTGCCACGCAACGTCGGCCGGCGGGAGATCCCCGGTCTGGAGCAGCGCATGAAGGCGCTCGGCGGCACCAACGCCCCGATGCCCAAGGGTCCGATGCCGCGCCCCGGTCAGATCCCCCGCGGCAAGCTGCGCTGAGTCATCTTGTCCGCAGCATGACGGTGCCGGCCGCGCGGTCATGCATGGCGCGCCCGCTGACATCGACGATGACGGCCGGCAGGACGAACGCCAGCAGCAGCGTGCGAACAGCTACCCATCCGGGAGTCGCACGTCCGCGATCATTCGCGCGCACGACGATCGCGCCCACGACCCGCATGCCCGGGGTCTGACCCCCTAACGACACGAAGAGCAGCTCGATCAGCAAGAAGACGCCGTAGACGATCCAGCCACGCAACGCGCCCGGATGCCAGCCCGCGACGAAGACGACACCAGCGACGAGGTTGGCGGCCACGGAGTCGACGAGGAACGCAGTGATGCGCGTTCCGATTCCTGCCACTGAGCCTGCTCCTGACTCCGGCGCTTCGCTCATGCCTGGAGCTCGAACCACACGGTCTTGCGGGCGTCGTCGGCGGCCGAGCCCCAACCGTCCGACAGATGGTCGACGAGGAACAGTCCGCGACCGCCCTCGGCGTCCCGGCTGGACTCGCGGAGCTGGACGCCCGCCCGGGGTGCCCAGTCGGTGACGGCGATCCGCACGCGATCGATCGCTGGACGGGTCATCGTCAACCGCAGTCCCGTGCCGGCGTGCCGCACGCCGTTGGTGACGACCTCGCTGACGAGCAGCACGGCCGAGTCGGTGAGTTGGACGAGACCCCACTCGGTGAGCACATCGAGAACTGCCGTCCTCGCGCGAGCAGGTGAGGTCGGGTCGGCCGGCAGGTCGAAGGTCCGCTCCCCTTCCTCCACCTCAGGTTTGGTGGGGACAGTCCCGGGCGCACGGGTCACCATGGCGAGCAACGCAGTGTCGTCGTCGTAGCGCCGGTTAGCCGCTCGCGGGCGCAGTTCGGCGAGTGCGAACTCACACGCGTCCATCGCGTCTTTGGCCCCTGCCACCGCACTCGCAAGCCGCCGCATGCCTTCTTCGACGGGCAGGTCAGGACCCTCGACCAGCCCGTCGGTGTAGGCCAGCAGCAAGGCGCCCGGCGGGAGGCTGATCTCGACCTCCACAAAGGACTGCACACCGACCCCGAGCGGCACACCGGGATCGATGTCGACGTACGACGGCTCCCCGCCGGGCAGCTGCAGCAACGGCGGCAGGTGTCCGGCGAGTGAGCACACCGCCAAACCACGACCGGGGTCCCACTCGGCGTAGAGCGCAGTGACGAGCAGCCCTTCTTCGAGGGTGCCGACCAGCCGGTCGAGTCTCGTGAGGAGCGCCGCCGGCGGGTGCCCTTCGAGGCTGTAGCTGCGCACGGCCGCGCGGAGCTGGCCCATGACGGCGGCCGCGCGGATGCCACGACCCATCACGTCACCGACGACCAGTCCGATGCGTCCACTCGGAAGAGGAATGACGTCGTAGAAGTCGCCGCCGACGTCGACGCCTTCGGCGCCGGGGAGATAGCGCACTGCGACCTCGGCCCCCGGCACCTGCGGCAACGAAGACGGCAGCAGTGAACGTTGCAGTGTGTGTGCGATCTCGGTCTGTTGCCGCAGCAGCCGCGCGCCGTCGATCGCCAGCGCTAGCCGCCCGGCGAGCTCTTCGAGTTGTTCACGGTCGGCAGGAAGGAGTGGCGCGCTTCCCCCCGCGACGGTCGTCACCGAGAGGACGCCGAGTGTATGACCGCCGGCGACCAGCGGCAACGCGATGCTGGAAGTTGCGGGCGCCTTGGCCAGCACCGCGCGCAGCTCCGGATCGCTGACCGTCGACAGGCTGTCCTCGACGTCGATGTGTGAGAACAGCACCGACTCGCCGCTTTCGAGGATGCCGTCGTAGACATCGATGACCCAGGGAGGCAGCTGGTCGACGATCTCTGCCGCGGCGGAGGCCTGCTCGGCGTCGACGTGCTCGACCGCCGCGACGACATAGCTGCCGTCGGGTTGGCGAAGGTGCACGCTCACCGCGTCGCCGATGCGACCGACAACCAGGCGGCAGAACTGCAACGACGTCAGCTGCACGTCCAGCGGGGCGGTGAAGATGCGGCCGGCCTCGGCCAGAACCTCGAGGCGGGCACGGTTGGCGGCCTCGATCGCGAGCAGCCGCGCGCGTTCAAGTGCATGCCCGCACTGGTCTGCAAGGGCGACGAGATATTCGACGTCCTCGGCCGGGAACTGCTGCGGGGACGGCAGCGCGAGGGTGAGCGCGCCGACCGGACGATCACCGATCACCAGCGGCAGTGCGGCCCACGCACGGCCTTCGGGCGCATCGCCCGACAACACGGAGTAGCGAGCCTGCATGTCGTCGGCGTCGTACACCAGCACCGGTTGGCGTCCGAGCAGCGCGTCGGTCGCCGGCAGCCCGGCCCGGAACGGGAACTCCGTGAAGTTGGTGGCAACTTCAGGCGCGAGACCGTGGCTCGCCACGATGCGCATGACTCCGGCGTCGGCATCGAGCACGCACAAGGCGACCATCGCCGCGTCGACCGCACGCGTCAGCTCGTCGACGATGACGTCGACGGTGCGTTGAGGATCGCGCGCGTCGGCAAGTGCAGCGGTCAGTCGCTGCAGCGACGCAAGCCTCGTCGCGTATTGGCGAGCGTCGGCAAGACTCTGTTGTTGTGCCTCGACGACGAGTGCGCGATGCATCGCTGCCGCACATTGCACGGCCGCAGCGTCGATGAACGCGAGCTCATTCGGCTCGAGCACGCGGGCGTCCATGAAGCCCAGCCCGAGGACGCCGAGGACGGTGTTCTGGACGATCAAGGGAACCGCCACGAACGCCTCGCCGACCGTGGCGCCACCTCGCAGCGCGGGATAGCGCACGTCCCGGTCGGCAACCGACCCGACCACGACGCGCCCGCCAGTGCGTGCCGCCTCAGTCACGGGTGACTCCGCATCGAGCGGCAGCTCGCGCCAACGAGCGAAGACCTCCTCGGGGTAGCCGACGGCCCCCTCCAGCCGCAGCAGACCCGCATCGGGGTCGAGCCTCCACACGCTGCCGCCGAAGGCGCCGATAAGAGATAGGCCGCGTTCGACGACCGTGCGGACGACACCGTCGACGGTCATGTCGGTGAGAAGCTCCTCGCCCATGGCCTGCAGCCGGGACAGCCGCTCATAGACAGAGGCGGCCTCCTTGCGGGCATCCCGCTCGGCGGCAAGGAGCAGGCCGTTCTGGACGGCCCAGGCCGCACGCTCGGCGACTTCGCTCAGGAGCTGGATGTCCGCATCGCCGAAGACGCGGTCGGTCCGGCTGCCGACGAGGGCCACGCCCAGGACGGCGCCGTCCACGATCAGCGGTACGCCGAGGAGCGCGCGGACGCCCTCCTCGGCCCAGCTCGCGCCGAACGTCTCGAGCGTCGACGTGTCCGAGACGATCGCGGGCGCGGCGGTGGCGGCGACCGTCCCGGCGAAGCCCCGGCCCAGCGGAATCCGCAGGTCACGAACCTGCTGGAGAGGTACGCCGTGACTCTCCATCACCCGCAGCGCGTCGCCTTCGACCAGCAGGAACTGGGAGACGTCGGCGGACATCACCCGGCAGAGCCGGGCCAGCAGCTCCTGCAGGAGCGCGTCCGAGGGCGAGCCGGCGGGGCCGCGCTCCGGTGGCGGGGCCGCGCCCTGGGTGGGCACATCCGCCTCCGGCGTTGGGCTCACGTCACGTCCTTCCCGGGGCTTCACGGCCTGCCGCGTAACGCGGCCGAAACACCCGGGAAACCGATCATCAACGCCCTCAGCCTAAGGTTGGGACCGGCAGCGCACCACGCGCTGGAGGAGGCCAACAACCGCATGTTCGAGACCGCCGACGAGGTCCTGTCCTTTATCCGCAAGAACGACGTCCAGTTCGTGGACGTGCGCTTCTGCGACTTGCCCGGCGTGATGCAGCACTTCACATTCCCGGCATCCAACTTCGGCGAGAGCGTGTTCACGGACGGGCTGATGTTCGACGGCTCGTCGATCCGCGGTTTCCAGCAGATCCACGAGTCCGACATGCTGCTGCTTCCGGACCCGACCACGGCCTTCCTCGACCCATTCCGCCAGCACCCGACGTTGGTCATCAACTTCTTCATCCATGACCCGCTGACTGGTGAGGCTTATACCCGCGATCCGCGAAACATCGCGAAGAAGGCAGAGGACTATCTCCGCGGGTCGGGCATTGCGGACACCACCTACTTCGGTCCCGAGGCCGAGTTCTACATCTTCGATTCGATCCGCTACGACCAGAACCAGTTCTCCGCCTACCACTACATCGACTCGATCGAGGCGGCGTGGAACACCGGTCGCGAGGAGCCGGGCGGCAACAAGGGTTACAAACCCGCCTATAAGGGCGGCTACTTCCCCGTGCCGCCGACAGACCACTTCACGGACCTGCGCTCGGAAATGGTGCGCCAGCTCATCGAGATCGGCATCGATGTCGAGATGCAGCACCATGAGGTGGGCACCGCCGGTCAGGCAGAGATCGACTTCCGGTTCGGCACCCTGCTCAAGACCGCCGACAACTTGATGAACTTCAAGTACGTCATCAAGAACGTCGCGCGCGCGCACGGGCGCACGGTGACGTTCATGCCGAAGCCGATCTGGCAGGACAACGGCTCGGGCATGCACTGCCACCAGTCATTGTGGAAGGACGGCGCACCGCTGTTCTACGACGAGATCGGTTACGCGGGCCTTTCGGACCTGGCGCGCTACTACATCGGCGGCCTGCTCAAGCACGCCCCGTCGCTGCTGGCGTTCACCAACCCAACGACCAACTCCTACCGCCGGCTGGTGCCGGGCTACGAGGCGCCGGTCAACCTCGTCTACTCACAGCGCAACCGGTCGGCTTGCTGTCGCATCCCGATCACCGGTTCCAACCCGAAGGCCAAGCGTCTCGAGTTCCGCGTGCCGGACCCGTCGTGCAACCCCTACCTCGCCTTCGCCGCGATGCTCATGGCCGGTCTCGACGGCATCCGCAACAAGATCGAGCCGCCGGAGCCGGTCGACAAGGACCTCTACGAGCTGCCCCCGGACGAGCTCGCTGCGGTGGCACAGGTGCCGGGCTCGCTCGAGGCTGTCCTCGACGAGCTCGAAGCCGACCACGACTATCTGCTCGAAGGCGGCGTCTTCACCCCGGACGTGATCGAGACGTGGGTCGACTACAAGCGGACCAACGAGGTCGACGCCATTCGTCTCCGGCCGCACCCGCACGAGTTCGCGATGTACTACGACATCTAATGAGCGTGCATTTTCGCGATCTTGAAATCTGAGAAAAGGGCGCCTTCGACCTGGGCTTTTACTTCTCAACAGTTCTCAGCGTTTCTTGATCGTTTGCTCTGTCTCAGCAAACGTAGAGCAAACGAGCAGGTAGATTGCGTGCCGTGGCGCACGTGCGCGACCAGCGGTTCAAGGCGGATTCTCAGGGCCGCCGGGTCAAGACCGCGCGCCACGGGACCGGTCGGCGGTGGCTGGCGTCGTACCAGGACTCGGCGGGGCACCGGCACGCGAAGTCGTTCGATGAGAAGGTCGATGCGGAGCGCTACCTCGCGCTCATGTGCGCGGACGTCGCGAGGGGCGCGTGGGTCGATCCGGCGCTGGGCCGGACGAAGTTCGGCGGATACGCGCGCGACTGGCTGGCGGCGCAGACCTTCGACGTCTCCACTCGCGAGCAGGTCGAGCATCGGCTCCGGGTCTACATCTACCCGACATGGGAGGACGTGCCCCTGGCGCGGATTCGCTCGTCGGCGGTGCAGAAGTGGCTGGCCGAGCTGACCCAGCGCCTCTCCCCCGGCACCGTGCGGCAGGCGTTCATACACTTCTCCGCGATCCTCAACGCCGCGGTCGACGACGAGATGATCGCGAAGAACCCGTGCAAGTCGCGGTCGGTCGTGCCGCCAGCCGTCGCACGGCAGCGCGTTGTGCCGTGGCCGCGCGCGTCGGTGCGCGCCGTGATCGACGCGCACCCGGAGCGTTATCGCGCGATGCCGGCGGTTGGCGCGAGCGCAGGTTTGCGGCAGGGCGAGATCTTCGGTCTCGCTGTTGACGACATCGACTTCCTGCGCAGGACCATTCACGTCGTGCGTCAGGTGAAGTACGTCCGCAACCAGCTCGTGTTCGCGCCACCGAAGTACGGGACCGGTCGTGCCGTTCCGCTGTCGGACGCGTTGGCGGTGGTGTTGTCCGAACACATCAGGCAGTTCCCGCCGGTCACCGTCGAGTTGCCGTGGGGCGATCCGCTGGCGGCGAAGGTGCGACGGGTGAAGGTGCCGCTGCTGTTCACGAGCCGCGAGCACAAGGCGCTGAACCGGAACTACATCAACCAGTTCATCTGGAAGCCCGCGCTGGCGGAGGCCGGCGTCGCGCGGCTGCGCAGCAACGGCATGCATGCGCTGCGGCACTTCTGCGCGTCGAACTGGCTCGAGCAAGGCGTGTCGATCCGCGCGGTCGCCGAGTACCTCGGGCATCGCGACGAAGGGTTCACGCTGCGCACCTACACGCATCTGATGCCGACGGCCGATGAGAAGACGCGCCTCGCGTCCGACGCACTGTTCGCCGACGACCAGGTCGAGGATGTCGCTGCTCAACCGAAGTAGTCGGACGAGCGCTCGGCGAGCCACTCGTGTAGGTCGCGCGGGTCGTAGCGACGGTGCCGGCCGACCTTGAACGATCGCGGCCCGGTCCCCTTGTAGTTGAGCTGGTGGAGCGTCGCTTCCGGGATGCCGAGGAAGGCAGCGGTCTCCTTGTGCGACCAGAGCCGGTCCGGGAGACCCGGGAGGATCGGCTCCGGCAGGGCGATCGGTCGCCCCGCTGTTGCGACCGTACGCAACGGCCCGCGCTGTTCGCGGGTCGCGACGCGTTCTGGACGCATGGCTGCTCCTGGATGCTTGGCAACCGGCACATCATTCGAGCGCCGGTCGCCCTAAGAGTCGCCCCCAGACTCTGCCCGGACGTTGCCCTCGCAGTTGCCCCACGGCTTGCCCTGGCGGTTGCGCTGCCATGTGGACGGCAGGGCTATTGCCCCGGCCTACCCTGAGGTCGTGAACGGTCCGCACAACAGAACTCCGCGTTCGCGCTCCTTGACGCTCGAAGAGCTCGCGCAACGCTGCCACGCTGTGCCGGTGTCCGACGCTGACGAGCTAGCGGCCGACATCTGGGAGTCGGATGAAGAGCTCGATGCATTCCTCGTCGACCTGCGGGCGAGCCGCACCACGTCGCTCAGCTGACCGGATCCATGCCTGCCTCTTACAGCAGGGGCAACCGCCGAACGCGCACCCGAGCGTCCTCGAGCACCACGACAGCGCCCTCATCGAGCACTTGCTCGACCTGGTCGAGGTTTTCGAGGAGTAGGGCAAGCAGGCGACCCGCGCGTCTGTCGACTGTGCGTCGAATGAGCACGACCGAAGGTGCGCTCGACCCGGTGGCGGCAAGCAACGTGCCGAAGTCGGTGTCCGCGGACACCACGATGTATCCGTTCTCGCGGGCAAACTCGAGAACCGCGGTGTCGCCCGCGGTGCGCAGATCGACGTCTCGGGCGTGCACGGAGTCGTGGCCGGCATCGCGCAGTCCGGTGGCGACGAGCGGTGACAGGTTCTCGTCGACGAGGAACTTCACGCAGGGTGTCGCAGCGGCAGTTCGCGCTCCTTGACCGCCTCCGCGGCGTAGTGCAGTGCCTCGGCCACATCCTCGAGTTCGAGGTCCGGCAACTCGGCGACGATCTCGGTCGGAGTCATCCCGTCAGCGACCATAGCGACGACGGTGGCAACTGGGATCCGGAGCCCGCGAATGCAGGGTTGCCCGGCCATCATGTCGGGCTCGACGGTGATGCGTTTGAAGATCATCGCGGTCCAGTGTTCAGGTCGCAGCGGGTTGATGCAAGTGTGTGCCGTATTCAATCTTGCTTTTGTTGATCTTGGTTCTTGATCTTGATTTCCTTGCTTTGTTCTCTTGTTGTTGATCTTGTTTCGTTTGCTTTCTTCTGTTCTTCTTGTTGATCTTGTTGTGTTGGTTCTCGTTGATCTTGCTAGCCGCGGCGCACCGTGGCGGTTGCCCCAGGAGCGGTCGCGGTTGCACGCTATGGACGTGAGCGAGGTGGTCTCTTCCACGGCGGCGATGACCGACCTGCATCTCGACGTTTACGACACCCGCGAAGGCCCGTGGACCCCCGAGCACGGCGACATCGAGATTCCGCAGGACTGGGAGTTCCTGCCGACCGGCGACGCGTTCGTGACCCGCACGGTCAAGGCCGCCGGCCGCTACTGGTTGTCCTGGCAGCCGCGTGCCCGGCATCGTCCGCATCGGCGGCTGCTCGGGCTGTGGGCCCCGGCCGAGGTGATCCGCGCAGCCGAAGAGCGGGCGAAGGACACGGCGGAGAAGCGCGCGGCCGCCCGGACCGTCAATGCCCGGTCACGAGCGCGGCGCGAGGAGCGGTACGAGGAGCAGCTTCGGGAAGCGGTGCTGGCGTTTCTCGACTTCGCGCCCGAGCACGCCGAGCTGGCCGGGCAGATCGCGAGAGAGACAGCGGTGCACGCAGCCGTCGTCGGCAGCGGCCGGGTGGGGCGCACCCAGTTGCTCACCCTCGAAGAAAAGGCGCGGCTCGCCGCGCGCGCTCACATCCGCCACCGGCACACGAGGTACGAGGACGAGCTCAGTGATGTCCCGTTCGAGTCGTGGGGCGAGGACGAGCTCTACCGCGAGATCAAGGGTGCGGCGCACGCGGCCGTCGACGACTTCCTCGACAACCACCGGCAAAGCGGTTCACTCCAGGGCGACTCGTAGGGGCGACTGCTAGGGCGACCACATACCTCCGCAGGGCAACTGTGAGGGGGGCGACTCTCGGGGCAACCCCGGCTGGTACCGGCGGTCCCTGCGCCAGCAACGTGTCCCGATCGCGCCCGTATATGTGGGTGATCGGCCACGTAGCCGTGTCCGGATTGCCGCTTCGACACCGGCGTAGTAAGTCCTCCGGCGCGTCGGTGCTGGATGTGAGGACGTCCTCCTGATGCGTTTGTCGGGCTTGGTGTCCCAACGCATGAGGAGGACGTCGTGGACCACGCTAGTGGCCTGTCTCGGGGTGACCGCAATCGC
>JAICMI010000012.1 GCA_025929315.1 Frankiaceae bacterium
CTGGATCCGCGCTTCGAGCCCCGCGATCATGCGCGGTGTGAAGCCGCGGTTGACCAGGCTGCGCATCCGGGTGTGGTCCGGCGGGTCCTGGTTGAGCATGAACATGCGCTGCTGGTCGATCTGCACCTGCGCGTATTCATCGAGCATCGCCGTCTTCTCGTACGACGAGAACAGCTCGGGGTTGCGAGAGACGTAGACGACGTCCGGGTGCCGGGTGATCGCCCAGTAGCCCTCGGGCAGCTGCGGGTCATCGTGCCGGAAGACCGGTGCCTCCTGGCGCAGCCGCTTCAGCTGGTCGTGCGGGACGCCGGTGGCGGCGTACTGGTCCATGTCGTAGACGTCGATCTCATGGCGCTCGGGCACGCTCGCACCCTCTCGAGACGGAGGTAGAACGAGTTCTAATCTGGCCTGGATCTGACGGGGCGTCAACTCTCCTGGCGGACAAAACTAGAATGTGTTCTACTTCGTTTCATGGCTGAAGCAGTCCTCGTCGAGGCAGTCCGGACCCCCATCGGCAAGCGCAACGGCTGGCTCGCCGGCGTGCACCCCGCACACGCGCTTGGTCACGTCCAGCGCGAGGTCATTGCCCGCACGGGCATCGACCCGACGCTCGTCGAGCAGGTGGTCGGCGGCTGCGTGACCCAGGCAGGTGAGCAGGGCAGCAACATCACCCGCTACGCGTGGCTCGCGGCCGGGCTCCCCCAAACCGCCGGTGTGACCACGGTCGACTGCCAGTGCGGTTCGGCCCAGCAGGCCAACCACTTCATCGCGGGCCTGATCGCCGCCGACGCGATCGACGTCGGCATCGCCTGCGGCGTCGAGATGATGTCGCGCGTCGGCCTCGGCGCCAACGTGATGAGCGGGCCGGGCGTCCCCCGCCCGGACGGCTGGGACGTCGACCTGCCCAACCAGTTCGAGGGTGCCGACCGGATCGCCACGGACTTCGGCATCACCCGCGAGGACCTCGACGCGTTCGGACTCGCCTCGCAGGAGAAGGCGGCACGCGCGTGGGCCGAGGAGCGGTTCAAGTCGCAGATCGCGCCCATCGACACACCTGACGGCACCATCGACCGCGACCAGGGACTGCGCGAGACCTCGATGGAAAAGCTCGCCGCACTCAAGCCGGTGCAGGAGGGCGGCTTCCACACTGCCGGGACGTCGTCGCAGATCTCCGACGGCGCCGCCGCCGTGATGCTCATGTCACGCGACAAGGCTCAAGCGCTCGGACTCAAGCCGCGAGCGCGCATCGTCGCGCAGGCACTCATCGGCGACGAGCCCTACTACCACCTCAACGGTCCGGTCGCTGCCACCCAGCGGGTGCTCGACCGCAGCGGCATGTCGATCAGTGACTTCGACCTGTTCGAGGTCAACGAGGCGTTCGCCTCTGTCGTCGTCAACTGGAGCCGGCAGCACAAGGTCGACGTCGACAAGGTCAACGTCAACGGTGGAGCGATCGCGCTTGGGCATCCGGTCGGCTCGACCGGCAGCCGGCTCATCACCACCGCACTGCATGAGCTCGAGCGCACCGACGGCCAGCTTGCTCTCATCTCCATGTGCGCCGGCGGTGCGTTGGCAACAGCGACGATCATCGAAAGGCTCTGAGCCGGTGTCACATCTGGAAACCGAGCTGGTCGGTCACGTGCTCGTCGTCACGATGAACCGGCCAGAAGCAAAGAACGCCCTCTCCCCCGAGATGTTGGTCGGCATGGCTGACGCGTGGGACCGCATCGACAGCGATCCCGAGATTCGTTGTGCGGTCCTCACGGGCGCGGGCGGCGTGTTCTGCGCCGGCGCCGACCTCAAGGCGATGAACAACGCGCAGGGTGAGTCCGACGCCTCACGTCGCTTCAAGGAAGACGCCGGTCTCGCGTGGAAGGCGCTGCTGCGCCATCACCAGCTGACCACACCGCTGGTCGCGGCCGTCGAGGGATACGCCGTCGCCGGCGGCACCGAGATCCTCCAAGCGACCGACATCCGCGTCGCCGGCGAGAGCGCCAAGTTCGGCGTCGTCGAGGTCACCCGCGCGCTGTTCCCCCTCGGCGGGTCGACGGTGCGGTTGCGTCGTCAGATCGCGCACACCAAGGCGATGGAGCTGCTGCTCACCGGTGACACGATCTCCGCCGCCGAGGCCGAGCGCATCGGACTGATCGGCCGGGTCGTCCCGGACGGGACGGCATTGGAAACCGCGCTCGGGATCGGGCAGCGCATCGCCCGCAACGGTCCCCTCGCCGTACAGGCGGTGAAGCGGTCCGTGCAAGCAACTGAGGGACTTCCCGAGGCCGAGGCACTCAAGATCGAGATGGAGATCGGCCTGCCGATCTTCGGCACCAACGACGCCAAAGAGGGCACTAAGGCCTTCAAGGAAAAGCGCGAGCCCAACTACACCGGCTCATGAGGCTGAGCCGATGACGTTGGGTCCCGCCGTGCGTCGGTTGATGGATGCGTCGGTTCTGACGAAAGCCGATGCCGACGAGCTCGCGGTCGCGCTCAAGGAGATCGAGGCCATCGCCGCACGGCTCGAAGATGCCGGCATCAACGAGACGTTGCCCTTCTGGGACAAGGAGAGCATGCGTCAGGGCGTGCGCCCGTTCAGTCCCGTCATCGGCGAAGCCAATCCGATCGCGCCACCGATGACCGTGCGCGTCGTGGGCGACGCCGTCGTCGGCGAGTGCACGATGCGCCCCATCCACGAAGGACCGCCCGGAGCGGTGCATGGCGGCTGGGTCGCCACGTTGCTGGACCAGCTGCTGGGTCACGCCACTGCAGCCAGCGGCAATCCGGGCTTCACGGCCGAGCTCACGGTGCGCTACCGCCGGCCGACCCCCTACGGCGTCCCACTGACGTTGCGCGGCCGCACCGACGACGTCGACGGCCGACGGGTGCGGGCAAGTGCAGAGATCGTCGTCGACGATGTCGTCACCGCCGAAGCCACCGCGCTGTTTCTCAAGCCACGGACCTGACGACGTCGGCAAAGGACATCGCCGGCCGTCCCGTGACCCGTGCGATGTCGTCGCTGACCTCTTGCATTTCGCCACTGGCAACTGCGGTGTAAGTCGACACCCAAGCCTCGACCATCCAGTCGGGCGCGCCGTAGTGCGCGCGTGACGCATAAGCCTCATCAAGAGTCTCGTTGTAGTAGCTGACCTGGCGCCCGGTCACCTCCCTGATGATCTCCGCCATCTCCGCAAAGGTCAGTGCGTCGGGGCCGGTCAGCTCGTAGACGGCGTTCGCGTGCGACCTGGGTTCCATCAGTACGACGGCCGCCACCGCTGCGACGTCGTCGCGTGCCACCGCGGCAGCACGTCCATCGCCGGCCGGGCCTCGGATCACGCCGTCGTCACCGGCCATGCCCGGCAGGAAGTCGGCGTAGAGGTTGTCGCGCAACAGTGTGTAGGTCATGCCACTGGCACGGATGTGTTCCTCGGTCGCGGCGTGGTCGCGCACAAGTGTGAACGCCGCATCCGGCCGAGCCCCCACGAACGACGTGTAGACGATGTGCTCGACGCCGGCAGCAGCTGCGGCATCGATGAAAGCGCGATGCTGGTCGAGCCGGTCGACCGCCTCGGCGCCGGACACCATCAACAAGGTCTGCACTCCGGCCAGTGCCTCAGAGGCGTCGACGCCGTAAGCCGCCTGCACGATCTCGCCGAGGTCAGGAGCGCGCGTCGCGTCACGCACAAGAAGGCGCTGCGCCACGCCCGCCGCAGCCAGTGACCGGGCGACTCGCCCGCCGATCCCGCCGGTCGCCCCGGTAACGCCCACCAGACCCATATCCAGAACCTCCCGGGGAATGACCCGTTCTACGCGCGGCCTGACAGGATCAGCCGTGAGCCGCCTGCAGCCTTTCGGCCTCGGCGATGTAGCGCACTGCACCTATCTCCTTGAACAACTCGAGCGCTCGCTGCGTATGACTTCCGCCTGCGCGCAGTCGGCAGTACATCTCAGCGACCCGGAAACCCCTCTCGCCGAGCATCTCCGCAGCGCCGGCGGCGTCCGATCCGAGGATCGCGCGGGCGACCCCAGCCCACCACGGGATGTCGATGAGCGCGGCCACTTCCGCAGCCTGATCGGTCCGTCCCAGATCAACGGCGAGCCACATGTAGGTCGATATGTGTGCGCTGGAGGCAAGGACCGATGGCAGTGCGGACATCGTGTGCAGCTCATCGAACTGAGCGGCGGCCTCCGGCGCGCGTCCCGCGCCGAACAGGACGGACGTCCGCACCACCATGGCGGGGACAATGACCTGCGGGTCACCCGCCCGCCGGGCAGCCGCAAGCGCCCGATCGACCTCGCTCAGAGCCTCCGGGGTCTGTCCGCGAGCCGACAGCATGTCCGCGTGAATACGTCGCGTTTCGATGTCGACGTAGTCGCCCTCACGATCGTCCAACAACAGCTCGTCGAGGCCGGCGGTGGTGAGGGCCCAGTCGCCGGCTAGAAAGGCAAGCTCTGCTCTGCCGGCTCGGTACCAGAGCCGGTTGTATTTGCTGCCGCCGAACTCGCGCAGGTAGTCAGCCCATTCCTCGCCGAGCTGCGTGGCCATCTTCAGGTTACCGGTGCGCATGTAGGAGACGATGAGATTGTTCCGCGTGTGGTTCATCTCGTGGATCGCCCGCGCGTCTCGAGCAATCTCGTAGGCACGTTGCTGCTCGGCGAAACCGTCCTCGTCGCCGAGCGCGACTCGCGAGCCTCCCCGGGCGTCGAGCAACCTCGACAACAGGTCCGGCCGGTTCATCTGCTCGACGAGCGGTAACGCCTCGGCGATGGTCACCAATGCCACCTCGTGCTCGTCCCCGACGTATTGCTCGACGGCTCTGACGACAAGGGCTTCGACGCGCACATCCGAGTCGGGCAATCCCACCAGGATCTCGTCGACGGTGTTCCGCCACGCGCGCGTGCCCGCGGCGTCGCCTCGGAACCAAGTCTCGCGAGCGAGCAGCAGGCCCGCGCGGGCGGCCAGCTCCGGCTTGCCCTCTTCTCGTAGACGTGACAATGCCTCGACCAGGAGCTTCTGACCCGTACGGTCCCACTCGCAGGCCGCCGCGCCCGCCGACAGCAACAGCTCGCTGCGCTGCGGGTCACTCGCCGGAGTGAGTTCGAGCGCGGTTGTGAAGAAGCGGCTCGCTTGGAGGTAGGAGCCGAGACCAAATGCTCGGTCGCCGGCCCGGCGAAATGCTGCAATTGCGGCCGGCTCGAGCTCCGCAGTGTCAGCCCCCGCCGCACGCCCGAACTCCAGCGCCTCGGCGTAGTGATGGGCCAGGAGTTCGGCGTGATCGTCCGGTCTGCCGAGTGCGGAAATCCACTCCGCGGCCTGTCGATGGCTGCGGCTTCGGTCGGCGCGTGGAATCTGCCCGTAGGCGACGTCGCGTGCGAGCGCATGCCGAAAGGCGAACTCGGTCTCGCCCTCGACCGACGATCGGCGCTCGCGCCTCACGAACTCACGCTTCTCGAGCTCGCGCAACGTCTGCTCGACCTCGGGAAATGGTCGTCCCGCCAGTGCGGCGACCGCACCGGACCAGAAGACGGTGCCGATGACCGAGGCTGCCTGGAGAAGCTGTTTGTCGCCGACGGCAAGACCGTCGAGCCGAGCCGCGATGATGCCCTGAACCGTGTCCGGGATGCGGTCGTCGGCGACGCCGCGATCGGAAACCATCCGTGCGAACTCCTCGGCGAACAAGGGGTTGCCGGCAGCGCGTTCGACCAGCGCTTGCTGCACGGACGCATCGAGGACCGGTACGCCGAGGACGTCGAGGACCAACCGCGCAGTGTCCTGGGCAGTGAGCGGGGCCAACGAAAGCACCAAGGCATTCGCCATGCCCGCGCCCCAGGTGGGGCGGCGAGTCAGCAGCTCGGGCCGGGCCGTGCCGACCAGGAGCACCGGCAGGCCACGCAGCCACTCCCCGAGCTCGGCGAGGAAGTCGAGCAAGCCCTCGTCGGCCCAGTGAAGATCTTCGACGACGAGCACAAACGGGCCGCGCTCGGCGAGCGCTTCGAGGAAACGACGCCACGCCGGGAAGGTCTCCTCGTTGGAGACGCCGCCCTCGCCGGAAGCCAGTCCGAGCAGTGGTCGCAACCGTCGGGCCACCCAATCCGCGTCACTCCCCTGAATCAGGCTGCGCGTGACCTCGTTGAGCTTCGACTCCGCGACCTCCGGCGTGTCGCTGTCGAGGATCCCGGTCTCTGCCTTCACGATCTCGGTCAGCGCCCAGAAGCTCACGGCGTCGCCGTAAGCGAGACAACGTCCATGTCGCCATGTGACGAGGTCCGAATCGGCGTCGACAACGCGCGCAAGCTCGGCCACGAGCCGCGACTTGCCGGCACCGGGAACGCCGACGATCGTCACCTGCTGCGGCTCGTGCTCCTGTCGCGCACGTTCGAATGCCTCGCGCAGAAGGTTGAACTCGCGATCGCGGCCCACGAACTCCGTCGTGGAGGTGCGGTCGACGCCATGCGCGGCGTTCGCGCGCGCCCCGCGTGCTTCGAAAACGACGACAGGCTCGGACTTGCCCTTGGCGACGATCGGCTCCACGTCGACGTAGTCGATGACGCTGGCGGTCGCCCGGTGCGTGACTGCGCCGACCAGCACGCCGTTGATCGGAGCGGCCGACTGGATCCGCGAGGCCGTGTTGATGACGTCGCCCGCCACCATCCCCTCGCCGCGATGAGGGTCCGCATCGAGCGACACCAAGGCCTCTCCGGTGTTGACGGCAATGCGTACCTCGACGTCCGGCTGCGCGGCGGCCCACTCACAGATCGCGAGTGAGGCTCGGACAGCACGCTCCGGATCGTCCTCGTGCGCAGTGGGCGCACCGAACACAGCCACCACCGCATCGCCGATGAACTTTTCGACCGTCCCGCCGAAACGCTCGAGCTCGTCGCGCACCCGGTCGTGGTAGGGCGAGAGCAGCGCACGCACGTCCTCCGGGTCCATCGCTTCGGACCGACCGGTGAAACCGACGAGGTCGCAAAAAACGACGGAGACGACCTTGCGCTCCTGCCGCATGCCCGGAGGATAGGGCCCCTCACGACGTCATGCCCTGCAGTCCGACCAATGCCCGCCCGTGCTCCACCTCGCCCATATGTCGCAATCCGTGCTGGTAGATCCAGCACTCGATCGCGTCTGACCTGGTCATTCCGGCCTCGCCGGCGACGCGCGCGCTGAACGTCGACGCGATCTGCGGGGGAAACGGTCGTTGAACGATGACCTCGTCGAGCGCCGCCTGGTCGAGCGTTCCGAGCCACGCCTCGGTGCGGGCGAACACCCGCGACTGGTAGTCGCAGTAGACGTCGTAGTCGCCGATCCGCTGCTCGACCATCTCGTCCACGGTCTTGTGCTTGCCGTGGTCGGGGATCGCCAGCCCCATCCGCTTGCCCAATGCGTCGTCGTACACGAGATCCCCGGCGCCGAGCATCGTGGCTGACCCGTCCTCTATCTGCGCCATGTGAAACAGAGAGAACGCGATGGGCAACACCGGCTTTCGCTCGACATGGTTGACCTGCTCGACCGTCATCGACGCGACCGCGTCCTCCCAGAGTGAGTGAAGCGCGCGCATCCGTCGCTCCAATGACGTCATTCCTTGGCCAGCTCGGTCTGAGCGATGCTGCGCACATCAGCGGCATCCGCCTTGCTGCGGATCGTGATCGTCACGCTCTCGATCACACCACTGAATGCGAACGGCGCGAAGTAGTCGTCCGTGACCGGCGACAGCGCATCCCGCCCGATGTCCATGCCGGTCGACCCCAGCATGCGCACCAACTGCGCGATCTGCACCGACCCCAAGTCCGTGCCATCGCAGCCAACGGTCAACGTCCCGCCCGATCCTTCTCGGTCGAAGCGCGCGACCAGCTCGTGTCGACCCGCCGTCAGGGTCACGGGCGCGCTGGCGCGGTGCCGGGTGCCCAACGCGTTGTACTCGAACTGCAGTGCGCCGTTCTGGATGAAGAACGAGTGACCCACGTTGTGACTGCCACGCGCATAGAGCACGCCTTCGGGCTTGTCCTCGACCTGCACCACCGCCGTGATGGTCCACGCCCGACCCCCCAGTGGTGGGCACGCGTCGGCGGGAATGTGCGAGACCGGCGGCCGATAGACGTATTCCTTTCGCGCGTGCACGGTGCCAGGCCGCGGCACGCCGCCGAACAGCTCGATCGTCCGGTCGTCCAACGGGAGTACGCCGTACTCACCTGCCTGCACCCACCACAGGTCGATCAGCTCACGCAGCTTCTGCGGGTTGCGGTCGGCAAGGTCATGACACTCGGAGAAGTCGCTGTCGAGGTGGTAGAGCCCCCACTCGTCGTCGTCGAACGGCTGGCCCTGCTCGTGGTAGGTCGTGATCTTCCAGCCATCCGCCCAGAGCCCGCGATGGCCCATCTGCTCGAAGTACTGGACGGATCGCGTCGTAGCTTTCGGATCGTTGAACGTCGGCACGATGCTGGTGCCGTGCAGCGGCAGCTGCTCGACGCCGTTGTGCTGCGCATGCCACTGCGCTCCAGTCACCTCGAGGATGGTGGGCGTGATGTCGACGGCGTGGCAGAACTGGTGTCTGAGTCCCGAATCCTTGAGGCCAGCCGGCCAGTGCACGACGAGCGGATCACGCACGCCGCCGCCGTAGGTGTTCTGCTTGTACCAGCGAAGCGGCGAGTTGCCCGCCTGCGCCCAGCCCCACGGATAGTTGCTGTGCGAGTGCGGGCCGCCGATGTCATCCAGCCGGTTGGCGACGATGTCGTCGATGTCCTCCCAGCGCGCGTTGAAGAAGCTGAACTCGTCCATCACACCGAACGGCCCGCCCTCCCGCGACGCTCCGTTGTCGGACAGCACCATCAACAACGTGTCGTCGAGCAGTCCGCGCTGCTCCAGGAACTCGGTGAGCCGTCCGATCTGCGCATCGGTGTGCTCGAGCATCGCGGCGAAAGCCTCTTGCAGGCGCGCGGCGAACTTGCGTTGGTTGTCGGTGAGCTCGTCCCACGCAGGCACGCCGGGGTTGCGCGGTGCCAACGTCGTTCCCGGCGGTACGACGCCCATCTCCACCTGACGCGCGAACCACCGCTCACGCGCGGCGTCGTACCCGTCGTCGAACTGGCCTCGCCACCGATGCAGGTAGTCCTCGGGCGCCTGGTGCGGAGCATGAGTGGCGCCGAACGCGAGATAGAGGAAGAACGGTCGGTCGGGACGGATCGACGTGAGATCGCTGATCCAACCGATGGACTTGTCCACGATGTCTTCGGACACGTGGGTCCCGGGGGGGTCGATGTGACCGTTGTCGCTCGTCAGCTCCGGTTGGAACTGGTCGGCCTCCCCTTGCAGGAATCCGTAGAAACGGTCGAAGCCCTTCTGCACCGGCCAGTTGTGATGCGGTCCGGCAGCCGAACACTCCTCCATCGGCGCGAGGTGCCACTTGCCGGCCGCGTAGGTCGCGTAGCCCTTTGCCCGCAACAGCTCCGCAACTGTCGCGGCGTTGGGGCTGATGCCACCCCGCATGTGCGGGAAGCCGGTGTTCCAGTTGGACACGCCGCGCATCCCGACGGCGTGGGGGTTGCGACCGGTCAACAAGGCGGCACGCGACGGCGAGCACAGCGCCGTCGTGTGGAAGCTGGTGTAACGCAGTCCGTCCGCGGCGAGCTTGTCGATCGCCGGAGTTGCGAGGTCCGACCCATAGCAACCGAAATGCGCAAATCCGGTGTCATCGAGAACGATGACGACGACGTTGGGGCCACCGGTCCAGAGCGGATCGGGCCACCACGGGTCCGAGTCGTGAATGGTGCGGCCGATCTTGCCCTTGAACTCCACGGCGGGCATCCTCAAGTATTGACAGAGGTAGTGTCAATAACTAGCGTCCGCGAACGTGCCGCGATACGGGACGATCGACCATGACTACGCCCTTCGGCTCGCAGGCTCCGAGGACGGGCCGATCTACATGCTCAATCTCATGGCCTACCGCGCGGAGGCCGACTACGGCCCCGATGGAGAGAAGGGCGTCGCGGGTCGCGAAGCGGACGACCGCTACGCCCCGCTCGACGTCCTCGCCGAGATCGGCGCGCACGTCTGCTTCCTCGCCGAGGTCGAGTCCGGCGAGTGGGACCGCGTCGCCGTGGTCCGATACCCCACCCGCAAGTCCTTCGTCGACATGCAGTCCCGCCCCGACTTCCAGAAGCAGCACGTGCACAAGGAAGCCGGGATGGAACGCACCATCATCCTCGGCACCGTTCCCACCGGCGAGCTTCCGAAGGTGTCCGCCGGCGACCTCGTCCGTCTCGACCTGTCCGACTCCCCGGGACAGTTCGCCGTCGAAGGCGCGATCGTGGGTGACGGCCGCACCTGGGCGAGCGTGAGCTACACCCCGGTCGACGACGTGGCCGGGGACATCGTGCTGCGCACGGTGGTCAGTCGGTGGTAGACGGCCGGCGCGCTCGGCGCGCGGAGAACCGGACTGCGGTGATCGACGCCCTCGTCGACCTGTTCCACGACGGGATCTACGAGCCGGGCTCGGCACTGATCGCCGAACGTGCAGGTCTGTCGCCGCGATCGCTCTTCCGCTACTTCGACGACATCGACGACCTGACCCACGCAGCGATCGACCGGCACATGGCCGAAGCCCGGCCGCTGGTGGACCTGGACATCGGCGACGGCGCTCCGCTCAGTCTGCGCATCGAGCGCCTCGTCGACGCGCGCATCCGCTTGTACGACGCCATCGCACCGGGCGCGCGCGCAGCACGGGTGTGCGCGCACCGCAACGCAGCAGTGGCAAAGCAGATTCGTGACTCGCGCCGCTATCTGCGCGACCAGATCAGCCACCTGTTCGCGCCGGAACAACCAGATGTCGCCGCGCTCGACGCCCTCTGCTCGTTCGAGACCTACGAGCTGTTGCGTGAGCACCAGTCGAAGCAAAAGGTCCGTGCGACGCTGATCGCCGCATTGACTGCGTTGCTGTGAGAGGGAGCATCCGCCGCGAAGTACGGATTGCTTGTCCGGCGGACAAGGTCTGGACGCTCGTCGGTGACGCTGTCCGGATCCCGGACTGGTTCCCCGGCATCGTCGACGCGGTTGTCGACGGCGACACTCGCACGATCACGACGGGGTCGGGCATGCAGCTGCCGGAACAGTTCATCGCCGACCCCTTGCAACGCCGGTTCCAATATCGGATCACCGGCATGAAAGAACACGTGTCGACCCTTGACGTCATCGACCTCGGCGACGACACATGTCTCGTCATCTACAGCGTCGACGCCGACCCCAACACCATGGCGCTGGTCATCGGGGGCGCGGCCGGCAACGCGCTCGAACACCTGCGCACGCTGATGGAGACCTGATGGGCCGCAAGATCCTGTTCGTCACAACCGACCAGCAGCGCTACGACACCCTCGGCTGCAACGGCGGCACAGTCGCACGCACGCCGGTCGTCGACGCGCTCGCCGCCGCCGGGATCCGCTACGAGCGCGCCGTTCCGCAGTCGGTCGTCTGCATGCCGTCGCGGTCAACGATCCTCACCGGCCAGCACCCGTCCACGCACGGTGTCTGGATGAACGGCGTACCCCTGCCGGCCTCCGCACCGTCGGTCGCCGACGTCCTGCACGACGCCGGCTATCGCACTGCGCTCATCGGCAAAGCGCATTTCGAACCGTTCCTCGACCCGTTCCTGCGGTTCCCGGAGAACGCGCTCGCGCGCTCCGGCGTGACGCCACCCGGCGGCACCCACCGCGGCTTCGAATACCTCGAGATGGCGACGCACACCAGTGTCGGGCCGATGCATTACGCGCAGTGGTTGATGAAGGAGCATCCGGAAACGGTCGGCATGTTCTACAACGTCCTCGACAACGCCCTGCAGGTGAACGCGGACGGCGGTGGCGAGAGCGGTGCGCCGCAGGTGAAGGTCAATGAGATCCCGCGCGAGTGGTACCACACCGACTGGGTTGCCGACCGCACGATCGCCTGGCTCGACTCTCTCGACACGGACGTCGACTGGTTCTGCTGGATGAGCTTCCCCGACCCGCATCACCCCTGGGACCCGCCGCAGTCGGAGATGGGTCGCATCGACTGGCGCGACGTACCCCTTCCGGCCGGTTATCCGGAGCGCGCGGACGAACGCGAGTCGCTGCTCGACGACAAGCCGCGGCACTGGCGGATGTGGTACGACGGCGAGCTCGTCTCCAACTACGAAGCGCCGGCGCACTGGGTGCCGGCAACGATGACGGCCGAGCAGGTGCGTGAGGTCAACGCGCGCAACGCGGTCGAGTGCGAGCTCATCGACGAGGCGCTGGGTCGCGTGCTCGGCGCGATCGAGAGTCGCGGCTGGACCGGCGACACCGACGTCATCTTCACGACCGACCATGGGGAGCTACAGGGCGACTTCGGCCTTCTCTTCAAGGGTCCGTATCACGTGGACGCGCTGATGCGGTTGCCGTTGATCTGGCGTCCGGCGCCGAGTGCAACTGTGACGCCGTCGGTGGTGTCGCAGCCGGTCGGGTTGGTCGACCTCGCGCCAACCTTCTGTGCGATCGCCGGCGTCGCGGCTACCGACTGGATGCAGGGCGACGCGTTGCCGGTGACCACCGGCGCAGGCGATGCGGTGCTCACGGAGTGGGACAGCGAGCTGTTCGGCGTCGACGTGCACGTTCGGACCATCACCAGGGATCAGTGGGTGTTGTCGGCGTACACACGCGGAACGGTGCACGACGGCAGTGAGGGCGAGCTCTATGACCTGAGCCTCGACCCGTTGCAGCGCAAGAACCTGTGGTCCGATCCCGCGCGCGCGGCACTGCGCGACGACCTGCTCGCGGAGTTGTGGGACAAGCAACCGCCGCCGCGCGTACCGCGGCTGCAGCTGGAGGCTCCGGTATAGGCGGGTGCCGTTCTCGATCGTGAGGTCCGGCGTGCTTCGCGATTGTTGAGTGCGACGAAATCCCACTTTCCAAGGCAATCAGCGCGGGATTTCGTTGCACTCAACGAGAAATTCGGCTTGAGTTCGGTCCGGGGGGAGGCAACGCAGTCGAGGCCTGCGCCGGGGACTTCCTCCACGTCCCGAAGCACGTCATCCACCGGGAGGTGAACCCCCGGGACGAGGAGAGTCACGTCGTTGTTGTGCGCGCCGGCGACGGAGCGCCGACCGTGAACGTCGACGGTCCCGCGCGCGGCTGAAGAGGCGGCCTACGGGGGTGCGGCCGCGAGACTCGCGGTGTTCCTGCCTGTGGCTTGCACTGCGTAGCGTTTACTCCGGTCGGATGCGCCGTGCAGTCCTGTCGGGAGGGTCGTCGCGGTGTCGTTCGACAGAGCGTTGGACCTTCGCAAGCAGCAGGCACAGTCTGCGCTGCTCGGTTTCGGTCAGCGCGTCGGCGATGATCGTGCGCTCCCGACGGTGGAGTGAGGGCAGCATGTCATCGACGATGGCTCTGCCTTTGGGAGTGATCGCGATCAGCAGCTTGCGCCGGTCGGCTGGGTGCGGCATGCGGCGGATGAGGCCGCGATTTTCGAGCGTGTTGAGCATCGAGGTCATGCTGCCGGTCGTGATGATGAGCCGTTCGGCGATGACGCTCGGTTCGAGGGGTGCGTCGGCGCCGTCAAGGACGGCGAGCGCCTGTTTGGCTGTCCCGGACAGGCGGTGGTCTTCCCAGGCCTGCCTGTCGTGAAGAGCGATCAACCTGTCGCCGGTGCGAACGATGTTCGCGTAACACTCGGTGGCGAGCCGGTCGGCTCCTGGGTATTCGTCCCCGAAGTTGTCGTCGACGACGATCCAGGGCGTGGCGGCGCCGGCCGGGGAGGGACGACGCGGGTCATCCCTCCCCTTTTTCGTTTCGTGTACCTGGCTCAGGAGCTGGTCTCCTCGTAGATCTCGATGCGCGGCTCACTGGTGACACCGGCCTTCTGCATGGCCTCGGGCAAACCTGGATCGGTGGCGAATGCTTGCGCGTCGGCGGCCGTCGGCCAGAACGTGAGCACAAGGACCTCGTTGGGGTCGTTCGCGTCGCGAAGCAACATGTCCCCTGTGCAGCCGTTCTGCTTGCGGACGGCCCCGTGCCCGTCGTAGCCGGTCTTCCACGTGTCGTAGTCGGCGACGTGGTGTCGCACTGCCACTGTGGTCATGGGCCCTCCCTGGAGGCTGATCGCTGCTCGTGCAGACGACTTGAACTCAAGTTATTAGACTTCAAGCGAGTGTCAACCCCGCCGTCGATGAACCATCCGAACTGACTACGCCCCTGGGTTCAGGCGAGCCGTGCGGGTTATGCGCTAGAAGTTGCCACCGGTTCGCCAAGCCATCTCCTGCAACGTCCAGCCGTTGCCGTCAGGGTCTGTGAATCCGGCGTACCGGACGCCGCCCCCGACGTCGCTGATCTCACCCACCTCGACACCACGACCGAGGAGTTCGGTGCGACTGGACTCGATGTCCCCGACCACCAAGTGCAACGCGCGAATCGACCCCGGTGCGCCCTCGTAAGCACTCAGTCCGATGCCAAAGCCGATGGAGCAGCCCGACCCCGGAGGCGTCAGCTGTACGACGCGAACGCCCTCTGCCGGCTGCACGTCGACGTCGACACTGAAGCCCAGCTTTTCGAAGTAGAAGGCCTTGGCTCTATCGACATCGCTGACGGGAATCGGCACAAGCTCGAGTTTCATATCCATGCGCGCCACTATTTCCGACCGGTACGACGGGGCCGGTCGCCTCATCCCGTGGGCTGATGAAAAACTTGCCAGGTGGACCGCGCCGACGACCGAGACGTGGCAGCGAGCAAGCGGGACCAGAGCGCCCGCCGACGAGATGACGACGCGCGCGCCCGGGACGACGAGGCGGCGGCCCGGGAAGCCGACGGCGACTTCAGCGGTGCAGCTGCCGACCGCCAAGCCGCGGCAAAAGACCGCACACAGGCTGCGATCGACCGGGAAATGTCAGCGCGGGACAAAGACGCAGACGACGACGTCTAGATCGACCGTTCGGCCAGTAGCGACAGCGCGGTAAGAACGGGACGATAACCACATGACCCAGGTCACGATTGCACCGCAACACGCCCGGACATGCGCAGGGTGTCTCGGCAGCGGTGCGTGCTGGGTCTGCCTCGGCAGCGGTCGGCTCCAGCGCGACTACCTGCGTCAACTCACGTGCCACCGCTGTAGCGGCACCGGGGCCTGCGCGGAGGATCTCGCTCCGGTGGTCGTGCTGCCCGACCAGCGCGAAAGCGCCTGACTCAGGCCTGCAGGTCGACGACGACCTTCACGTCATCCGGAGAGCGTTCGAGCGCCTGCGGCCATGACGCCATCGGGACCCGGCGCGAGACAAGCCGCCCGAGCCAGCCCGGGTCGGCCACTCGCAGATAGTCCGCGGCCTGCTCGTAGTGTCGCCGCGCCGCATTGACCGACCCGAAGACGACGCTGTTCGTCAGCACGAGCTGCTTGTTGATCGCACTCTCGTCGACATCGAGCGCGTGCTTGCCGGACGAGATCCCGGTCAGGCACAGCACGCCGTCCGGTGCGAGGCTGTTCATCAGGTCGAAGACAAGCGATCCGACCCCCGAGCATTCGATCGCGACGTCAGGATGCAAGCCAAGGTCGGCAACGGACTTCGTGTGGTAGGTCGCACCGATGTCGGCCACCAGCTTCGGTTTGGGCCCGTCAGCGACCCGGTCGAGAACGTGCACGTCCAGCCCCTTCTGTACGCCGATCATCGCGGCCAGCAGCCCGATTGGTCCCGCACCCGTGATCAGCACAGTGCGTGGTTCCCACGGGGCGCGGGCACCGAGTCGGTCGACGTAGTCCCAGGCCTTTGCGACGACGGAGGTCGGCTCCGTGAGGACACCGAGGTCACCGATCGCAGCGTCGAGCTTGACCAGGTACTTGGCGGGTGCGCGCCAACGTTCGGCGCCGTACCCATCGAGCTCTTTGATGCCGCGCTCGGTGTATTGGCCGTTGTTGCAGAAGTCCCACTGGTCCTTGCTGCACGGCAGGCACGGCACCGGGTCCGGTCGGCGAACGATTCCGACCACCAGGTCCCCCGCCGACAGTCCACTGTCCGCCGGCGCCTCCAGCACGCGGCCGAGCGACTCGTGGAACAGCACGATCCGTTCATGGCCTGGCGGCGGCCAGCCGTATCCGGCCGAGGTGATCTCGACGTCCGTGCCGCACACCCCGACAAGGAGTCCCTCGACCAGGACTTCGCCCACCTCGACCGCGGGCTCGCCGATCTCCTCTACTCCCGCGGTGTCAGGTCGGCCAGGGGCAACGGTGCAGGCGCGCATGCATCGACGCTAACCCGTGACATAGCGGCCTTGCCGGAGGGAGGTGGTGAGGTGGCCCACGACGGCACCGGTCGGCGCGACATGCCGAACGTCAGACGTCCGCCGTGACGCAACGAAGCCACCCGCACGAAAGGCCGATCAACCGACCGGCCGTTGACCGCCAGCCGTCCGACGTATCCGTCCCGCGGCGCACCCGGTGCGGCGATGCGCACGTCACCGCCGGGCAGATGCAGCACCACATGCGGAAACATCGGCGCCCCGACCGCAAGCACGTCCGTACCGGGCACCGCCGGGTAGAAGCCGAGCGCGTTGAGCACCCACCAGGCCGACATCGTGCCGAGGTCGTCATTGCCGGGCAGCCCACCCGGGCCGGGCGAGTACAGAGACAGCATCGCCTTGCGCACGATCCGCTGCGCCTTCCACGGCTCGCCCGTCCAGTCATACAAATACGGCGTATGCAACGTCGGCTCATTGCCGAGGAACGCGTACGGCGAGGCCGGGCCGGCGTTGAGCTTCGTGAAGAATCGGTCCAACCTCTTTGACGTCGCGGCGCGACCACCCAGGGCACGGACGAGGCCGGCCGGATCGTGCAGGACTCCCCACGTGTACTGCGCTGCGTCACCCTCGACGAAGCCATCGCCACTCGTCGGGTCGAACGTCGGCGTCCACGCACCCGTCGCCGACCTCGGCTCGACATAGCCGTCAGCAGCGTTGAACACCTTCCGCCAATTGCCCGACCGGTGAAGCATCGATTTCGCAGTCTTCGCGGGAGCGCAGACCGCATGTGCGAAAGCGCCGATGGCGAAGTCGGCTGTTGCATACTCCAACGTCGTGGCCGCCGGCCCCCACACCGCGGCAGGGTCTGCGACAGCCGCGGCACCACCAAGGTGGTGCTCCTCTTCGGCCGCGATGTAGCCGCGGGCGTCGTACTCCAGCGAGCCAGGACGCTCCACATATCGCTGGCCGGCGTCGGCACCGACCGCAGTCGCGCCGTGCACCATCGCCTCGAGTGCGGCTGTCTTGTCGAACGACCGTGCTCCGAACGCGTAGGCGGACGAGATCGCGATGTCAGCCGGATCGCCGGTCATGACATCCGTCTGCTGATCGGCGAACGACCACTTCGGCAACCAACCCGACTGTTCGTAGTCAGCGAGCAACGACTGAATTACGTCACTCACCCTGTGCGGCAGCAGCAGCGCAAGCAACGGGATCTGGGTCCGGTAGACGTCCCAGCCCGAAAAGTCGGCATACATCGTGAAGCCGCGCGCGACATGGACGGCGCCGTCCATCCCCGGATAACGGCCGTCGACGTCGCTGAACGTCCGCGGCTGCAGCAGTGCGTGGTAGAGCGCGGTCTCGAAGATGTTTCGCTGCGCGTCAGTGCCACCGCTTACGCCGATGCGACCCAGCGCGTCGTTCCATGCGGCGCGCGCATCACGTCGTACGCGGTCGAAACGGAACGAGGGTTGTTCAGCCGCGAGGTTGCGACGCGCATCAGCAACGGAGACGAAGGACACTCCGACGCGTACGTTGACCTCGCGCTGCGCCCGCGTGTCGAACGTCGCGTAGGCGCCGGCCTGCGCCGTACCGCTCGGGTCACCGTCGATGTGCTTGGGCCCGCCCGGGACCGGACCGTAGTTCTCCGGCAGAGCTGACGTGTCATGAGCATCGGTGCCGTGCGTGTTGAGTGTCTGCCGCTGCCACGTCCCGTACGAGGAGAACGGCCGGTCGAACACGGCTGCAAAGTAGACGGTGTAGTCGCCGCCCTGGTAACAGAACTGACCTGACGATGCGCTGCCGCTGATTTCGCGGCGTGCCTGGTCGATGTGCACACCTGCATCGCGGTCGGCCATCGCACTGCCGCCCGCGTTGACAAGAACGCTCGACGAGCGACCAGGCGGAAACGTCAGCCGGGCCGCTCCCGTCCTTGTCGTCGCCGAGAGTTCCGTGGTGACGGCCCTAGGAGTGCCTGGATCGAGGACCACCCGGTAGTAGCCGGGGCTGGCCTCCTCGTTGCGGTGGTTGAACCGCGGCTGGAACTGATCGGACAGATCGGCGGAGAACGGCTTCGCGGGTGACGCCGTGATCGGCGCAGTCATCGGCAAGAACGGCAGGTCTCCGTACAACGAGCAGCCCGCGCCGCTGACATGCGTCAGGCCGAAGCCGCGGATGCGGCTGTCGTGCCAGGCATAGCCGCCGACATAGCTGACGTCACTCTGGAGCGTGTCGGGACTCCACTGCACCATGCCGAAGGGCATGGTCGCGCCAGGATAGGTGTTGCCGGCGCCGCCGCCGGTGCCGTAGTTGGCCGCGGACGCGTCCGTCCCCACGAACGGATTGACCCAGCTCGCCGCGTCTCGCCCGGCCGCGCCGCCCGGCACCGCAACCGCGACGGAGACGGCGAGCAGCGCCGCCGTTGCAACGGCAATGAGACGTCTGGTCATGCGGCCGGACGCCCGAGGGACTTCGCGATGCGGTGGCCGCTGCGAATCGCGCTCTCCATGTATCCGGCGAGCGCCTCGGTGTGCTCACCCGCGAACCGGATCCGGCCGACGCCGTCACGCAGCACCGGCCAGAAGGGTGTCATCTGCCCGGGCCGATAGACCGCGTAGCCGCCGCCCGTGTAGCGCTCGTTGGGCCACGCCATCGTCGCGATCCGGCCAGTGTCCAGCAGGCCGGCCTCGGTATAGACCGTGTCAGCCTGCCTGGTGAACGCAGAACGTCGTCGTCGTTCGGTCATCGCTGCCGCGCTTGCCGCCGCGTCGCCCGTGACGAACTGCGAGAACAGTCCCTGCACTGTCTCCGGTCGAGAGTCGGTCGGTGACCAGCCGATGGCAAACGGCAGGTCGGTCAACGTGAAGCCGGAGGAGCCTTCCGCCCTCCAGAAGGCTGCGTCGTACTCATGAATGACCTTGACCGCATGCCCCAGGTCGAGCCCCGAGATCACCGCGCGCACCGACGCCGGAAGCGCCGGCGTGAACTCGACCCGTCGCATCGGCATGAGCGGCGCCGCGACAACCAGCCAGGCGGCATCGACATGACCGGCGCGCAAATGCACCCGCACGCCATGACGACTGTGCTCAACCCGCGTAACCGGCGCACTGAGACGGACGCACGTGCCAAGCTTCCTCGCCATTGCTTGCGGCAGCAAACTGTTGCCGCCGGCGACTCGCATTGTCTCCGTGCCGGTCAGCCCGAGCACGCTGCTCGACGTCACCGCCTCCTGCTGTGCGATGAACAGCAGCGAGATGTCACGCAGCTCCGCGTTGTATTCGCCGCGGTTCTCCAGACGGACCAGGAACTCCGCCGACGGCGCCAGCTTCTGGCGTCGTACGAAGTCCTCGAGACTCTGCGCATCGAGCTGCTCGGCATTGCGCGCGCGGTCCGGGTGATCGGCATTGATGCCGTCGGCAAGTGCCGACACCGCGTCGTCGAAACGTAAGTAGTCCTGGAGCGCCTTGCCGCCGTCGCGAGTGAGGAACGCGGCAAGCGGTTCGCGGGTCCCCTGGTAGTAGACGGTGCTGTCGTAGGGCTTGAGCGGAGCCCGGCGCTCGGTCGACAGACCGAACCGCTTGAGCATCGCCTGGATCGCGTAATGGCCGTCGTCGATCGACTCGCCACCGGGGGCCGCGGTCAGGCCAGCCAGCCCCGCACCGATGATCGCGACCCGGCGACGCGCGCCGTGATCGGGGCGGACGCTTGTGTGGGCCCTGGCTGCGGGAGCCGCCGCCAGGACAGCAGCGCCAGCCGCCGCACCGAGAACGGCCCGCCGACTAGGACCGGGAGAGGACACCCTCGAGTCTTCGACGCCGACGTGTCAGAACCTTGTCCGGCGACAGCCGTCCCGACGTTCCGACAAGACGGGTCTAAGCGTGCTTCGCTGAGGCGGCCGCGCCCAGGCCCAGCCGCTCGATCGTCTCCTCGCGCATCTTGTACTTCTGGATCTTGCCGGTGACCGTCATCGGGAACTCGTCGACGAACACGACGTAGCGCGGCACCTTGTAGTGCGCGAGCGACGCCTTGCAGAACGCGCGCAGCTCCTCCGCGTCGCACGTCGCCTCCTCGTGCAACCGGATCCACGCGCACAGCTCTTCGCCGTACTTCTCATCCGGCACTCCGATGACCTGTACGTCGCCCACCTTGGGATGCGTGTAGAGGAACTCCTCGACCTCGCGCGGGTAGATGTTCTCGCCACCGCGGATGACCAGGTCCTTGATGCGGCCGACAATGTTGAGGTAGCCGTCGTCGTCCATCGTCGCGAGGTCACCGGTGTGCATCCACCCGGCCACATCGACGGCCTCGGCGGTCTTGTCCGGCTCGTTCCAGTAGCCGAGCATCACCGAGTACCCCCGCGTGCAGAACTCGCCGGGCGCCCCGCGCGGCACCGTCAAGGCAGTGTCCGGATCGACGACCTTGACCTCGACGTGCGGGTGCACGGTGCCGACGGTCGCGACGCGTCGGTCGAGATCATCGTCGACGCGCGTCTGTGTCGACACGGGTGACGTCTCGGTCATGCCGTAGCAGATGGTCACGTCGGTGCAGCCCATGTCGTTGACCACGCGTTTCATCACCTCTACCGGGCACGGCGAGCCCGCCATGATCCCGGTGCGCAACGACGACAGGTCGTAGGACGCGAAGTCCGGCAGACCCAGCTCTGCGATGAACATGGTGGGAACGCCGTAGAGAGACGTGCACTTCTCGTCCTGCACCGCCCGCAGCGTTGCCGCCGGCTCGAACGATGGCGCCGGGATGACCATGCATGCGCTGTGCGTCACCGCGCCGAGGTTGCCCATGACCATGCCGAAGCAGTGGTAGAAGGGCACGGGGATGCAGACGCGATCGGCCTCGGTGTATCCGCACAGCTCGCCGACGAAGAACCCGTTGTTGAGGATGTTGTGGTGCGACAGCGTCGCGCCCTTCGGGAACCCTGTCGTCCCGGACGTGTACTGGATGTTGATCGGGTCGTCGAACGACAGTGTCGCCTCGCGGTCGTGCAACCGATGCGTCGGCGTCGAGTCGCCACGTTCCGACAAGGCGTCCCACTGCGGCGAGCCGAGGTAGATGGTGCCCTCGAGCCCGCCGATCTCCTCGCGGACGCTGTCGATCATGTCGACGTACGACGACGTCTTGAACTCGGTGGCACTGATCAGCAGCCGGCAGCCGGACTGGTTGAGCACATAGGAGAGCTCGTGCGACCGGTAGGCCGGGTTGATGTTGACGAGGATGGCGCCGATCTTGGCCGTCGCGAACTGCACCAACGTCCATTCCGGGCAGTTCGGCGACCAGAGGCCGACCCGGTCTCCCTTGTCGACGCCGAGGTCCAGCAGGCCGAGCGCGAGGGTGTCGACGTCGGCAGCGAACTGCGCGTAGGTCCAGCGCCGCCCCGTCGGCACGTCGACGAGCGCCTCTCGGCCGGGGTGGGCCGACGCGGCACGCTCGAGGTTGGCACCGATCGTCTCACCGAGCAGCGGAGCCGCCGACGGTCCAGAGGCATAGGAGACAGGAGCGGGCAAGCTCGTCATGCCTGAACGATCCACGTCTCCGAACCAGGAGGCAAGCGCCGGCGCAGGAACCGAGCACCCCGCGTCGAACCGGACACCATGTCGCTCAGGCTGCGTGCCCTCGTCGGACTTCAGGTCCTCGCTCTGCTCGTCGGTGCCGTCACCGCCTCCCGAGCCTCGACCGTGGCTGCCGCCACCCCGCCGGCTGGTGCGATCTCGTCCAACGTCGAGTTCGTCACCAACCTCCCGGAAGCCGCGACGGCGATCTCGATCAACTTCATCGGCGACACGATGTTCGTCAGCACAGTCAAAGGCCTGCTGTCCTACGACGTCAGCGATCCCACGCATCCGCAGCTGCTCGGTGCACTGCCCTACTACATCTGGGAGAACGAGGACGTCGACGTCGACGCCAAGCGACACCTGCTCTTCGTCTCGCGCGACCCCCGCGGCTTCACCTCACCGGCCACGACCGATTTCCCGTACGGCGCAGTCGAGGTCTACGACGTGTCCAACCCGTCGGTTTTCGTACCTCTGTCGGTGACGACGCTGCCGACCGGTCACACCACCACGTGCGTCGACGGTTGCAACTACACCTGGACCGGCGGCCCGGCGACCAGCCCACTCGACGCGCACGACTGGGGCTTCGGCCGGCCGATCTTTGCGCTCGACATGCGCGACCCGAGCCATCCGGTGCGGTGCCCGCACGAGATCGACGCCGGCCAGAACGATGGCCAGACCACCTATGCGCATGACGTCCAGGTCGATGCGCACGGCATCGCTTGGGTGTCCAGCGACGGCGGCGTCCGCGGCTTCTGGGTCAACGGCAAGCACCGCAACCCGGTCACGGGCAAAGTCCAGAAGGCGACCGGTTGCGACCCGGTCCCCTACGCCGGCGGCGGCACCGACCTCGGCCGCTACAAGACCCGTGCCGGGCTGATGCACAACTCCTGGCACGACGTGAACGCGTCCGTCGACGGGCACAAGGGCGACGTGCTCTACGCAACGGAAGAGGTCACGGACGCGGGGTCCTGCAAGGGCTTCGGTCGGTTCGCCACCTATGACCTGCGCGGCACGTTCCACGGCGAGGGTTGGCGCAACATCGCCAAGACACACTTCCGCATGAACGAGCTCGACGAGTGGACGCCTGAGAAGCAGCCGGGCAGCGACGGCTGCGACTCCGCGCACTACTTCACCGACCGCGGAGACCAGTTCCTCGCCGGGGCCTACTACACGCAGGGCACCCGCTTCCTCGACGTCTCCGACCCGCGTCACATCCGGCAGGTCGGCTACTACCGTCCCGACGACGCCGACACGTGGGCGTCGTACTGGCACAAGGGCTATGTCTTCATCGCCGACTTCCAGCGTGGCGTCGACGTCATCAAGCTCAAGGGACAAGCTCCGATGCCGAGCGCCATGCCCGCCGTCACCGCTCCGCCGCTGCCGGCCGGCCGGTCCCTTGTTGATGTCGCCAGCCGGCAAGAACACTGGCACTGGATGTGCGTCGAGCCTCGCTAACGTGAGGGCGGTGACCGAGGAGCCGCTCGACCTGCACGACCGCACCTTCAGCAACGAGCGGCTCGGTCCGGCCGACCTCATCACCAACTCCGAGATCGTCGAGGTCGTGCTCGAGGACTGCGACATCATCGGCGTGACCGCACAGAAGTCTCGGCTGGAACGGGTGAAGATCACCGGCTCACGTCTGCGCGGCGTGACCTGGGCGGCAGGCGTCATCCGCGGGCTCACGCTCGACCTGGTCAACGGCACCGACTTGTCCTGCCGATTCTCGACGCTGCGCGTCGTCACGATCCGGGACTGTCAGCTGCCCGAGGCCGACTTCACCGAGGTGGAGTTCGACCAGGTCCTGTTCGAGCGCTGTGACCTGCGGGGTGCGAAGTTTGACCATGCCAAGGTGAAGAAGCTGCGCATCGTCGGCTGCAACCTGGCCGGGGCGTCGGGTGCGGTCGATCTGCGCGGGGCATCGATGGAGCTCGACGACGTCCTCTCGCTCGCACCTAGCCTCGCCCGCGAAATCGGCATCACGATCGAGTGAGCAGCCACCTAGGCTGACAGCGTGGGGAAGGTCTTCGACGGTATCGACGACACACTGGCGGCGTGGATCACGGCGCAGCCGATGTGGTTCGTGGCAACCGCGCCGCTAGCAGCGAACGGCCACGTCAACGTCTCCCCGCGCGGCCTCGACTCGTTCTCGATCCTGTCGACCCATCGCGTCGCCTGGGTCGACTTCACGGGTAGCGGCATAGAGACGATCGCGCACCTGCGGGAGAACGGTCGCGTCTGCGTGATGTTCTGCTCGTTCGGTCAACGTCCCCGTGTCGTCCGGCTGCACGGACACGGATCCGTCCACCAACCGCCCGACCCGTTGTACGACGACGTGGTGGCGCGCCACCCCGAACATCCCGGCGCCCGGGCCGTCATCACGGTCGACATCGACCGGGTCAGCGACTCCTGTGGTTACGGCGTACCCGTCATGGATGTCGTCGGTGAGCGCGACCTCCTGCGCCTGACCGCTGAAAAGAAGGGCGTCGACGGCATCGCCGCCTATCTCGCCGCCCACAACACGAGTCTCGACGGTCTACCCGGGCTGTAACGGCTGACTGAGCACAGAAGTCCTTGTGGCACAAGGAAAAGTGTCAGAGCTCGGTGCTTTCATCGCTGAATGACGGCCACCACCATTCCTAGCCCTGTCGGCGCACGTGCCACACGCAGACCGCTCGAACGGCTCGAAGCCGAGCTCGTGGAGCTCGCAGGCCAGATCGCCGGGGCAACGGCGCGCTTCATCTCGCTCGTCTCGGAGTTCGACGCAGCCGAAGGCTGGCGTGACTGGGGCATGAAGTCGACTGCTCACTGGCTGTCGTGGAAGTGCGGACTCGGGCTGGTGGCTGGCCGCGAGCACGTGCGGGGTAGCGCGGTCCCTTCGCGAGCTGCCACTGGTTACAGCGGAGTTTGCTGCCGGTCGGTTGAGCTACTCGAAGGTCAGAGCCCTCACCCGTCTCGCCACTCGCCAAACCGAGCGGCAGCTTGTCCACGTGGCACGCGCGGCGACTGCTGCGCAACTCGATCGGCTGCTCGCACGGCATCGACGTGCGACGCGAAATGCCAGCCCTGACGCGCACGCGCGGTCGGAATACCTCAACTACCACCTCGACGATGACGGTTTCCTCGTCGGATCGTTTCGAATCGCCCCAGAGCGGTCGCCGGTCGTCGCCCAAGGTCTCGATGTCATGACCGGCCGGATACGTGAGCTCGGCAGTGAAGGCAAAGACGAGGACGGTCGCGTCCCGAGCCGTCAGCCATCCCGCGCCGATGCTTTGGTCACGATGTGCGAGCGAGCGATGGACAACGCTTCCGCGGAAGCGCCTGCCGCAGCAGCAGAGCGCTATCAGCTGGTCTTGCACAGCTCCTTGGAGGCACTGTCGCGACCTGATGACGCCGACGACGATGGCCCCGCGGCCGAGCTGCACGCATCCGGTGGTCTCGCCGTGCGGGTGGCACCGGCCACCGCTCGACGTCTCAGCTGCGACTGTCCGAGCGCCCGCATGGTCGATGGACCGGACGGGTCCGCGGTCCACGTCGGCCGCAAGACCCGCCGCATCCTCGGACGTCTGCGTCGAGCAGTTGACGCCCGTGACCACGGCATGTGCAGGACGCCTGGCTGCACCGAACGCGCTACGCAGATCCATCACATCCGCCACTGGGCAAACGGAGGGTCGACGTGCTTGAGCAACCTGATCAGCCTCTGCGACGGCCACCACTGGCTGGTACATGAGGGAGGGTTCACGATCCTTCCCAGATCTGGCGAAGGATGGGCACTGGTCGGCCCGACAGGCGTCGTCATCGAGCCGGCTGCGCCCCCGACCGGACCTAGCCAAGCTCTGCCGCATGACGCAGGAATTTCGGCCGACGCCCTGACCGGCGACTGGGACGGTGGTTTGTTGCGCGCGGATGCCCTCGACGGAATTCTGCACCCGTCCAACGCTTCCGCGGAAGCGCCTGAATCGGGCTTTCGGTTCAGCCAAGCCGCCATCGACCATTGGTGTGCGTTCGTCGCGGATCTCGAGGCGTCTGCTGGCACCGGGGAAGGAATCTTCGTCGACGATTAGGGTCCGGATCATGTCAGTCGCGGGGGACATCGAGCGAGTGACTCCGCCACACCTCGACGAGGCCTACGCACTCGACCGCGAGATTGCGACTTCGCTCAACGTCGACGCGCCGTGGCGGCGCGCCGCGGTCGTCCCGGCGGTGGCGGTGCTGATCATCGGCATCCTCATCCCGCTGGTCGTCATCGGACTGGGGCTGCCTCGCAAGGGCGACGTGCGCGGCGCCTACGGACTGATCGGCGAACTCGTCTTCGCGGGCATCGTCCTGGCCGTCGGCGCGCCGGTCGCGCGACGCATGGGTGGATGGGCGCAGGCAGTCGGACTCGACCGACCGCGGCGGGACGACATCGGAACCGTCGTGAAGTGGTTCTTCGCCCAGTTCGCCGCTCGGTTCGTCGTCGGGATCGTCATCGTCAGCGTCTCCCCCCACCTGCACCCGGTCGGCAACGCCGCAGGGGTCGACAAGCTGCACACCACCGGGCGGGTGTTGGTGCTGATCTCGGCAGTGCTGGTGGCCCCGGTGATGGAAGAGATCGCGTTCCGCGGCCTGATGTTGCGCGCGATGATGCGCCGCCTCGGCTACTGGCCGGCGGCAGGTCTGTCCTCGCTCGTCTTCGCCCTGCTGCACGCGCCGGCGGTGCCGGACCTACAGAGCGCAATCGTGCTCGTGCTCGTCATCTATGTCTTCGGTCTGCTGCAATGCCAGCTCGTCCGGCGACGGGTGCGACTGGCACCGGCCGCCGGCGTGCACGCGTCGATCAACCTCGTGACGCTCGTGGCCGCGCTGGCTGCCTAGCCGCGTTCGACCGGGAGCCCCGCCGTCTCCCAGGCATCCATGCCGCCCCTGACGTTGACCGCGTCGTACCCGGCGCCGACCAGCGCCTCGGCCACCACCGCCGAGCGGGCGCCGACGTGGCAGATGCAGGCGAGCAGCTGATCGGGCAGCAGGTGCGCCGACGTCGACAGCTGCCGCATCGGAATGTGCAGCGCCGCAGGCGCCCGAACGGCGGTCCACTCGTCCGGCTCGCGAACGTCGAGCAGCACGGCGCGGCCGTCGTCGAGCAGCTGAGCGGCCTCCAGCACGGAGATGTCCCTAGGCATCCTGTGACTCCCCGCGAAGCGGAAGGCCAGCCGCCCCATAAATGTCATCGATCAGCCGCATCGTCACCACCGCGTCGCGCGGCGTCGTCGGGAACGGTCTGTCCTCGGTCACAGCACCGAGGAACGCGCGCAGCTGCATGTCGTAGGAGGGCTCGCCCTTGACCCGCTCACGCGTGGTCTTGCCGTCCACCGTGACACGCAGGCGGTTGTAGACCTGCGGCGCGACGAAGTTGAGGGCGCGCACCTTGCCGCGCGTCCCGTCGATGTGCACCGCGATGCGCAGCAGCCGGCTCGACCACATCGACGCGTCACTGCGGCCGACCGCACCGTTTTCATAGCGGAACCGCGCCGACATGGCCCTATCAACCGGGCCGCCCTTCAACCTTTTCGGCGTGGCCGACACGACCGTCGGCTCTCCGGGCCCGAAGGTACGAAGCGCATGCACCGGATAGACGCAGTCCATCGACGCACCACCGGCGAGGGCGTAGTTGTAGCGGATGTCGGAGAACTTCGGCAGCGGAAAGCACAACCACGCGCGCACCGACGTGATCTCGCCAAGTGAGCCGTCGTGGACCAACGAGCGGATGCGCCGGGTCAGCTCGTGGTAGCGGTAGTGAAACGCCTCCATGACTACGAGCCCCGACTTCTCAGCGGCGTCCGCAACTTCCTCCGCCTCGGCAGCGTTGGCGGTGAACGGCTTCTCGCACAACACGTGCTTGCCCGCCGCGATCGCCTTCAGCGTCCACTCGGCGTGCAGCCCGTTGGGCAACGGGTTGTAGATCGCGTCGATCTCAGGATCATTGATGACGTCGTCGTACGACGCGTGTACGCGCTGGATGTCGTGCTTGGAAGCGAACGCGTCGGCCCGGCCCCGATCCCGCGCGGCGATCGCCACCACATCAGCCCCGGGCACGCGTCCGGCCGGGCGGATCAACGCCATCGGTGCGATGCGCGCCGCGCCGATGATGCCGATCCGCAGGTCAGCCACGCGCCGTCAGGCCTCCCACAGTGAACGGACGTCGTCCGCTACCGCCGCCGCCTGGGCCCGCCCGGCCTGCGCCGCGGGCCGCGCAGTCGCGGGGTCGAGCGGGTTGGCGCCGAACGCTGCCAACGAGTCCTCGTCCGGACGGATGGCCAGCGTGTTCTTGCGCTTCAGCACCTTCTTCGATGCCTTGTCGACGTCGGGGTCGAGGACAGTGAGGTCTTCGACGGGTGCGAGCACGAGCACGATGTCGTAGTCGGCGACGAGGTCGACGTTGGTCGACGACCTGACCCCGCCATCGATGTAGCGACGGCCGTCGATCGTCATCGGCGGCCAGATGCCGGGGACAGCACAGCTGCCCGCGACGACGTCGACGAGGTCGGCGCCGTCCTCCGCCGTGAAGACGCGCTCCTCACCCGTCGAGGCATCCACCGTCACAATGCGCAGGTCACGCCCGGTCGGCCACTTGCGCTCGGGCAGCCGCGCCTCGATCACCTCGCGTCGGCGCCGCTCCGGCACCGTTGACGAGGCCAGCGCGAAGCGGCCGATCGCCGCGCGCAGCTCCTGCCCGGGCTCGGTCTGGCTCATCAGCGACGTCCAGTCCGCGACCATCTTCTCGAGATCGACCTCGACCGGGATCTCAGCCGATTCGCCGGTCGGGAAGGCGTGCCGGTCGTGAAGCTCCGCCAGCGGCGCACCGCTGGTGACCTGCGCGGCAACCGCGGACCCCGCTGACGTGCCGACGATGACGTCCGCGTCGAGGACGTCGACGCCGGCCTCCGCCAGCCCGAACAGCAATCCCGTCTCCCATGCGATGCCGGCGACGCCGCCGCCGCCGAGGACCAGTGCTCGTGACTTTGCGCCCATCAGATGACCCTTCCAGCCAGGTCGCGCACAGCGGCTACAGCGTCGCCGCGCGTCGGTAGCAGGAAGACTGCCCGCTCCACGCCCATTGAGTCGTAGTGCGCGATCACGTCACGGTCCGGACGGACGAGGTAGAGCGTGACCGGCGGCACCGGTTTGCCGGCGGCGTCGGCCATGTCCCTCAGCTGCGCCAGCCGGTCGGAGAGCTTGTCCTTCGACGGCATCGGCATCCAGCCACCCGCGTAGTCGATCGCGTGCTGCATCGCGCGTTTGCCGCTGCCGCCGACCCAGACCCGCATCGGGGACTGCACGGGCTTGGGCCATTGCCACGACGGCTCGAGCCGGGCGTGCTTGCCGTCGTACGACGCGACGTCGTTGCTCCAGAGCTGTTGCATGAGCTCGACGCGCTCCCGCATCACGTCCCAGCGCTCGCTGAACTCGACCCCGTGATGCGCCAGCTCTTCGACGTTCCAGCCGGCGCCGACACCGAACAGCAGCCGTCCGCCGGAGAGGACGTCGAGGGACGACACCTCTTTGGCGAGCACGATCGGGTCCCGCTCGACGACGAGGCAAACACCTGTCCCGAGACGCAGCCGCTCGGTGACCGCCGCCGCCGCGGTCAGCGCGACAAACGGATCCAGCGTGCGCGCGTATTCGTCAGGCAGCTCGCCGCCCATGGGGTACGGCGTGCGCCGCGACGTGGGGATGTGCGTGTGCTCGGCGACGAACAGCGACTCGAAGCCTGCGTCCTCGGCCGCGCGAGCCACATCGCGCACATCACTCGTCAGATCGCTCGCGAACAGCGCGACGCCGAGGTGCATGTGCGCCCTCTCAGTCGAAGGTGATGACCTGGCGGATGACGTCACCGGCCGACAGCGCACCGAACGCGTCGTTGATGTCGTCGAGGGCCAGCCGCCGCGTGATCATCCGCTCGAGGTCAAGCTGGCCGGACCGCCAGAGTGCAAGCAGTCGGGGGAAGTCGCGGCGGATGTTGGCCGAGCCGTAGTAGGTGCCACGGAGGTTCTTCTCGTCGTAGAACAAGTCGAACGCCGAGAGCTCGACCATGTCCTCGGCCCGCCCGACACCGACGACGACAGTCGTGCCGCCCCGCCGCGTGGCGCTGTAAGCCGCCTTGATGGTCTGCGACCGGCCGACCACCTCGAAGGCGTAGTCGAAGCCGCTGCCGCCGGTGAGCTCGCGCAACGCGTCGGGCAGCTGGTCGGGCGTGACCGCATGGGTGGCGCCGAACTGCTTGGCCCAGCCGAGCTTTGCCTCGACCATGTCCACCGCGAGGATCGTCGCCGCTCCTGCGATACGCGCGCCCTGGATCACACTGATACCGACACCGCCGCAGCCGAACACCACGACACTCGACCCGGGCTCGATCTTGCCGGCGTTGATGGCGGCGCCGACGCCGGTCATCACGCCACAGCCCAGCAACGATGCGATGTCGTAGGGGATGTCAGGGTCGATCTTGACCGCGCCCTGTTCGAGCAGGATGACCTCTTCGGCGAAGGTCCCGGCGCCGGCCATGCCGAACGTCGGCGTCGTCCCGTCGAACATGAAGTGCGCATCGCTGAACGCATTGATCATGTAGGCCATGCACAGCTGCGGCTGGCCGTTGACGCACTCTTTGCAGGCACCGCACTGCGGCGACCAGCAGACGACGACATGGTCGCCTTCGGCGAGCGATGTCACTCCCGCGCCGACCTCGACGATCTCGCCCGCGCCTTCGTGTCCGAGGACAGCGGGAACGGCGACAGGAATCGTCCCGTTCATCGCCGACAGGTCGGAGTGACAGACGCCGGTCGCCTTGATGCGGATGCGGACCTTGCCCGCGCCCACCGCCGTCGTCGTCACGTCGTCGCGGACGTCCAGCTTGTCGTCGCCGACGTTGTGCAGGACAGCGGCCTTCATCAGATGCTCTGCTTCTTCTCGAGCAAGAGGGCCCGTTTCGGACAGGAGTCGACGGCCTCACGGGCACGCGTCGCAAGCTCGCCGTCGGCATCCTCGATGAGGATGTGCAGCACTTCGTCGTCGTCCAGCTCGAACATCTCCGGAGCGACGCCGACGCAGACGGCGTTGGCTTCGCACTCGTTGTGGTCCACGACCACGCGGAACTCACCCACGGCGAAAGTAGAACACGTTCTGTTTTCGGAGGCAAAACAGCCCCCGACCAACCGCGGCCGGGGGCTGTTTCGCGCTATCAGATCAGGGTGCTGCGCAGGTCTGCGCGTAGGCACAGACGTTGAAGCTCTGCCCGTCCGCGGCCAGCGCCGACGGTGTGGCCTCGTTGACCAGACCAGGGCCCATCGCGATGCTCACCGGGTTGCCCTGCGCGATCGTGTGCGTGCCGGACGCGTCGGTGAAAGTGCTGGTCGGACCGAAGTGGTTGACGCCGGTGTTGGCCGGGATCGTCTGTACGACGAGCGTGGGCGCCTCGAAGATCCACTCCGCCGATGACTCGGTCGAGGCGTAGCTGATGTTCTGCTGCCAGGACCAGTGACCCGCGTCGCTCAGCGAGACCGACCAGAGGTTGCTGCCGACCAGGTGGATGTCGACCGTGACGACGTCGCCGGCATTGACGGTGCACGTGGGATCGCCGGTGCAGCCGCTGGTGATCGGCGTCTCGCTGGCGGGGAGGATCTCGTACCAGGCGTAGTTGCCCTGGACGGCGTCCTCGGAGGTCCCGGCCTGGATCAAATCGGACGAGGAGTAACCGCCGATGCCGGTCCAGTTGGCGGCGAACCCGGGCGGCACCGGGTTGACCGAGGGAACGGTGAACGTCGACGTCACGCCTGACACCCCGGACCCGGGCGCGGTCGCGTATCCGGACCAGTTGAGGCTGGTGGTGTCGGCGTTCTCCTTGGGCAGGATCTGCCCCTGATGGGCCGGGATCAGCCGGCCGTGGCTCGCGACCGTCGCCGCCCCCGCGGCGGTTGATGCGAGAGATGCCGAGGCGATTCCGGCTACGGCGATGAGCAGGGTTGCGGTGCGACGTCGCACTGGTTGCCACCTTCGCTGCGGTGGTCAGGCTGGGCTAACCGGGCTTATTGGACATAAGGGCTAACGAAGAAGAGCGCGATACGTTACGGCCATGCCTCTCCGGATGGACCCGGCGGAGCCCGAGCCCGACTGGATGCTGCGGCTCGATGCGGCTGAGGGCATCGCCACGCTGACGCTCGACCACCCGGACAAGCTCAACGCCTGGTCGTGGGAGGCGTCGCGACAGCTCGGCAAGCGCGCCGACCAGATCCGGTTCGACGACAGCGTCCGCGTCGTCGTCGTCCGGGCCGAAGGACGAGCGTTCTGCGCCGGCGTCGACCTCGGCATGCCCGAGGACCGGGTCACCGGCCGGTCACCCGCGGAGAAGGTGCGCAACTACTACGAAGGCATCCGGTGGGTGCACGAGCGCTTCCACGCGTTCTCCGACCTCCCCCAGCCCATCGTCGTCGCCGTGCAGGGCTACTGCCTCGGCTTCGGCTTCGAGTTCGCGTTGATGGCCGACATCCGGGTGTGTGCGGACGACGCGATCTTCGCGCTGCCCGAGGCGACCGTCGGCGTAGGTGTCGACGCAGGTGGAGACCTGCGCCTCGCCCGCGAGGTCGGCGCCGGTTGGGCAAAGATGCTCGCGCTGACCGGCCGCCGGATCGACGCCGCCACCGCCGAACGGCTCGGTGTCGTGCAAGAGGTCGTCGCCCGCGACGCGCTCGACGACACCGCCTACGCGATCGCGCGCGAGATCCGCGACAACGCACCCCTCGCCGTACAGAGCATCAAGCGCTCCATCAACGCGTTGGCCGACCGTGGTCTGGCCGACGCATTGCGGTTCGAGGCGATGAGCGCATCCGTCGAGTTCGTCTCCGAGGACATGCCCAAGGGCTATGCCGCCAAGGCCGCAAAGCAACCGGTCGAGTTCGAGGGCAAGTAGCGATGCCTTTATGACCGGGCTGCCGCGGCCGCCGCAGGCCGGTACGCCGATGCTGCCGACCGACACGTTCGCCGGCCAGGTCGTGCTGGTGACAGGCGGCGGCACCGGGCTCGGCAAGGCCATCGCCGTCGAGTTCGCGCGTGCAGGTGCCGCGGTCGCGGTTGCCAGCCGATCGGCTGAACACAGACAAGACGGCGTCGCAGCAGTCGAAGCGGCGGGCGGCAAGGCGACCGGTGTCGAGGTCGACGTGCGCGAGCCGGAGTCGACGGCCGCTGCGTTCGACGCGGCAGAGTCCGCGCTGGGACCGGTCACGGTGCTCGTGAACAACGCCGCCGCCAACTTCCCCATAGCTGCCGCAGACCTATCGCCCAACGGGTGGCGTGCGGTTGAGCGCATCGTTCTCGACGGCACGTTCTTCTGCTCGCAGGAGATGCACCGCCGCGCCGTCGCCAACGGGCTGGCCGGGTCGATCGTCAACATCGCCACGACCGCGGCGCTCGCCGGCGGTCCGGGCATGGCGCACTCAGCCGCCGCCAAAGCCGGTGTCATCTCCCTGACGAAAACACTCGCCGTGGAGTGGGCGCCCGACGGTGTGCGCGTCAACGCGATCGCGCCGGGGCTGTTCCCCCACGACGACCTGCCCGACGCCATCAAGGCAGCACGCGACCCCAGCGTCGACGACACCCGGCAGCCCGCCGGGCGCGTCGGCCAACCGCACGAGCTCGGCTGGGCGGCCACCTGGCTGTGCTCGCCGTACGCGTCCTTCGTCACCGGCCATGTGCTCGTCGTCGACGGTGGCAACTGGCTACGACGCGACTTCGCGATGCCCCCGGTGAGATCGATCAGCGACCAGCTCCCATGAACGTCTGTCCTGCGTGCACGAAAGAGGTCGCCGGCGAGTTCGCGTTCTGCCCCTTCTGCGGCGCCGCGCTTGCCGCACCCGTGGAACGCCGCGAAGTCCGCAAGGTCGTCACCGTGCTCTTCTGCGACATCACCGGATCGACGGAGCTGGGCGAGCGTCTCGACCCGGAGGCTCTGCGGCTGTTGCTCGCCCGCTACTTCGAGCGGATGAAGCACATCATCGAAAGCCACGGTGGGTCGGTCGAGAAGTTCATCGGAGATGCCGTCATGGCCGTCTTCGGTGTGCCGACCGTGCACGAGGACGACGCGCTGCGCGCCCTTCGCGCGGCCGTCCAGATGCGCGATGCGTTGCCGGACCTCGGCATCGAAGGCCGCATCGGTGTGATGACCGGCGAGGTGGTCACCGGCACCGAGGAGCGACTGGCGACCGGCGACCCGGTGAACGTCGCGGCGCGGCTCGAGCAGGCCGCACAGCCCGGAGAGATCATCATCGGACACGAGACGTTGATGTTCACCCGGGACGCCGCCGACGTGGACCCGATCGCGCCGTTGACCGTCAAAGGCAAGAGCGAGCCGTTGGTTGCCTACCGGCTGTTGACCGTGCACGGCGACGAAGGGCTGGCCCGACGGCTCGATACGCCGCTGGTCGGACGGACGACAGAGCTGCGCCGACTCCAGGACGCCTACGACCAGGCGACGCGGGACGGCTCGTGCCAGCTGTTCACGCTCCTGGGAAGTGCCGGTGTCGGCAAGTCGCGGCTCACCGCTGAGTTCCTCACCTCGCTCGACGGCGCCCGTATCGTCCGCGGCCGCTGCCTGCCCTATGGCGAGGGCATCACCTACTGGCCCGTCGTCGAGATCATCAAGCAGCTGCCCGACGTCGACCTGGACGCCGCCGCGAGCCTTGGCCTGGAAGCGGTCCTCAACGGGACCACCGGGAGCTCCACCGAGCAAATCGCGTGGTCGTTCCGCAAGCTGCTGGAGGCACATGCCGCCAACGGTCCGCTGGTCTGCGTCTTCGACGACGTGCACTGGGGCGAGGAGACCTTCCTCGATCTCGTCGAGTCCGTCGCCGATCTGTCGAGAGGAGCGCCGATCCTGCTGCTCTGCGCGGCCCGTCCGGAGCTGCTCGACCGACGTCCCGGGTGGGCGGGCGGAAAGGTGAACAGCACCAGCGTGCTGCTCGAGCCACTCGGCCCCGGGGAAGCTGCCGCGATGGTCGCGAGCCTCGCCGTTGCGGACGCCGACCTGTCGGCACGCATCTGCGAGTCCGCCGAAGGCAATCCGCTCTTCGTCGAGCAGATGGTCGCGCTGATCAAGGAGTCGGGCCGGACCGACGTCACCGTGCCGCCCACGATCTCCGCGTTGCTGACCGCCCGCCTCGAACAGCTCGACGACACGGAACGACGCGTCCTCGAACGGGGCGCCGTCGAGGGCCGAATCTTCCACCGCGGCGCCGTCCAGGCCCTCGGCCCCGAGGAGAGCCAGCTCATCACCCGGCTCACGTCTCTCGTCCGCAAGGAACTTGTGCGACCGGACAAGCCGCTCTTCGCCGGCGACGACGCGTTCAGGTTTCGGCACATGCTCATCCGTGACGCGGCGTACGACGCCATGCCCAAGGCGACGCGAGCCGACCTGCACGAGCGGTTCGC
>JAICMI010000003.1 GCA_025929315.1 Frankiaceae bacterium
GACCAGGTCGTCGATCGGGACGTCCGCGAAGTCCTCGACCAGGTGCTGGGAAAGCGTCGGCCAGTCCGGATGTGAGTCGCAGCAGCGCGGCAAGGTCTCCACGCCGGGCACATCCGACGGATAGATGTAAGGAACAGCAGGTTCAGCCATCTTGCTAGCCCCCAGGGGGAACATGGCACCCGCTGGCTGGAGTGCCCACGAATACGTGGACGCTCGCTGCTGAGCAATACGACTATACCGGTCAATGGGTGCGTCCCCACCTCGATCGAGCGATTAGTTCAGGCCGCCGGTGTCGTCTGACAGATGTGCGGACGACAGACCATCTGTGGCCGCCGGCCGGCCCACGCTCGGTCGTCGTACGGGTCCACGGTGGCTCACCTGACGAGCGTGCGCACCTGTGCGCGCAGGTACGACGCCTGCTCCGGGACGGCGGGATCGACGTCGTCACCTGCGACCTCCGCGACGCGGTTCCTGACCTCGGCGCGATCGACGCTCTCGCTCGCCTTCAGCTCACCGCGAAGCGACTGGGCGGCCGCATCCGGCTGCGTGCCACCGCGCCGGATCTCACCGAGCTCATCGACTGGGTCGGCGTCCCGAGGCGCTAGCCGGCGTAGGTCGGCGGCAGACCGAAACGCGCGAACAACGTGGTGTCGAAGTCGATGAAGTGGTGCAGGTGCGACACCCGCCCACCGGAGATCTCGATGACCTGGATCGCCCACGGCCGGTAGACGCCGTCGTCGCCGAGCTTGTAGTGCCCGAAGGCCGGCATGTCGTTGGCAACCACCGGCACCAGGTGCGAGTTCTTGCAGCCGATGCCGTGGCCCAAGTAGAAGTCGTGGATGTCGCTGGTGCCTTGGATCCACATCTCGAACGGAGGCATCGAGAAGCTGGCGTCCTCGTGCAGGAGTGAGACGAGCGCGTCAATGTCGTAGGCCTCGAACGCAGCAACGTAACGGCCCAACAACGCCTTGTCCTCGTCGCCGAGCGAGCTCATCCGGCTCGTCTCGACCGACTCGGTGTCCGCCAGCGTCGCGCGGGCGCGTTGAAGAGCACTGTTGACGGACGCGACGGTCGTGTCGAGCAGCTCCGCGACCTCGGTCGCCTGCCACGCCAGCACCTCGCGCAGGATCAGGACCGCGCGCTGCTTCGGTGGCAAATGCTGAAGCGCGGCGATGAACGCAAGCCGGATCGTGTCCTGCGCCACCGCGCGTTCGGCCGGGTCGACGTCGGCAGCCGGGATCGGCTCGATCCAGGTCGCTTCCGGAAGGATCTTCTCGGGCGGCGTCGAGGACGGGACCGGAGCGGAGAGGTCCATCGGCAGCGCGCGGCGCTGACGGCTGCGCAGGCTGTCGAGGCACACGTTGGTCGCGATGCGGTAGAGCCACGAGCGCACGGACGAGCGGCCCTCGAAGGAGTCAGCCGCCTGCCAGGCGCGGACCATCGTCTCCTGTACGGCGTCATCGGCATCGAACGTCGAGCCGAGCATGCGGTAGCAGTAGCCGATGAGCTCGGACCGGTGCGCCTCGAAGTCGAGCGTGGCTGTCCCGGACTCCATGACATCGCTCATGAGCGCTCCCCAACCGGTTGCATCACCTGAACATAGTTGCCGTCGGGGTCGACGAGCGTCCCGATTCGGCCGAGTGGGGTCGATTCGACCTCCCGCACCCAGACGACCTCGTGATCGATCAGGCGTCCCTCGATCGCAGCGATGTCGTCGACGGCGAAGGTGAGGATCAGACGTCCCGGCTCAGCGCTTCGCGCGGCCACATCCCGCTTGTCGATCAGGACGCGCAGGCCGCCGTAGTCGAGCATGCCGTCCGGGTCCGTGGGCGCGCCGAAGACGCCTGCGTACCACTCCCGCAGGCGCAGCGGATCGGCGCTGCCGACGAGCACGACGCCTCGCACATGGATGTAGACGTCCGCTGGGGGTGAAACTCATCGATGCCCTGCGTGTCCCGTCATGGCGTCCGGGCAGGATGCACCCTGTGTCTGACGCCGTCGTCATCGGAGCAGGACCCAACGGACTCGTCGCCGCCAACGTGCTGGCCGACGCCGGCTGGGACGTGCTCGTGCTCGAGGAGCAGCCCGAACCCGGCGGTGCGGTTCGTTCCTACGACGGGCCGGCACCCGGTTACGTCGGCGACTGGTGCAGCGCGTTCTACCCGCTCGCGATTGCCTCTCCGGCGATTCAGCGGCTGCGCCTGGAGGAGCACGGCCTGCGCTGGACGCACGCACCGAGCGTGCTTGCGCATCCGATGCCCGACGGCAGCGCCGCCGTTCTGTATCGCGACCTCGAGCGCACCGTCTCCGGTCTCGACAAGCTGAGCAACGGAGACGGCGCCGCATGGCGTCGCCTCTACGCCGAGTGGGAGCACATCGGCGACGCGTTGCTGGCTGCGTTGTTCACTCCGTTCCCTCCGGTCAAGGCGGGCCTTCGCCTCGCGAAGCGGCTGGGTGCTCCCGGGATGTTGCGCTTCGCGCGACAGTCGTTGTTGCCGGTACGACGCCTCGCGAAAGAGGAGTTCAGCGGCGCCGGTGCCGCGCTGCTGCTCGCGGGCTCGGCACTGCATGCCGATCTGAGTCCGGAGGCGGCCGGCAGTGGAACCTTCGGCTGGCTGCTCGCGATGCTCGGGCAGCACTTCGGTTTCCCGGTGCCGGTCGGCGGAGCGGGTCAGCTCACCACCGCGCTCGTCCGTCGTCTGGAGAGCCGCGGCGGCCGCCTCGAGTGCAACGCACCCGTGCGCGAGATCGTCGTACGAAGCGGGCGCGCAGTCGGCGTGCGCACGGCCGATGGACGCACCTTCGACGCAAGACGTGCTGTGCTTGCCGACGTCGTCGCCCCGCAGCTCTACGGCGACCTCGTCGCGTGGGAACACCTGCCCGCTCGGCTGCGCGACGACATCCGCCGGTTCGAGTGGGACTTCGCGACGTTCAAGGTGGACTGGGCACTCGATGCGCCCGTGCCCTGGGCGGCAGAGGGTGCCGTCGGCGCGGGGACGGTGCACGTCGCCGCCGACCTCGACGAGCTGTCGGCGTTCGCCCAGCAGGTGTCAACCGGCTACGTGCCGGACCGGCCTTTCCTGCTGGTCGGACAGATGACGACAGCAGACTCAACGCGGTCGCCCGCGGGGACCGAGTCGCTCTGGGCATACACGCACGTGCCGCGCGAGGTGGTCGGCGATGCGGGCGGCCGGCTCGACGGTCGATGGGACCAGGGCGAGCAGTCCGAGTTCACCGACCGCATCGAGGCGCAGCTCGAACGGATGGCGCCCGGTTTCGGCGAACACATCGTCGCGCGCAAGGTCAGCGCCCCGCCGGCGATCCAGGCACATGACGCGGGCCTCGTCGATGGTGCCCTCAACGGCGGCACAACTGGCATTCACCAACAGCTGGTGTTCCGCCCCACCCCAGCGCTGGGTCGACCCGAGACGCCGGTGACCGGCCTCTACCTCGCGTCGGCGTCCGCGCATCCGGGCGGCGGCGTGCACGGGGCGTGCGGTTCGAACGCGGCACGTGCGGCGTTACGGGCGCATCGGGTCCGGATGCAGTCGGTGGGTGCGTGGGCTACCCGCAAGGCCATCGGGCGATAGCTCGTCGTACTCGGTCTCGATCAGCTTCGCGAGCCGGTCGAGCATCCGCCTGTTGCGAATCCGCAACCCGACGTCGACGAGCATGTTATGCAAGTGCGCCCCCGGCCCGCTGAGCGGATGCTCGTCGAGGACCACGACCGTGTATTCGCCCCACGACCGGATCTCGAACAAGAGCCTGGCCGTGCCGATACGGCCGGCGTGAATCTCGAGCTCGAGCATGTTGGGCGGGTCGATGTTGCGCACCGTGGTGCGGTCATCGATCGTCAACGAACCGATACCGAAGGTGAAGTGCAGCTCGCTGCCTACCGCCGGCCAGTCGTCATCGACGGCACGTATTCGCTTCGTCCCGACAACCCACTCCGCGTAGCGCTCTCCCTTGCTCAGGAAGTCCCAGACCTGCTCGGGCGCACGCTTCACCAGCACGTTGAGCATCGCCACGCACCTCGGCATGCCCGCGATTTCTCTGGACACACGCGGGAAGAACTCTGTTATGCCTCAATCAGCCTGGAGCAAGAAACGCGAACGGCAGTACGAGCACATCAAGGACGGCCTGGAGGACCAGGGCCGTTCGAAGAAGACCGCGAAGCAGATCGCTGCGCGCACCGTCAACAAGGAGCGCGCACGATCCGGCGAGGCCGAGGAGAAGAGCCGCTCGTCCGTCGACGACATCTCGTCGAGTCGTCGTGGTGGCCTGCGCTCACACAAGGGGTCCGGTGGTCGGACCAAGGAGCAGCTCTACAACGAGGCCAAGAAGAAGGGCGTCGAGGGCCGTTCCAAGATGAACAAGGCCCAGCTCGAACGAGCAGTCGGCCGGTAGCCCTCAGCCGGAGCTGCGCTGCCACGGCGGGACGGGCGAGGGAATGCGCGCGAGCGCAGTGTCGACCCGGCCGAACCTTTCGCCCTCGCTGTTCCAGTCGAGCCCGGCGGCCGTCACTTCACCCCTGGTGCGGGCAACGTAGTTCCACCAGATCAGCACGGGTTCGTCGAACGGCACGCCACCGAGCAACAGCAGCCGGGCATCGTCCGTGGCGCTGACCGTGAGCTCGTCGCGGCCGAGACCCAGATATCCGAGCTGGCCAGGCGCGACGACCGTGTCGTCCACGGCGACCGTTCCGTCGATGACGACAACCGCGTACTCGAACTCGGGTCGCAGCCCCCACGCCGAGACTCCGGCGCGCAGCACCGCGTCGATGCCGACCAGGTCGGTGTCTGCGCGGGCCGGTGACATGACGTCGCCGAACTCGCCGACGAGCACGGTCGCCTCGCCCGCTCCCAGCGAAACCTGCGGCAGGTCAGCGTGGTGCTCGAAGGCGGGCGGTCCGTGGCGCGTCGCGTCCGGTTGCGCGACCCACAGCTGCATGCCGTGCAGGTCGCCGCGATATCCGCCGGTCGACTCCTCCGCGTGCGCAACACCGCGACCGGCCGTCATGAGATTGAGCTGCCCGGGCCTGACCATCTGCTCGGAGCCGAGCGAGTCACGATGAAGAAGCTCGCCGGCGACCAGCCACGTGACGGTGTGCAGTCCGATGTGCGGGTGCGGACCGATGTCGACGCCGCGGAACTCGTCGACCGGCGTGGGACCCATGTGGTCGGCGAAACACCAGGCGCCGACGGTACGCCGTCCCCGCCGCGGCAGCACCCGTCGTACCGGCACATCACCGACCGTGGTCGCCCGTCCGTCGAGGACCTCGATCACAGGAGCGGTGGAATCATCTCCGGGAGTTGCGGGTTGGGCAGGAGTGTCAGTGACGTCGACAGGACCGCTCATGGAGCCGATGATGCCTAATCAGCTGGACGTTCGCCGAGCCGGCGCCCGCTTCACCACGAAGATCGACTGGCTGGACTCGAAGCATTCCTTCTCGTTCGGCCATCACTACGACGCGGGCAACACCCACCACGGGCTGCTGCTGGTCAACAACGACGACGTGGTCGCGCCGGGGATGGGATTCGAGACGCATCCCCACCGCGACATGGAGATCGTCACCTGGGTCCTGCAGGGTCAGCTCGTGCATCAGGACTCCGAAGGACACAACGGTGTGATCTATCCCGGCCTGGCACAACGAATGAGCGCGGGCACCGGCATCTTGCACTCGGAGAAGAACGACGCGTGGCGCCTCACCGGCGCTGCGACTCATGACGACCCGGTGCACTTCGTGCAGATGTGGGTCGTGCCCGACGAGGACGGCATCGAGCCCGGTTACGAGCAGCTGGAGATCGCTGCCGAGCTGCTGGCCGGGGGCCTGGTGCCGGTCGCGTCCGGCATGCCCCAGCACGACGGCGCGAGTGCGATCCGCATCAAGAACAGGTACGCCGCCTTGCACGCGGCGCGGCTGCAGCCCGGAGGGACAGTGACCCTGCCGGACGCGCCCTACTTGCATCTGTATGTGCCGCGGGGTGCGGTCGCGCTGGAAGGCGCCGGCGAACTGGCAACCGGTGACGCCGCGCGGCTGACCGGTGTGGGCGGTCAACGAGTGACCGCGACCGAACCGGCGGAGATCCTCGTGTGGGAGATGCACGCCACCCTGGCCGCCTGAGGGCTAGGGAACCCAGGAAGCCTTCCGCTTCTCGAGGAAGGCAGCCATGCCTTCTTTGCCTTCATCCGACGTGAAGTGTCGACCGGAAAGCTCCAGCATCTGCGCAAGGTCGTCCTGCATCGACTCCGGCCGCTGCGCGCGCAGCATGGCCTTCGTGGCGGCGAGTGCGATGGGACCGCCGAGAGCGAGCATGTCGGTGTAGCGACGCACTTCATCGTTGAGGTGTTCACCCGGCACGACGCTGTTGAGCAGGCCGACCTGCACGGCCCGTGCCGCATCGAAGGTCTCGCCGGTGAGGAACAGCTCGTTGGCCGCGCGCGGCAGAAGCCGCGGCAGGACGGTGACGGAGATGACGGCCGGCACGACGCCGATCCGCACCTCCGTGAACGCGAACGACACCGGGTCCGCGGCGACCGCGATGTCGGCCGCGGCCACCAAACCGAGCCCGCCGGCGCGCGCCGGACCCGCAAGGCGCGCGACCACCGGCTTCGGTGAGTTCCAGATCGACTCGAGGATGCGCGGGAACTCCTGCCCCGCCACCGCGCCCCCGCTCGCTTCTTTGAGATCCATGCCGGAGCAGAAGACCGGACCCGCATGCGTGAGCACGATCACGCGCACCGAATCGTCCGCGAACGCCGCATCGAGATGACCGGCGAGCTCCTGCCGGAGCTGGGCGGACAAGGCATTGCGGTTGCTCTGCGAGTCCAGGGTGATGGTCGCGATGCCGCGCTCGACGTCAAGGTGCACGAGCTCTGTCATGAAGAGGGACACTAACCGGCGCCCGGCGGAGCACTGCCGTGTGTCATACGCGCGAATGACAGGATGGCCACGAGCGCCGGATCACCGACATCACGGAGGGGCTGCACGCATGACGGTGTTGGCGCACGCGTTCGGGCAGCGCTACGACCTACCGATCCCGCTGTACTTGTTCGTCGGTGGTGGCGCGCTGGTCGTCATCGTGTCGTTCCTGCTGGTGCTCAACCGGGGTGACGTCGGCGGCGAGTCGCCGGCGCGCGACGTCCCTGACAGCGCGCACCTGCGCGGCCTGCACCCCGTCGCGGGCATGCTGGCCGTGCTCTGGCTCGCGTTCTTGTGCTGGTGCGCGATCGCGGGCAACCAGGAGGTCGCCGAGAACATCATCGACACCTGGTTCTGGATCGTGGTCTGGGTCGCCGTGCCCTTGTCGGTCGCCATCATCGGTGACTGGACCCAGCCCGTGAACCCGTTCGCCTTCCTCGCCAAGTTCGCCGACTCCGCGCGAGCGAGGCAGGCGATTCTCGGCGGGCCGCAACCGGTGCGGTGGCCGGGCTGGGTCGGCTGGTGGCCGGCCGCCATCGTCTTCTTCGTCGTCGCGTGCTTCGAGCTCATCTTCAACCTGTGGGCGACCACCCCGCACGTCACCGGCGAGCTGCTCGCGATCTACGCGGGCATCTCACTTCTCGGCGGTTTCTTGTTCGGCGAGGAGTGGTTGCGCCGCGGCGAGATGTTCACCGTGCTGTTCGACACCTGGGGCCGCCTCGGGTTCTTCCGCTTCGGAGCGCCCGGTCGACGCGGGTTCGCAGGCGGACTGGAGCCCGGCTTCTCCCGCCACCCGAGTCGCATCTCGTTCGTGTTGCTCATGCTCCTCAACGTCAACTACGACGGGCTGCTCTCGACGCCGCAGTGGAACAACGACGTGCTCCGCCATCTCTCGGGCAGCTACGGCATCGCAGGGACCGGTCAGCAGCACTGGTTCCTCGTCCTTGCCTTCCTGGCCATGGCGATCGTGCTCGCAACCCTGCTGTTGGGGTTCGCCCACGGCTCGGCGAAGGCCGGCGAGCACCACACCCGGCCGCTGCGCTCACTCTCCGGCCTGCTGCCGAGCCTGGTGCCCATTGCCTTTGGCTATCTGCTGTCGCACTATCTCGGCTACCTGATCGTCAACGGTCAGCTGCTCTTCCCGTTGATCGGCAATCCACCCGGACTGGCGAGCTGGCCGATCCATTTGCCGTATCCGTTCAACGACGACTACGAGCCCAACCACTCGTTCTTGCCCAACGCGTTCTACTGGTACGTCGCACTCGTCGTCATCATCGCCGTACACATCTTCGCCGTGATCATCGCGCACCGGCACCTGATGCGGACCGCCGCGGACGAGCAGAAAAGCCGACGCAGCGAGCTGCCTTGGCTCGCCGCGATGGTCGGCTACACATGCCTGTCGCTGTGGCTACTCGCTCAGCCCTTCACCGAGACCTCGGCGACTACCTCCGGGAGCAGCGAAGAGTCGGTGGGACCGCCGGCAATCGTCTTGTCCTTGGGGTGACGGGTCGAGAGCACCGAGCCCGCGATGACGAGTGGGAAGCCGATCGCCATGCCGAGGGTGAAGTGCTCGCCGAGCACCGCGACACCGAGCACGATCGCGACCGCCGGATTGACATAGGTGATGACCGTCGCGCGCGTCGGCCCCACTTCGGCGATCAGCGCAAAGAAGACGACGAACGCCGCAGCGGTGCACACGACGGCGAGACCAACCATCGACGCGATGACCTTGCCACCGACATGATGGGGAAGTGACACCGCTGCCGGCGCCGCCCACACGATGCTGGTGATGGCCAGCGAAGCGGTGGTCACACCGACCGCCGGGAGGTCGGCCAACCGACGCGTCAAGACCAACGGACCGGCCGCATAGCCGAGTGCGGTGAGCAGTACGGCGAGGACGGCGAGGCCGTTGACGTGACCGAGCTGTAGCCCGACAAGAGAAATGACCCCGGCGAATCCCAGTCCGAGTCCGAACAGACGCACGCGGTCGAAGACCTCCGTGCTGCCGACGAGGCGCGACAGCACGACACCGAACAGCGGCACCGCCGCGATCAACAGACCGGCCAGGGCGCTCGACAAGTGCTCCTCCGCTGTCGAGAGCAGCCACCACGGCGCCGTCACTTCGATGACGGTGAACAACAGCAACGGCTTCCATCGGCGGAAAACCTCACCGAGGGCACCTCGCCTGAACGCGATCGGCAACAGCAACAACGTTGCCCCCGCCGTGCGGAAGAAGACGACCGCCTCGGGGCTGAGGTCACGCACCGCGACACGGATCAGGAGATAAGGAACTCCCCAGATCACGCACATCGCCGCGAAGAGGACCGACCCCCGCCTCGACACGCGTCGTACTCCTTCCGCCGCTCAGGAGCGGTTTCGATACCAGCCCTCGGTCGGGTCCTGGGCCGTCGGCCTGGAATCCGCACCGAAGATCGGCGCCAGCACGGCGATCGCGATCAGGATCCCCACCGCCACTGCCAGCCCCAACGCGCTCATCGGCAGCCTGCCACGCACGCCGTCGTGCCGAGTGCCGCGCCGGGTCGGCGGCGGAGCCGCTGAGCGTCAAGCCACGCTACAAGCCGCCCGCGCTCGCGGCGGCGGTTTCGAGCCACGACCACGACACCGGTCCGCGTCCTCGCGGCGCGAAGCAGGTCGTCACGGTGCGCCTGAGCCATCGCCTGTGCGATGCCCGGATGCGTCATCGCGATCACCTCCACACGCAACCCTGCGGCACGAGGCCCGATCGCACGAGTGGCTCTATTGACACTGTCCGTAAGATTAGTGCCATGCACACAGTAGCGGTGGCGGTCGTCAGCGGGACGGCCCAGTTCGAGCTCGCCGTCGCCTGCGAGGTCTTCGGCATCGACCGGTCCTGGATGTTCGACGACTGGTACGAGTTCAAGCTGTGCGCCGCCGAGCCGGGCACCGTGCGCACCGCGCAAGGACTGATCCTCGACACCCCGTTCGGCATCGACGACCTGGTGACGGCTGACACGGTGATCGTCCCCGCGGCCAGCGAGACCAGCGGTCAGCCCGCCCGGCTGCTGGCCGCCCTGCAACAGGCTTATGCCAACGGCGCGCGGATCGCGTCGATCTGCACCGGCGCGTTCGTGCTCGCAGAGGCCGGGTTGCTCGACGGCCGGCGCGCCACCACTCACTGGGCTCACGCCGCCGATCTCGCCGAACGGTTCCCCGCGGTCGACGTCGATCCCAACGTCCTCTACGTCCAGGACGGCCGCATCTTCACCTCAGCGGGCACGGCCGCCGGCATCGACCTCTGCCTGCACATGTTGCGGCTCGACCTCGGCACCGACGCGGCCAACGCCGTCGCGCGCCGCATGGTTGTGCCGCCGCACCGCGACGGCGGCCAGGCGCAGTATGTCGATGCGCCGTTGCCGCCCTGCGACAGCGACACACTCGCTCCGCTGCTCGACTGGGCGATGGAACGCCTCGACCAGCAGCTGACGCTTCGCGACCTCGCGCGCCAGTCCAACGTGAGTGTTCGCACCTTGGTACGACGCTTCACCTCGGCCACCGGGACGACACCGTTGCAGTGGCTGCTGATCCAACGAGTACGGCGTGCGCAGCATCTGCTCGAGAGCAGCGATCAGTCGGTCGAACGCATTGCGACGCTTGCCGGTTTCGGCACTGCGGCCAACCTTCGTCAGCACTTCACTCGCGTGGTCGGTGTTCCGCCGATGCACTACCGGCGAACGTTCCGCGGCGATCACCCGGAGCAAGGCGAGCAGCTGGTGTCCGCATAGAAGGACCGCGCAGTCAGGAAAGCTGGCCTGGATCGGCCACGAACAGTTTGTCGACGACGGCCTCGCAGACCGCAGCCGCCACGGTCGAGCCGTCCCGGCCGGCGCGAATCTGCTCAGCGAGCTGCGCGTCCGATTCGACACCTAGCGCAGCCAGTCGTTGTTGATGGCGCAACGCGAGCGCCGGTCCGAGTCGCAGCTCCCGTCGTACGACGTCCAAGGCGCGTGTCGTCACCCGCGCCAGGAAATGGTCGCGTCCGGCCAGCGTCAGCCCGCCGACCCACTCCTGCACCGCCTCGAGCAGCTCATCCGCGGACGGCCGGTCGTGCGGTCCCCCACTTGCCGGGGCCAGCGGAGGCTTCGCCCGCGCAGCTGCTCTGACAAGGTCGGGATACAGGAGCTCGAGGACGTCGCGTTCGACCTCGCACACGCGGCGACCGATCGCGGCCAGCTCGACCGACCGCACCGCACCGGACAGATGCGTCGCCGCCTGCTGCACGCAGATCACGCCCCAGCGGGTCGTGCCGCAGAGCTCCCACCAGTTCAATGCTGCGGCGTCGACCGACTCACCCCCGGCAGCGGCATAGGCGTCCAGCAGCTCTTGCCGGGTGCCCACGCCGGCGACCGGGTGCGGTCCGCCGAACCGCCAAGAGCGCACACACATCCAGCCGAGGTCCTCCACCGGGTCGCCGACATGTGCGAGCTCCCAGTCGAGAACGCCGACGAGTCCACTCGCGTCGACCATCCAGTTACCGAGGCGGAAGTCGCCGTGCACCACGGTCCGACGAGAGGACGGTCGGCGCGACGAGTCGAGCCGCAAGAGCGCCAGCTCCAGCGCCGGATGCGGCTCGCCGAGATTGTCGAGCATCGCGCGAAGCGTCGCCACCGGATCCGGATCCGTCGGCAGGTCGTCGACCTGATCGACCGCGACACCGCTGTGCAAGCGGGCGAGCGCGGTGGCGCACTGTTCGACGAGGCCCGCGCGTGCATTCGCGTAGGTCTCATCTCGCAGGATGCGTCGCGCGATCGTCTCGCCATCGAGGTGCTGCATGATGATCGACGCGTCGTCATCGTCGATGACCGCCGGCACCGGAACGCCTGCCCCGGCTGCCGCTCGGAGCAGTGCCGCCTCGCGCCGCATGGCGCCGGACCGCGGCGACCCGTCGGGGTCGCGGCGCAGCACCAGCGACCGGCCGTCGAGTGTGAACGACCACGTCTCTCGCGACGCGCCGCCGAGCATCCGGGTCAGGTCGCGGATCTCACCACCCAGCCGCGCCCCGAGCGCTTCCTCTAGGCCCACGGCCAGGTCGATGGCTCGCTCGACAGCAGCTGTCGCGCGACCACCATGCGGTGCACCTCGTCCGGCCCGTCGTACAGCCGGGCGTAACGCGCCTCGCGGTACATGCGCTCGAGCGGAGTGTCGCCGGTCACGCCGAGTGCACCGTGCACCTGGATCGCACGGTCTATGACGTCATGCAGGACGCGCGCTCCCCGAAACTTGATGAGGCTGATCTCAACACGCGCTTCGTCGCCGGTGTCCATCGCACGCGCAGCATCGAGTGTCATGAGTCGGGCACCCTGAATGTCAGCCGCCGACTCGGCGACGAACCGCTGGATCTCGCCCTTCTCCCGCAACAACGAGCCGTGTGCGTAGCGCGTGTTTGCGCGCTCGACCATCAGCTCGAACGCACGTTGTGCCTGGCCGAGCCAGCGCATGCAGTGGAAGATCCGCCCCGGTCCGAGTCGCTTCTGCGCGATGCGGAACCCCTTGCCGCGTTCTCCGAGCAGGTTGTCTCGGGGAACACGGACATCTCGGTAGAAGACCTCGCAATGATCGCCGTGCGTCGTACCCATCGTCGGCACTGCGCGCGCGATGTCATAGCCGGGCGTATCGGTCGGCACGATGATGGCGGAGAACTTTGCATGCGGTGACTGCGCGTCAGGGTCGGTCATCGCGAAGACCGTCGTGAAGGCTGCGCGGTGCGCGCCCGTGGTGAACCACTTGTGGCCGTTGATGACCCACTCGTCTCCGTCGAGCACAGCCGTGGTCTGCATCTGTGTCGGGTCACTGCCGGCGACCTCGGGTTCGGTCAGGCCGACGCTCGGATAGACATCGCCTGCGACCAACGGCTTGAGGAAACGCTCGCGCTGCTCATCGGACGCGTAGAGATGCAGCATGATCGAGTCCTGCATCGACACGGACCCGACGGCGACCTGCCCCCACTCGGATCGCCCGATGATCTCGTTGAGATAGACGAAGTCCATGAACGGCAGACCGCCACCGCCGATCTCCGCGGGATGACCGAGAGCCCACAGGTCACGGCGTTTCGCTTCTGCCTTCAATGCTTCCAGGCGATCGGTTGCGCCGTCGCCCCCATCGACCAGGAGCGGCTCAGCGGGAATCACCTCGCCGTCGATGAACTCCTTCATGCGCCGGCGGAGGTCGGTCAAGCGGTCGGGCATGCCCGGACTTTATGCCGACATGGCCCGCTGTCGAGGCGTCCGGGCTGTACGACGCCGACGCAGGATCGTCGGCGCGGGTCCGGGATGTGCGAACAGATAGCCCTGACCAAGCGGCACGCGCGCGTTGCGCAGCGTCAACAGGTCCGCGCGTGACTCGATGCCTTCGGCGACCAACGTCGCGCCGACGTCCTCCGCGAAGGACACGAGCGAGCGAACGAGTGCCTCGCGGCTGTGGTCCTCGCTGATCCCGCGGATGAGATGCGTGTCCAGCTTGATGATCTCGGGACTGAGCTCGAGCACATGGCGGAAGCTCGCGAAACCCGCTCCGGCGTCGTCGACGGCGAGGCGAAGTCCGCGCGCACGGAGACCGCCGATGACGCGAAGGAGCAGGTCGTACTCGCGCACCACTTCGTGCTCGGTCACCTCGACGACAAGTCGATCCGCCGGCACGTCGGCGACGAGTCGTTCGAAGTCCTTGGACACCAGCGTCGCCGGTGACACGTTGACTGCAAGATATGGCGTCGCTTGGAACGCAGCGAGGTGGGCGAGAGCGCTTCGGACGCAGCTCAGCTCCAGCTCGTGCTGCAGGCCTGCGTGCGACGCGCGTTCCAACCAGACGTTGGGCGGTTCATAAGGCGACGTCTGGAACCGCGCCAGCGCCTCGTAGCCGACCGGCGTGCCGAGTGGCTTGTCGAGCGCGACGATCGGCTGCAGATGCATCTCCAGTGCGTCGCCGGCGGCGATGACGTCCCGCACGGTAACGGCGAGCTGCGAGGCGGCCAGCTGACGCGCGGCCGCGTCAGGCCCTGTCTCGAGGGAGGCGCCGCCCGTGCGCGCCATTTCCTCGACGACGGCCAACGCGTCAGCCAGCCGACCTTGCAGCTCGGACACCACTCCGGGCGGGAACTCCAGCGCGAACAGGTGCCGGGTCTGTGCAAATGCCGTTTCGATGTCCCCGGACAGCCGCTCGAGCCGGTCTCGCGCCGGCGCCGGCAACGTGCGTTGGATCGCCCCTACCTCGTCCCAGTGCCGTCGCCATGCCTGGAGCAACGACGACAGGGACTCGAGTGGCTGCGGCGGAGCGGGCTGCACGCGAGCCGCTCGTCGTCGAGCCATGTCAACTCCCATGACGCTCCGGGGAATGAGCGCTTTTGCGTCGATTGGCAGTATGGCACCAATGTCACGATCTGTAATCACTTGAATGCCCGCTGTGGTGCGTGACAATGCGTCGTGGCGCAAAATTCACCCGTTGAGCCGAGCGCCGATCGACGGCGTCTCGAGGACTTGTTGGTACGTCTGGGTGCCACCGAGGCCGAGGCCCGGACGGCCGTGGCGGGCCCCGGTGGTGGCGATCTCGCGCTCGAGCTCAACCTTCGGTCGGGACCGCCGCTGACCCTGGCGGAGGCCACCGAGCGCACAGGCCTCAGCGGCGAAGACTTCGTACGCCTGCTGCATGCACTCGGACTCGTGCCGCCGGCGCCCGGCACACCCGCGGTGCCGCGCGACGTCGTCGACGCGATCCCTGTCATCAGCGACGCGGCAGGGCTGCTGGGCGAGGAGACCGCGCTGGGCATCGCACGCGTCGTCGGCTCCACGTCGAGTCGCATCGCCGAGGCGCTGGTGGACGCCTTCCGCACCGAGTTCGAGGTGCCGAGCCTCACCGCCGGGACCTCCTACGCCGACGTCGTCGAGCAGTACGTCGACCTCACGCGCGCCGCGCTGCCGCCGTTCCTCGGCCTTCTGGCGGCGGTCATCAAGGCGCATCTGGTCAAGGTCTCCTACGGCGCCTGGACGCCGGACGCCCAGAACCAAGCCGCCCGGCGCGATCTGTTCGTGGGCTTCGTCGACCTCGTCGGTTACACCGCGCTTTCCCGAACCCTGACGCCCCGCGACCTCACGACACTCCTCGCCCGTTTCGAGGATCTCGTTGCCGACGTGGTCACGGCCGGCACCGGCCGACTGGTCAAGCTCATCGGTGACGGCGCGATGTTCGTGTGCGACACCCCGATGGCCGGTTGCCGGGTTGCTCTGGCCCTGTGTGATCGACTCGCCCTCGCCGAAACGCTGCCGCCGGCACGCGTCGGCGCCGACTTCGGCTCGGTCCTCAGCCTGTACGGCGACTACTACGGCGACGTCGTCAACCGAGCGGCGCGCCTGGTCGCCCTGGCCAATCCGGGCACGGTGGTGGTGTCCGACAGCGCGGCTGCCGGGCTCGACAACAAGTCCTTCGGTCTCGAGCGGCTTCCGGCGCAAGCCCTCAAGGGTTTCCATGCACCAGCCGTCACCTATCGACTGTTGCCCGGCTGACCCGTCGACCTCCCTGGCGATTCGCCCGTATTCGTGGTGCATTGTTAGGGCTTGTGACGCAGGTCACACCCTGCGCGCCGCCGTCCGACCGGAGGCCGACTCGTGCCCAGCAACCCCCTGCTCGGGAAGTTCGGACCGCTCGTCCTTCTCGCTGTCGTCCAACTCGTGCTGGTGCTCGCCGCACCGTCCACGGCACCAACCGCCAACAGTGCCAGTGCGCTGTCGCCGTACGGCACGACCAGTGACGGGACGGTGGCAGGCCCCGCCGGCAGCGCTGCAGTGCCGGGCGCGGCCACGACAGCCGCGGGCCCGGCCGGCACCGTGGCGGGCGGCTCGTCCGCTGCCGGCGGCGCCGTGGTCGCCGGTGGCGCGCGCGGCGGCCAGAGCGCGGGAGGCGCAGTGGCCGGAGTAGGTGGCGACACCTCGCACTGCGTCAACGGGCGGCAGTTCGACCCGTCGATCGACTACTTCGCTCCGCCGTGCGTCCCCGGCGCACTCGGCGCCGCCAACGTGAACAACGGCGGCGCGACCTGGCCGGGTGTCACCGACAAGCAGATCGAGCTGGTCGTCTATGTCGCGGACTACGGCGCCGAGGTCGACCAGATCCTCAAGGCACAAGGTCTCTACTACAACGCGAGCGACGCAAAGACGTGGAACGCGGCGTACGCCAAGTTCATCAACTCGCACTACCAGCTCTACGGCCGGTCGTTGCACGTCGACACCGTGCAAGGTGGCTGCCGCACCGTGCCGCCGGACTACCCGTGCCTCATCAAGGACATGGACTCGATCGTCGCCAAGTACCACCCCTACGGCGTCCTGTGGGACACAACGGTCTGCTCGGCCTGCTTCGCCGAGCTGTCGCGCCTACATGTCGTCAACTTCGGCGGCAGTGGATTCTCCGACGCGTTCCACAACGCCAACATGCCTTACTCGTACGACGCCGGTGAGTCCTCGACGCGCATCGAGCTCGGCCTCGCGCAGTGGTGGTGCAACCAGATGACGAGCCAAGGGGGCTCGGGCCGAACAGCGATCTTCGCCGGTGACCAGAACCGGGCTGAGGACTTCCGCAAGAGACCGCGCGTGCTCGGTGTCATCAGCACCAACGACCCGGACAACGAGGACACCGTCAAGAAGGTCCTCTATCCCGCGCTGCAGAAGGGTTGCGGCGAGCAGGTCAAGCACGAGTACTTCTACGCCCAGGACATCAACACCGCGACGCAACAGTCACAGGCGGCAGCCGCGGCGATGAACACGCCGAACAGCCCGGCAACGAGCGTCGTCTGCTTGTGTGACCCCGTCGCCCCGCAGTTCGGTCAGAACGCGTTCGCCACGGACAACTACTGGCCCGAGTCGATCATGGCCAGTGATCAGACGATGGACTGGGACTCCAACGCCCAGACCTACTCCCAAGGCGGGCAGAGTCCAGGACTTTCGTGTCCCAACCCGGGCAAGGGCTGTCCGTGGGACAACGCCATCGGTCTCGGCGCCGAGGGCGCGCAGGAGAACCCCAACAACATGCCCGCCGTCAAGGTCTATCGACTCGCCAGTGGCCAGAAGGGACTGCCCAAGAACGGGCAACCACCGGCGCTGACGATCGTCTGGGCCAACCTCAGCATGTTCGCCAGCCTCATCGAGAACACCGGCCCGCTGCTGACCCCCGCCCGCATGCAGGCCGCTGCCCCTCATATGGGCTTGCGCGGCGGCGGCAGGACCGGCCACGAGCAGCGCGGGTTCGACGGCAGCAGCTGGTGCTGGACGCAGGACTTCCGCGTTGCCTACTGGGACAAGAACAGGAAGAGTCCCTTCAACGGTGAGAACGGCACTTACGTCTCGATCGAAGGGCAGCGGTTCACCCTCGGCCACTTCCCGAGGATCAACCAGCCGCCGGCTCCTGTCGCCGCCAACCGTTCATGAGCGGCTACGGGTTGACCGTTCCGCCGTCGTTCAGCAGCGCGGTGGATCGCGTCACCGCACTGGCCAGCAGTGACCGGCGAGCCGCTCTTTACGGCCGCCGGGCGCTGCTGTCGCTCGCCTTCGTGTTCGCGGTCGACAAGGTTTTCGGACTGACGCCGTTCTTGTTCGTCAACGGGCTCGCTCTCGGCGCGCTCTACGGCATCATCGGCGTGGCCCTGGTGCTCACCTATCGCACCAGCCGCATCATCAACTTCGCCGCGGCCGCGGTAGGCGCCGTACCCGCCATCACAGCGGTGCTCTTGTCGACGGCCGACCACGTCAACTACTTGCTGACGATGCCGATCGCGATCATCGGCGGTCTGCTCAGCGGCGCGCTCACCGAGATCTTCGTACTGCGTCGGTTCAGGACTGCGTCTCGGCTGATCGTCACCGTGGTGTCGATCGGCATTGCGCAGTCCTTCGCGGCTCTCGGGTTCTTCATCCCGGTGTGGTTCGGCGAGAGGGCGACCGGGGTGCCCAAGGTGGCGACGCCTTGGCAGAACCTGCAGTACCACAACTCCCGCGGTGAGCCGATCCTGACCGGCAACCAGGTCTTCGCGTTTGCGATGGTGCTGCTGCTGACGTTCGGCCTGATGATCTTCCTGAAGCGCAGCCGGATGGGCATTGCCCTGCGCGCGTCATCGGAGAACAGTGACCGAGCCGCGCTGCTCGGCGTACCGGTCAACCGCGTCAACACGATTGCCTGGGCGCTCGCGGGACTGATGTCGGCGATGGCGATCTTCGCGATCGCTCCTTTGTACGGCGTCCCCAGCGACGCGACGCTCGGCTACGACACGCTGCTCTACGGCCTCGCAGCCGCGGTCGTGGCCCGGATGGAGAACCTCGGCCTCGCCCTGCTGATGGGCCTGGGCATCGGCCTGCTCATCGACACATCCGTCGCCCACACCGGGACCAACGACATCGCGCAAGCGTTGATGCTGCCGGTGATTCTCGTATCACTGCTCACACAACGGCGATCACGATCACGAGCAGTCGACGCCAACGCGTCGAGCTGGCAGACCATCAGCGTCTTCCGGCCGATTCCGCTGGAGCTGCGCGCGCTGCCCGAGGTGCAGCGCATGCGCATGGCCCTTTTCGCCGTCACTGCGGGCGTTGCGATCGGGCTGCCTTACTTCGTGAGCGACGCCACGATGCCCGGCCTGCAGATCCTGCCGATCATCGGCCTCATCGCGGTCTCGCTGGTCATCCTCACCGGCTGGGCCGGGCAGATCAGTCTCGGGCAGTACGGGCTGGTCGGCATCGGCGCTGCCGCAGCCGGCGGCCTGATCGGGCGGCACAACATCGACTTCTTCGCCGCTATCGGCATCGGGATCGCTGCCGGCGCGATCACCGCCGTGATCATCGGCCTGCCGGCCGTCCGGATGCAGGGTCTCTACCTGGCGGTGACCACGCTCGCGTTCGGTTACGCGATGCAGTTCTACGTTCTCAACAGTCACTACTGGATCGGGCGGCATCTGCTGCCGGACCAGCTGGCGGCGAGCATCCGCCGGCCGATGCTCTACGGCAAGTTCGCACTCGAAGGCAGCCGTGGTGGCGAACGCGCCTTCTACTTCCTGTGTCTCGGTTTTCTGGTGCTCGGACTCGCCGCTGCGGCGTCGTTCCGTCGTCAGCACAGCGGACGCATGCTCATCGCGCTCCGGGACAACCAACGGGCGGCGTCGTCCTACGCGATCGCACCGGTCCGGACCCGACTGTCCGCCTTCGCCATCTCGGGAGGTTTCGCAGGTTGCGCCGGCGTGCTGTTCGCCTACCAACAGCACCAGGTGCTGCCCGGGACCTACGACGTCTACAGCGCGATCGCGTTGTTCCTGGCTGCAGCTGTCGGTGGCCTCGGGTCACTCGCGTTCGGCACGCTGTCGGTCGTCGCGTTCCAGGCGACGATCCTGTGGGGACCGATGGCCTGGCACCACCTCGGGAACACGTTCTCGTCGGTGGTCCCGTTGCTGCTGACGGGCCCGCTGCTCGTGCTCAACCTCTACGCCAACCCCGGCGGCCTGGCCGGATGGGCGTTCGCCAAGCGCGACGACTGGCTGCGCGGGCTGGCGGACCGGCACAGGATTCACGTTCCCTCTCTCGTCGCCGACAGCCTCGTCGAGGAAACCCGCATGCCCGAACCGGAGCTGGCGAAGTGAGCGCATTGTTGACGTGTCGCGGAGTCGACGTCGCCTACGACAAGGTGCAGGTGCTGTTCGGCGTCGACCTCGACGTGCACGAAGGCGAGATCGTCGCACTGCTCGGCACCAACGGCGCGGGCAAGTCGACGATGCTCAAGGCGATCTCGGGCCTCGTGCAACCCATTGCGGGACACATCGAGTTCGACGGGCGAGACATCACCAAGTGCACGCCGCAGGAGACAACCGCGCTGGGCATCGTGCAAGTACCGGGCGGCAAGGCCGTCTTCCCGACGTTGACCGTCGCGGAGCACTTCAAGGCCGGGTGCTGGCTCTATGCGAAGCAGTCCAACGACGAGGTGGCGCAGCGCACCGCCAAGGTCATCGAGATGTTCCCGCGGCTGCAGGAACGCTGGAACCAGCTGGCGGGCGACCTGTCCGGCGGCGAGCAGCAGCAGCTCGCACTCGGCATGGCGTTCGTCGCGCGGCCGCGGCTTCTCGTCATCGACGAGCTGTCGCTGGGTCTCGCTCCGGTCATCGTCGAGCGGTTGCTCGACGCCGTACGCGCTATTCATGCCGAAGGTGCGACGGTCGTTCTCGTCGAGCAGTCGGTCAACGTCGCACTGACCATTGCCACGCGCGCCTACTTCATGGAGAAGGGCCAGGTGCGGTTCGAGGGCCCGACTACGGATCTCCTCGCCCGGGACGATGTCCTGCGTTCGGTGTTCCTCGCCCGTGCCAACCACAGTCTTGACAGCAAGAGCAAGAACGGCCAGGCCCGCACTCGCTCGCGCGCCAGGAAAGCTGCCGAGACAGTGGCCCGGCCGGAGGCGCTGGCGGTGCGCCACCTCAGTCACACCTTCGGCGGCATCTCCGCGGTCAACCAGGTGACCTTCTCGGTCCACGCCGGCGAGATCCTCGGGCTGATCGGACCGAACGGCGCCGGCAAGACCACGATCTTCGACATCATCTCGGGCCATCTGCCGACGCAGCGCGGTCACATCGTCCTGGGTGACAAGGACATCAGTCACTGGGCGCCGGAACGACGCGCCGCGGCGGGTCTCGGGCGCTCATTCCAGGACGCGCGCATCTTCCCGTCGCTGACCGTCGCCGAGAACATCGCGCTGGGACTTGAACGACACATCGCCGTGCGCGACCACGTGTCGGCGTTGTTCGGCACCCCCGCCATCCGCGAGTCCGAGATGGACGTTGCCTTCACCGTGGGCGACTTGATCGAGCTGATGGGGCTGGGTGCGTTCCGCGACAAGTTCGTCGCCGAGCTCTCGACGGGCTCGCGCCGCATCGTCGACCTGGCGATGTCGATCGCACACGACCCGGCCGTGCTGCTGCTCGATGAGCCGTCCAGCGGCATCGCACAGAAGGAGACCGAGGCGCTCGGTCCGTTGCTGCAGCGCATTCGCGAGGAGACGGGTTGCGCGATGCTCGTCATCGAGCACGACATGCCGCTCATCACCTCGCTGTCGGACTCGATCGTCGCGCTCGACCTCGGCGCCGTACTCGTTCAAGGGCCGCCGGAACGCGTGCTCGCGGACGAACGGGTGGTCACCGCCTACCTGGGCGGCGATCCCGCAACGATCCGGCGCAGCACCGCACGTGAAGCAGAAAAGGTGGGGGCCTGATGAGCGACGGACGACACCGCGCGCCACGCACGCGGCTTAATGTTCTGCAGCGCATAGGGGCAGCAGCGGTTCTGCTCGGCGCCGGCGGCTTGGGCGCGGCGATGTGGCCGACGGCGGCCGCCGCGGACGCGCCGGTGCAGACCGCTTGGTACAACGCGTTGTCCGGTGGCGGTCAAGCTGTCCCCGACCCGGCGACCCCGGCCGGCGGCTTGCACGTCTCGGTTGCCTCCGGACAGGTCCTCGCCTTCGCGGCGATGCAGTACGCCCTCGCCGAAGGCTCGACGGCCACCATCGAGCTCAAGATCAGCAACCTCACCGCGACGCCCGTCATCAACCCGACCTCGCCGACCACCGACCCCGCCGCCTACGTCGTTGCCTGTCCGATCAGCGGCACGTGGACGGCCGGGGACGACCAGCCGATGGACGCGGCGCCGAAGTACGACTGCACTCGCTCGATTCCCGGCAACCTGTCCTCCGACCAGACGACGTTGACCTTCCTCGCGGACGCCTCGATCGAAACCCTGCCGGGTCAGCTCAGTCTCGCGATCGTGCCTGTTGTCACCGATGAGATCCCCGGTGTCGGGACGCCGGCCCCGGCGGACACCACCCAGCCGTTCTCGCTCGACGTCGCCAAGCCGGATGCCTCATCGCTGATCGTCACGGGCACATCGGCCCTGCCACCACCACCGGCGCCGCCGAAGACGGCCACGACGGGCGCCACGTCCACGGCGACGAAGGGATCGGCCGCCGGTGCCGGTGCAAGCAGCGGGTCGTCGAGCGTCAACCTTCCGGGCTCGCTGACCAGCAACTCGGCGTCGACGTCGACGGACGCCGGCACGAGCCCGGTCGTCGCGCCGACCAACCAGGCGCCGGCGGCCGCCCCGGCCGCCGCGACGTCATCCACGAACGACCGTGCGCACAACGTGGCACTCGCGATGCTCCTGCTGATCGGCATCGGCGTCGTCGGGATGAGCAGCGGTCAGATGCAGCGAGCGCCGCGGCTGCTCGGCGGCGCGGGGCGTCACGCCGCAATGACCACCGGTGCAGCCGCAGCGGCAACGGCCGCTGCAGTTCCGGTGGGCGTCTACGGCAACCGAGGCCTCGGCCGCTTCAACAAACCCCGCACCGAACCCGCCCGCCCCCTCACCTGAACACGGTTGAGTGCGACGTTTTGTACCTTGCAATAGCCGTTGAGAGGTACGAAACGTCGCACTCAACAATGGCTAGAGGTGGGTACGGAGGGTTTTGCGGTCGAGCTTGAAGACGCTGGTGAGTGGCAGTGCGTCGACGATGCGGACGTCGCGCGGGTACTTGGCCGCGGACAGCCGTCCCTTGGCGTAGGTGACGATCTCGTCCGACGTCAGGGTTGCGCCCGGCCGCAGCTGCACGAACGCGACGACCTCCTCGCCCATCCGCGAGTCGGGCTTGCCGACCACGCCGGCGCCGACGATGTCGGGGTGCTCGACGAGTGCGTCCTCCACATCACGCGGATAGACGTTGATGCCGCCGCGGATGATGAGGTCCTTGATGCGGTCGACGACGTACAAGTAGCCGTCCTCGTCGAACCTGCCGACGTCGCCGGTGTGGAACCAGCCGTCGCGGATGGCCTCGGCGGTCGCGTCCGGTGACTTCCAGTAGCCGGTCATGATGTTGGGCCCCCGTGCGCAGATCTCACCGTCCTCGCCCGGCGCCGCCTCGGTGCCGTCGGCCTTAACGAGCTTGAGCTCACACAGCGGCAGCGGCTTGCCGACACTTCCGATGCGCGACTCGCCGGGCCGGTTGGCCGCGAGCGAACCACCGGTCTCGGTGCAGCCGTAGCCCTCGGTGATCTCGACCTGGGGCAACCGCTTCTGGATCTCCTCGGCGATCTCCGGGGAAAGCGGGCCGCCGCCGCTGCCGAGCCGGGTCAGCGACGACAGGTCGTAGTCCTCGAGCGGCTGCGCGAGCAGCATCTGGATCATCGACGGCACCAGCGCACTCGCGTGGATCTGATGCTTCTGCGTGAGCTCGAGGAAGCCAACCGGGTCGAACCAGCGCATCATCACCGTCGTTCCGGCCTCGGTCGCATGCGCGCCGGCGACGGTGAGCATCAGGCCGTAGACGTGGGACAACGGCAGCGGTAGCAACCCGCGCGACGACGGTTCTCGCTCGGTCTCCTTGCCCGATGCGGTCAACTGCCACGCGGCCGCTGACAGCGAGTCGTGACTCAACATCACGCCCTTGGATCGGCCGGTCGTGCCGCCGGTGTACATCAGAGCCGCGAGCTCAGTCGGGTCGCAGTCGACCAGCTCTCCCTCGGGTGCCTGCTCCAGCTCAGCGAGGTCGAGCATCGGGATGCTCGTGCCGGCGGCGGCCTGGCCGACTCCACCCGGCGCGTCCCCGACAACGATCCCGCGCAATGTCGGGACGCCGGCCGCGGAAGCGATCACCTTGGGCAGGAAGTCGGGCGTTGTCACGATGTACGACGCCTCGCTGTCGACGAGCACGTGCCGCAGTTCGTCCTCACTGAGCAGGAAGAGCACCGGGGTGGTGACCCCACCCGCCCGCCACACCGCGCTGTAGGTCAGCCCGACCTCGGGGCAGTTGGCCATGCACACGACGACACGCTCGCCCGGCGCGAGACCGGCGTCGCGAAAACCCTGCGACAACCGGCGGGTGCGCTCGGCGAGCTGCAGGCCCGTGAACGACTGATCCTCGAAGTAGAGCCGAGACTCCGCACCGTTGCGCTCGGCCGCGCGCTCACCGAGCACCTGAAGGCTCGTGCCGGTCGGGTTCGTGATCATCTCGGTCGTCATGGGTGTCCTTTACAGATGCGGAGCGGGGCCAACGCGTTCGCGGCGAAAGCGTCCCACTCCGCCCGAGCCTGCCGCGGCAGCGCCCCGGCCACTGCTGCCACGGTCGGGTGCGCGCAGCCTGCCACCTGCGAGTGCGGTCGCCGCTGTCGCGGGCGCCGCGACGGGCGCGCGGTTGCGCATCAGCAACGCGTAACCCAGGACCTCGGCCGCGATGACGATAAAGGCGATGATCCGGCGGTCGCCAGTGCTGAGGCCGGACGACGTCGTCGCTGCCGCCGGCTGTGCAGCAATCGGCTGACCGGACTGGTCCCCTGCGACCACAGGCGCTACATCGGTCGTGGGTGACGTCGTCGTACCACTGCCGGGCAGCGCACCTGACACAGCCGAGGGTGGATTGGCAACGGCGGTGCCGCCGACGGGAGCAGTGCCTGAGCTGCCCGCACCGCCACCAACGGGCGTGGAACCGGTTCCGGCGCCGAACGATGGTGCAGCCGCGCCGACGCCGCCGCTGTCCTTGACCGCCAACGTGCTGTCGTTCGGTGGCTTGAACACCACCCGGTCGACCGGGCCGGGCAGGAGCACCACTTGGAGCTTGTTGTGCAGCACCAGCTTGGCAACATCGCTGAAAACGACGTCAGTGCCTTTGAGCTTGCCGGGCACGCAGGCGTTGCCGTCGTAGGGCGGTACATGTGACCACGGCCCGTTGTCGTCGGAGGTGAACGTCTCGGTTGCCCGGCACGCGACCACGGAGACCTGCGGCGGCGCCGTCCCGTCGATCGCGAGGGTCAGGGCGCCGACGAGTGACGACGGCGGCAGCTCGAATGAGACTCCCGCAACCGCCTGACTGCCCGCGGGCGCCGTACCCAGCACGCTGGGGATCGGTGCCGGGTTGGAGCCCTGCACCAGCAGGTCGCCTTGCTTGACGTCCGGCGGTGCCGGTGGCACCGGCGCGGGATCACCGAGGTTGGCCGCGTTCCACCATGCGCTGACGTCCGGTGCCTGAGCCACCACCGGTGACGGCGCGATGAACATGACAGCCGCCACCGTGCTCGACGACAGGAGACCGAGCGCGACAAAGCGACGGGCGAGCTTCGACCTCATGTGCTCACCTTCGCAGTCCCCGACCGTTCGATCGCCGACCGGTCGGTCCCCAGGTAAGAACCCACCACGAGCGGATCCTCGAGCACCTTGTCAGGCGGGCCGGAGCAGATGACACGCCCTTGGTCGAGTGCCATCAGTCGGTCCGAGATCGACGAGATCAACGGCATGTCGTGCTCGATGACCAGCAACGCGCAACCGGTCTCGTCACGGATCTGCCGCAGCAACGGGCCGAGTGCCTCGGTCTCGCGCTGGGCGATGCCACTGGACGGTTCGTCGAGGATGAGTACGGCGGGGTCATGCGCGAGCGCCATCGCGATGTCGACGACTCGACGCGATCCGGTCGACAGCTCACTCACAAACTTGTCACGGAACGCGCCCAGACCCATGAGATCGACCAGGTCCGCGACGGACCAGGCGATGTCGTCCTCCTGCTCGCGCGCCGCGGGAAGACCGAGCGCACATGCGGCATGGTCACGAATCGTAAGGTGTCGCTCGAGCGCAGTGGCCAGGTTCTCGGCGACCGTGAGCGACGCGAAGATGCGCGCGTCCTGGAACGACCGACCCAGACCCATGCGAGCGCGCGCATCCGGCGGCAGGTCGGTCACGTCGTAGTCGCCGAGCAGCACCTGTCCCCGCGTGGGCGCCTGGAAACCGGAAAGGACGTCGAACAACGTCGTCTTGCCGGCCCCGTTGGGCCCGATCAGCCCGAGGATCTCTTTGTCAGTGACCGCGACGTCGACCTCGTCGAGTGCTCGGATCCCGCCGAACGTGACCGAGACGGCCTTGGCCTCGAGCAGCTTGGGTCGTTCGAGGTCGGCGATCGCCTCCTTCGTACGACGAGTGCGTGTCGTCGCCTTCGCTCTGGGCGCGGACTTCTTCGTGGCGCCGGCCAGGAAGATCGAGCGCATGACGTCATCGCGGTTGAGGAGATCGGCGGTGGGGCCGGAGAACCGCACCTCCCCCTTCTCGAGGAAGTAGGCGCGGTCCGCGACGGTCAGCGCGACGTTGACCGACTGCTCGACGAGCACGACGGTCGTGCCCTGGGCGTTGATCTCGCGCACGGTGTCGAGCAGCTGCTCCACGATCGTCGGTGCGAGACCGAGCGAGAGCTCGTCGATGAGCAACAGTCGTGGCTTGGTGATGAATGCCATGCCGAGGGCGAGCATCTGCTGCTCGCCGCCGGAGAGGTTGCCCGCGAGCTGACCGCGGCGTTCGCGCAACCGCGGGAAGCGCGTCAGCACGCCGTCGATCTCGCGCTGCGCGGTGGCCTTGTCGGTGATCAGCCAGGAGGCGACCTCGAAGTGCTCGTCGACGGTCAGGGTCGGGAACACACCCTTGCCGCCGGGCATCTGTGCGATCCCGTGCTTGGCCGATGTCACGGCGTCGGCATGTGTCACGTCGACGCCGTCGAACAGCACCACACCACCGGTCGGGTCGACCAGGCCTGTGATCGCCTTGAGCAGCGTCGACTTGCCGGCCCCGTTGGTGCCGAGGAGAGCGACGATCTCGCCGCGGTGCACTTCGAAGTCCACCCCGAACAGGACCTGCACGCCGTCGTAAGCGACGGTCACGCCCTGGCAGTGCAGCAGGATGTCGTCCTGCGCACCGTCGAGCCGCTGCTGGCGCACCTTGGTGATGAACGCGAGCGAGTCGAGCGCCGCCTGTGCATCACGGCCCACAAATCGGCTCGCGGTTGCGAGGATCGTGCCGCCGATGATCCAGAACGGCGCAGTCGCGCCAAAACCGATCCGGATGCCGTGGTCGTCGGCAATGGACGAGACCGGAAGGATGATGAACAGCACCCACACGCCGGCCACCAGGAACAAGAACGACCAGGCGAATGACAACGACCGCACCCGGGCCGGAGAGACGAACGCTTGAGTCATGAAGAACGGCGGTGTGAACATGCCGCCGACGAACGATGCGAGCAGCGTCATCACGACAGCCGAGGCAAGGTTGGGCATCGCGCACAGGACGGGGATGAGGATCCCGACACCGACAAGTGAGATCCCAGCCCACTTGATCGGCTCACCGAGACTGCGCCGCACCAGAACCTGCGTCCACCTGCCGGACACCAGGATGCCGGCAAACGCTGCGGCACCGTTTGCGGCAACGACGATGCCGCGACCCAGCTCCCCGAGCCCGAAAGCGTCGTGAAGCAGGATCGGCACATAGAAGGCGAGCGGGATGAAGCCCGCGCCGATGAAGAAGAACGCGCTGAACTGCCGCTTGAGCGTGGGTACGGCGAAGAGCGTCCGCCGCGCCTCTCCGAACGGAATCGGGGCCTCCCGCGCCGCCACCTCCGCAGCAGTCGGGTCGTCCGTCTCACCGCGCATCGGTTCGCGCAACCGGAGACTAACGAGGGCGGTGATCAGGATCGGGACGATGAGGACCATGAAGGCAACGCGCCAGCTGGTCTGCCACGCGACCACACCGGCGACGGCCGGCCCGGCGATGTAGGCGGCTCGCTCGGAGAACCGATGCACGGTGTAGACGGCGGGTCGGTCCTTCGGCAGGTAGTAGTCCGACAGCAGCGACGAGTGGATCGGGTCGTTGACGACGCGGCCGATGCCGTTGCCGAGTCGGAAGAAGACCAGAGCGACCAGCCCGTAGGCGAAACCGGTGAGGAAGGAGAACAGGCCCGCGAGGAGCGCGCCGATCGTCACGAACCACTTACGTGGCAAGCGGTCGCCGTAGTAGCCGAGCGGGACCGCCGCCAGCAGCACCACTGACAGGTTGGCGATGACCAGGATGCCGAAGGCCCGGTCGGTCAGATGGAACGCGGCCTGGATGTTGGGCGCCAGGACGGCGAACGCGGCGCTGTCCCACTCGTCGAAGAAGAACAGCAGCGACAGGATCATGAGCGGGAACAGCGGCAGCCCGCTGGTCAACCGCCGCAACCCGTTCACAACTTGCTCCCGGTTGTGCTGCTCACCCGGCGCGACTCGGTCGCGACGCCCACCTTCTTGACGTGGTCGGCAGCCGAGCGCAGCACGGCCTGGTCGGCCGACTCGTCGTGCTCGGCATCGACCCGCGAGTCGGCGACGAGGCTTGGCACATGGATGCCGTGTCGGGCCGCGAGCCAGCGTAGGAGGCCGTCGCGCGCCTGCTGGGCGGCTTGCGCGAGACCACCAGGGAACACCAACAGCACGATGGAGACACCGACACCGCTGGCCAGGACGCTCAGCTTTGCGTTGCCGAAATAGCCGATGGCGGTCAGGCCGATCGTGCCGAGCACCGCGCCCGGCAGCGACGTGAGCCCGCCGACGACGGCATACAAGAACGCGATGAGGCTGATGTCCATCGTGAAGCTCCCAGGGTCGACCTGGGACTGGTAGGCCGAGAGCGCACCGGCCAGAGCGGCGATGGCGCCGGCGATCGCGAACGCGGACAGACGCGTCACTGTCGCATCGACGCCGAACGCCTGCGCCGCCCGTTGGTTGTCACGCAGCCCGATGAAGAGGCGGCCGGACCGGCTGTGACGCAACGACCACGCCGACAGGCAACAGAGCACCAGCATGATGAGACAGAAGTAGTAGAACCGCGTGTCCGACGTGAGGTCGATGCGGCCGTACAGCATCGGTTTGGTGACGTAGCTGCCGTCCGGCGGCAACAGCCAGCCGAACCGCTCGCGGCTCAGTCCGGCATATTGCACAGCAGCACCGAAACCCAGGGTGACCACCGCGAGGAACAGACCGGGCACGCGCAGCGCGGGGATGCCGATCAGCACGGCGACGACAGCCCCGGCGACGATCGCGGCGGCGAGCGTGACGAAGAAGTCCTGGTGGTTGCGCGTCGCCAGCCCGCCTGCCACAGCGGCACCCACGCCGGCGAAGGCGTACTGCCCGAGCGAGATCTGACCGGCCCAGCCCGAGAGGACCACCAGCGACACCGCGACCATGCCAGCGATCGCCGCCTGCGTACAGAACGCGGCCCGGGACGTGCCCACGATGTAGGGCGCAGCCAACCCAAGGGCGCCGAGCAGTCCGAGCGCGCCGTAACGAGCACGGTGGATCTCGCGAAGGTGGCGCAGCTCGAGCGGAATGGGCCGGAACTCCTGCAGCGCCTTGAACGACGCCACGCCGGTGTCGAAGGCGCGTGACATCCGTCGCCGCTGGAAGAGCAACGCCGCGAGGATCACCGGCAGCATGAGGGCGGCAGCGTCGTCAGGTCGGCTCGAGCCCGCAAACGCGGCCTGCTGGATCATGCCGACGCCGATGCCCGCCGCGAACGCGACCGGCAGGCTCTCCATCCGCGCGACGACGGCAGCCGCCAGGCCGTAGAGCAGCACCAGCGGCGACACGCTGCCGCCCGCGGGCACCGAGGTCACCGGGGCCTGCAAGTAGACCGCCACGCCGGAACAAATGCCGGCCAACACCCAGACGATCGTCGACAGCCGGGCGACGGGCACACCGAGCAGCGACGCCCGGTCCGCGTTCTCGGCCGACGCGCGGATGGCGATGCCGGCGCGGGTGTAGCGCAGGAATGCGGCCAGCCCGGTGCAGATCACGGCCGTCGCGACGACGATCGCGAAGTAGTCGCCGTTGAAGATGATGCCGCCGATCGTCACCTTGAAGTTGGTGTAGGGCGTCGGGAAGTTGAAGGGCAGGCCCGGCTGACCGCCGATCCACCGCGGCAGGTTGAGCTCGAGGTAGACGAAGATCTGCGCGAGACCGATCGTGAACACCGTCGCGATCAGCCGCGGCGAGTTGGTGAACCGACGCATGACCAGCTCGACGACACCCCCGACCAGCGCCGAGCCGACGAGCATCACCGCGACCGACACCGGATAAGGCCAGTTGCGGTTGGTCACCAGCAAGAGCGCCGTGACAGCAGGGACAAGGCCAAGTCCGGCGTGGGCAAAGTTGATGATGCGGTTGGCGCGGTAGACGAGGATCAGCCCGAACGCAAGCAATGCGTAGAGCATGCCGAGGATCGCGCCGTTGATGAGGATGCCGAGCGAGACACCTGTCGGCAGCGGGATGCCGAGTGGGTGTGAGTACTGGGACCGGCCGAACATGAGCTCGAGCAGGAGTGCAAGAGCAAGCGGCCACGCGACGTGGATGCTCGCGGTACGCAGCCACCTCGGCACCGTGACGCCGCCGGGCAGCGCCGGAACTAGTGTTGTCACGTTCAGACCGAGGGGGGCATGTTCGGCTCGCCCTTGGGGATCTGGTTGACCTGGTAGCGCCGGCCGCCGTTCAGCGGCACGTAGGCGCCGTTGCGCCCGTTGGTCGTCGACTTCCTGCTGGTGCTGTAGTAGACCTCGCGGATGTCGGAGATCCCGGTGTAGTCGTTCTTGCCGAACTTGACGTAAAACAGCGACGGGTCGTGCCACTTGGCCCACTCGTCATATCCCGGCGTGGTGAGCATGCCGTATTCATACGTCAGCGGCGTCAGCTTGGGACCGGCCGCCATGATGCCGCCGGACAGCGTGAGGAAGTAGGTCGTCAACAGGTTGGCGTTGGCGTTGGGGTTACCGGACTTGCCCTCGGCCTTCCAGATCCTGCCTGCGTCGGTCTGACCGATGGGCTTCGTCGTACCGAGGTCCGACGGCCCGAACGCGTGCGCCCACTCCGACTGGTCGTAGGTCTGCGCCAGCGCGTCGTAGTCGAGCAGGCCGCCACCGGCGATGACGTTCTCCGGGTACCAGTTCTGCGACGCTGCTGCTTTAGTCCCGTACGCCGGGGCTATGGGGTCGGCCATCCACAGTGCCGTTGTGGCACCGGCGGCCTTGTACTTCGACACGTTGGTCGTCGACTGCTGCGCCGCTGTCGCCGTGTTGGACGAGTAGGGACCGTCGACGACTGCACTTGAACCGGCACAGCCCTTGATGATGCTTTCGAGGTGGTGCGCTGCCGGCGTCGTTGTCGCAGTGTCCGGGTAGATGACCACGACCTTGCGCGTCTTGGTCTTGAGCGACGCCTGACCCGCGAACCGCGCCGGCTTGCCGGCCAACCGGTTGCAGTACCACGTGCCCGTGATCTGGGCCTGGGTGTCGCCGCCCATGAACAGGTCGTAGTGGTAGGGCCGCAGGCTGTCGTCGAACGAGTCGGAGAAGCCCCAGCCGCCCCAGTTGACGACGCCCTTGCGCGACAGCTCATCGTGGAACGCCGGCTCGTTCGTGTTGCTCGCGTAGAACAACGCGAACGGGTGGTAGTTGGAGACGAGGCTGTCGGCATCGCTGCGGAAGCACGAGTCGACGGGCGGTGCGATGTCGCAGTTGCCGTGAACGTAGATCGGCACGATCTTGCGGCCATAGAGCTGGTAGTGCTTGTTGATCCAGTCGGCCACCAGCAGGAACTGCTGCTTCTCCGCGTCCGGCGGGGTGTAAGTACCTGTCTCTCGCAGGATGGCGTCGACCGCCGCGTTGTCCTTCGGGCGATACATGATGACCTTGATCGTCGTGGAGGTCACACCGGCCCAGGTGGCGCCGCCGTTGTCCCCGCCCGCCCAGGTGGCGACGCACGGCGGGTGCTCGTTGAGGCCGGTGATGCAGAACGGCTTGCCGGTCGTCGTGCCGCTCGCCGGGGGTGCCACCCCGCGTTGCTTGGCGGCAGTGCCGCCGCTGGCGCCGACCGGCGTCGTACCGGTGGAACCGACCGAGCCCGGCGTGCTTGACGAGCCACCCGCGGCACCGGGCGTCGTCGCACCGGGTGCCGTCGCACCGGGAAGCGTCGGAGCGGACGACGACTGCGCGGCCGGCGAACCTCCGCTGAACTGACCGCCGATCGGTCCGTTGGCCGACGACCCACCCTTGGACGGGGCGACGACCACCAGCACGATCTGCGCCATCACGAGCAGAGCGAACGGCGCATATCGACGAAGTCCGGTCACGTGAGTCCCTCCGAGGGCTGGATCAGAGCACGTTCAGCAAGTTGGACACGAGGGTGTAGATGGCCTGCTCGGTCTCCTCGACGGTGAAGCCGAGCTCCCCCCGCAGCGACTCCCAGGTGGACCAGGTCGTGGCCACCTGCAGTGCTGCGAAGACCGATCGTCGCGACCCGGCCGGCTGCGCCGAGAGCTCGGACCCTACGACGCGTTCGAGCTGCTCGCGTGCTGCGTCCAGCAGCCGGTCCCGGTTGCGCCGGACCTGCGGTGAGAACGGCTCCTGCAGCCGCGCGGCCCGCCACACGGGCGCGAGGGCTTCGTACATCTGCCCGCGCTGTTCGACGAGCTGACGCAGGCGGTCAGGCAACGGGCCGCCGGCGTCGATCGGCGTGACGTAGCGCAGCGCGATCTCGTAGTCACGCTGGCCGGCCTCGATGAGCAGCGACTCCAGGTCGTTGAAGTGCTGCCAGACGGTACGAAGTGAGACGCCGGCGCGCTCGGCCACCCGCGGCGCCGTCGGCCGCAGGTCGCCGTCGTGGTGCAGGGAGCGGAGAGCGTCGACGATCGCCCGCCGAGTACGGGCGGATCGGGCGAGTCGCCCGTCCTGGAGCACAGCCTCCGTTGACGCCACATCCGCCTTATAGCACTCTGCGTGCAATCTTCGATACCGAGGTTGGGCGCACTCCCGCGTGCATCTGACCCTCTCGGGAGGCATCTATGTCCTGGCCGGACACGGCTCGTTTGCGCTGGACCCCGACCCTCCGGGTCCCGTCCGACGACGGCACCGAGATCGCCGTCGAGATCCTCGGCGACGGGCATCCTGGACCGACGCTCGTGCTGGCCCACGGCTGGACGTTCTCGAGCCGGTCGTGGCACTACCAGCGGATGCTGGCCGAGCGTTATCGCCTGGTGCTGATGGACCATCGCGACCACGGCGAGTCCGGCGCGGGGCCACGGGAGAACCGGACGGTCGACCAGATCGGGCGCGACCTCGCCGCCGTCCTCGACGCCACGTGCGAGAACAAGGACGTCGTGCTGGTCGGGCACTCGATGGGCGGCATGACCATCATGTCGCTCGCCGCGCAGCAGCCCGAGCGGTTCGGCAAGCAAGTAAAGGGCGTCGCGTTGCTCGACACGAGCGGACGGCGCGAGCCGGACAACCAGTTCGGGCTGCGCGGACCGCTGGCCAAGCTGTTCATCGGACAGTGGAAGTCCTCGCTCGCGTTGATGGTCTCGGATCCGGAGAAAGCCGAGCGGGCACGTCGCTCGGGGTCGGGCGTCTCCGTCGCGATCAGCAGGTTCCTCAACCTCGGCAAGGGCGCGGACAAACGGCTCGCGAAGTTCACCGAGGCGATGTCCGCGCAGACCAAGGCGCAGGTCGTCGGCGACTTCTGGCTGACGCTCGACACGCACGACAAGATCGATGCATTGAAAGTCCTTGCCGACATCCCCACCCTCGTCCTCGTAGGCGACCGCGACCGGCTCACGCCGCCCGTCGACGCTCGCACTCTGGCCGCGGCAATTCCCGGTGCACGGCTGGTCGAGCTCCGTGGTGCCGGACACTGCGCGATGCTCGAGCAGCCGGAAGCGGTCAACGCCGCGATCCGTGACCTGGTCACACAGGTGGTTGCGGGGAGGAGCGCGTGAGCGACCACCGGGTTGTGATCATCGGTGCCGGCTTCGGCGGGATCGGTGCGTCGATCAAGCTCGCCGAGCAGGGCATCGAACACGTCATCCTCGAAAAGCTGGACGACGTCGGGGGCACCTGGCTCGCCAACCAATACCCGGGATGCCGTTGCGACGTCCCGTCGCACCTGTACTCGTTCTCGTTCGCGCTCAACCCGGAGTGGTCGGACAGCTACTCGCTCCAGCCGGAGATCTGGCGATATCTCAAGAAGGTGGCAGTCGACCACGGCGTCGTAGAACGCGTTCGTTTCGGCTGCAAGGTCGACGCGGCGCGCTGGGACGACGAGGCGAAGCAGTGGCGGCTCGAGACGTCGGCCGGCTCGATGACCACGGACGTGCTGATCGTGGCCCATGGCTTTCTGTCGGAGCCGTCGATCCCGCACTTCGAGGGCATCGAGACGTTCGCCGGTCAGGTGATGCACTCCGCGGAGTGGGACCCGTCGTACGACGTGACCGGCAAGCGGGTGGGCGTGATCGGGACAGGCGCGTCGGCGGTGCAGATCGTGCCGGAGATCCACAAGCAAGCAACATCCCTGTCGGTGTTCCAGCGAACGGCCGCGTGGATCCTGCCGCACCGGGGCCGCACGATCCGGCCGTGGGAGCACGAGCTCTATCGACGCGTGCCGGCGGTGCAGCGAGCGGTCCGCGGGTTTCACTACTGGTCGTCGGAGTTCCTCGCCGTCCCCGCGCTCATGAAGCCGGCCGGCGGCAAGCTGCTGAAGAAGCTGGCGGTCAAGCACCTCGAGACACAGGTGCCCGACCCTGAGCTGCGCGCGAAGCTGATCCCGTCGTTCAAGCCCGGATGCAAGCGGCTGACGCCATCGAACGAATACCTGCCGGCGATCGCGTCACCGATGACGACGCTGGTGACGTCGGGCATCGACCGGATGGTGCCCGAGGGCATCGTCACCGCGGACGGTGTGACGCATCAGCTCGACGTCATCATCCTCGCGACCGGTTTCCGGGTGACGGACAACACGTTCCCGGAACTCGTCATCGGCCGTGACGGTCGGACCATGCGACAGACATGGGACGAGGACGGGTTGGGCGCCTACAACGGGACGACGTTCGCCGGGTTCCCCAACTTCTTCATGCTGGCCGGGCCCAACACCGGTATCGGGCACACGTCGCTCGTCTACATGATCGAGGCGCAGCTCCCCTACGTTCTCGATGCGCTTCGACTCATGAAGGAGCGCGGCATCGCCTCCATCGACGTCCGCCCTGACGTGCAGGCGTCGTACAACGAGCTGCTGCAACGCAAGCTGTCACCCACCGTGTGGAACACAGGTGGCTGCAAGAGCTGGTACCTCGACAAGAACGGCTTCAACACCACGATCTGGCCGGACTACACCTTCAAGTTCGCCCGGCGGCTGGAGCGGTTTGACGTCGAGTCCTACTACCAAGAGCTGACGCCCACAACAGAACGAAAGCTGGCCGCGATCTCATGACCACAATGCGAGCCGCCCGTTTCAACGCAGAGGCGAAGTCGCTGGAGGTGCGCGAGGTTCCTGTCCCGGAGCCGTTGCCGCACGAGGTGCTGGTCAAGGTGCAGGCCTGCGGCGTCTGCCTGTCCGACGTACACCTCATCGACGGCTCGCTGCCGGGGCCGTTGCCCGAGGTCACCCCCGGACATGAGCCGGCAGGCGTGATCGAGGCGGTCGGTGCCGCGGTGCCGATGTGGCAGCCCGGTCAGCGCGTGCTCATGGCTGCGGGCCGGCCGTGTCTCGCGTGCGTCAACTGCGCAAGCGGCAGCACCGAACGCTGCCTCAACTTCGAGATCATGGGCTTCAACTACGACGGTGCCTGGGCGGACTACATCGTCGTTCCCTACGCGGCGCTCGTAGCGGTGCCCGACTCGATCCCGATCGAGCAGGCGGCGATCCTCGCGGACGCCGTGTCGACGCCCTACGCGGCCATCACGGACCGCGCGCAAGTGCGGCCGGGCGAGGCGGTCGGTGTCTGGGGCGTCGGCGGCCTGGGTGTGCACGCCGTGAAGATTGCGCGCATGATCGGCGCCGCGCCGATCGTCGCGCTCGACCCGCTCCCCGAAGCGCGCGAGCGCGCCTTGAAGGCCGGCGCGGACATCGCCATCGACCCGCGACTCGACGACGCCGTCGCGCAAGTGCGTGCCGTCACCGGTGGTGTGGGCCTCGACGCGGCCTTCGACATCGTCGGGTCGTCGAGCATCCTCGCTCAGGCGGAGACGTGCCTCGCCGCACGCGGTCGCCTGGTCATGGTCGGCATCTCGTGGGAGCCGACATCACTCGGCCCAGGAGTGTTGTTCTCGGTGCAGTCGCAGACGCTCATGGGGCACCTCGGCTATCGCCGGGAGCACCTCGACACATTGGTACGCCTCGTCGAGACGGGCCGACTCGACGTGAGCGACTCGATCTCTGCGCAGCTGCCGCTCGACGACATCGTCGACGCCGTGGACCAGCTCGCGACGAAGCGCGGCAACCCGATCCGCCTCGTCATCAACCCCTAGCGATTCGTCAGGTGGTCGGCGGGCTGGCGGCGGCTTCGCGCAGCCGCTTGGCCAGACCTGCCAGGAGCTTGCGAGACAGGCCGGGCACGTCGTCGATGGCGGCGTAGAACTCACGGCTGGAGAGCAAGACGGCCTGGGTGTCGCGGAGAGCCGTGACGGTGGCGGTGCGCGGCCCGGGGTCGAGCAGCGCCTGCTCGCCCACGTAAGCCCCCCCACCGAGCTTGGCGAGGGTCTCGCCGCCGCTGGTGATGCCGACCTCGCCGTCGATGATCACGTAGAACTCGTGGCCCGGCTCACCCTCGGTCATGAGCACGTCGCCGCCGCGGAAGTCGACGATCTCGGCGTGCCGGGCCAGCCGGTCGAGCTCCTTGTCCGTGCAAGCGGAGAACAGCGCCACCTGGGCCAGCAGCTTCTGCCGGTCGTGCTTTCCGGACATTCCGGCCCCCTCTGGGCGAGACACGTCGATGCGCGATGCGAGGCCAGTCTCCGCGCCCGCTCGGAGGTTGTCACCTGTGGTTCAGGTCGCGCGTCAGCGGGAACCACAGTGTGAGATGCGCCACCGTTCCATGTAACGCCAATTGCCGTTATATTACGGAGAGGTTCTGGCCCCCGAGTCGAGAGGGCTCGTCGCATGACTGCACCGCTTGTCCCCGCACTGACCGCCGCCGGGTTCGCCCCTGCGCGCGGGTTCCCACCCAACCAGGTGATCCCGGCGACGATCGTCGCCGTGCTGCTCACCCTGGGCGTCGTGTACGGCGCCGTCCGCTACCGGCAGGGCCGGTTCGCGGCGCTGGACCGAGTGGGCGCAGCCGTGGAGCGGCACAGCGGCCTTCCGGCCTGGGCGGCGCTGCCGTCCCTGGTCACGTCGCTGAGCCTGCTGACGGCAGTGTTCGGCTTCTACTGGGACGTCGCCTGGCACATCGACAAGGGCCGGGACAACGGGCCGTTCTCCACGCCCGCGCACTACCCGATCATCATCGGGTTGCTCGGCATCGCGATCGCCGGCGTAATGGCCGTCGTCCTCGACAAGGACGACCATCCCAGCGGCATCAAGCTCCGGCAGGGCTGGCGGGTCAGTGTCGGCGGCGCGCTCCTGTTGCTTTGCGGTCTCATCGCGCTCGCCGGCTTCCCGCTCGACGACGTCTGGCACACCCTGTTCGGTCAGGACGTCACGCTGTGGGGCCCGACGCACATCCAGATGATCGGTGGCGCCTCGCTCGCCACGCTGGCGACCTGGATGTTGGAGGAGGAGGGCGCGCGACGCCATCCGGAGCTGCTCGCCGCCGCGCATCGCCGCCGCGGTCCGACGTCGCTTCTCACCCGAGGCTCGACCATCATCGCGGCCGGCTCGTTCCTCGTGGGTCTCTCAACGCTGCAGGGCGAGTTCGACTTCGGCGTGCCGCAGTTCCGCGCGATCTATCACCCGATCCTCATCATGCTCGCCGCCGGCATCGGCCTGGTCTGCGCGCGTGTGCGCGGCGGTCGTGGTGCGGCGCTGGGTGCGGCGCTCTTCTTCATCTTCCTGCGTGGACTACTGACTCTCGTCATCGTCGGGCTCGGCCGCAGCACGCTGCACTTCCCGCTCTATCTCGCCGAAGCCGTCCTGGTCGAGCTCGCCGCAGTCGTCGTGAGCACTCGCCGCCAGGTGCTGTTCGGTGCAGTCAGCGGCTTCGCGATCGGGACGATCGGGCTCGCCGCGGAGTGGGGCTGGAGCCACGTCTGGATGCCGCTGCCCTGGAAGTCCGCCATGTGGCCCGAAGGCGCGGTTCTCGGTTTCATCGCCGCGCTTGCGGGCGGTGTTCTCGGTGGCCTCGCCGGCCGCGCCCTGCTGCCGGTTGACGCTCCGCGTCAACGCTCGCCACGGCTCGTCGTACCGCTGGCGTGGGCAGGTACGCTCGCGGTCATCGCCATTGCGATGCCCATGAGCTCACACAGCAACTACAAGGCGACGGTCACACTGACTGACGCCAGCCCGGCGCCGCACCGGACCGTCAACGCGACGGTGAAGCTCGATCCGCCGGAGGCCGGCGACAACGCAACGTGGTTCAACCTAACCTCCTGGCAGGGCGGCACCGGCACCTACAACGGCCAGATCGTCGGCCAGTGGGTGGTGCCGATGAAGCCAGTCGCCGGCTCGCCCGGCGTCTACCGGTCGACTACCCCGGTGCCGGTCTATGGCAAGTGGAAGACGTTGCTGCGGCTCGGCACGGTCGGCAGCCTGCAGGCGGTGCCGATCTACATGCCGGCCGACCCGGCGATCCCGGCCAAGGGTGTCAAGGCGCTGCCGTCGTTCACCCGGTCGTTCGTCGCCGACAAGAAGGTGCTGCAACGCGAAGCCGTCGGCGGGCCCGTCAACCTCGAGCGCGCTGCCTATGCGCTGCTCGGACTCATCGCGCTGATCTGGATCGCGTCGGTCGCGTTCGGCTTGCGCCGACTCGACCAGCTGCCGCGACGCAACAGTGGCAGCTGGACTCGCGGGTTGTTCGGACGCCCTCATGCGCCTCGTCGTAGGTCAGTGCCCGCTTAGGCGTTCGTGAGCTTGACCAGCTCGGCGAGTGAGTCGTCGAGATGGGTGAGCAGGCGCTGCAAGTGCGGCACGCTGCGCCGGCAGCCGATCAGCCCGAACTCCAGGTTGTCGACGTAGCTCGTCACGGTGATGTTGAGCGCCTGGTAGTTCGTCGGGATCGACAACGGATAGACGCCGGTCAAGCGAGCGCCGTTGAAGTAGAGCGGCGCCTTGGGGCCCGGCACGTTGGAGATGATCAGGTTGAACGGCGGGGGCGCGAGCTGCGCGAGCACGCCCGGCGCCATCGAGAGTGTGAGCGGCGCCATCATCGCCGCACTGATCGCGGTCGCCTGCAGCTGGTTGAGTCCGCCGAAGAGGTCCTTGCCGCGCTGCATCGACTCGTGAATCGCGGCGAGACGCTCGACCGGGTCCTCGACGTTGGTCGCGAGGTTGCACAGGATCGTGCCGACCGCGTTGCCCGTGTCCTCACCGCTGTCCTCACTGCGCAACGACACGGGTGTCATGGCCGTGAGCGGGGCATCCGGCAACGCACCGAGCTCGAGCAGGTAGGCACGCAGGGCACTCGAGCACATGGCGAGTACGACGTCGTTGACCGTGGCGCCGGCTGCCTTGCCGACTGCGCGGACCTGCTCGAGCGGCCACGACTGCGCGGCGAAGCGCCGCGCTCCCGTGATGGGGACGTTGAGCATGCTCTTCGGCGCTTGCATCGGAAGGGTCGCGGCGTGCTCGCGAAGCGCCTGGTTGGCCAGCCGCAGGACCGTCGGGGTGAGCCGGGCGAGATCGCTGACGCCGCGCGCGGCCGCCAGCGGCATCCCCAGGAGGTTGCTGCCGCCGGACTCAGTACGAGGCTTGCGGGGGCGGGGCGACCAGAAGGCCGGCGTGGACTCATCCGCCGTCGGGCTCAAGGACCGCTGGAGCAACCGCAGTCCGGACACTCCGTCCATGACCGCGTGGTGGAGCTTGGTGTAGACCGCGAAGCGGTTGCCCTCGAGGCCCTCGATGACGTGGCACTCCCACAGCGGACGCTGCCGGTCGAGCAAGGACCCGTGCAGGCGCGAGGCCAGCGCGAGCAGCTCGCGGACCCGACCCGGCTCCGGAAGGGCGGAGTGGCGCACGTGGTGCTCGATGTCGACGTCGTCGTCGTAGGTCCACGCCCATTGCCCGAGCGTCGTCAAAGACCGGTAGGGCCGCATGCGGAACAGCGGCGCGACGTCGGTCGCCGTGAGCATCTCTTCGTAGGTCTGCCGGATGAGCGAACGATCGGCGCCCTCGGGCAGATCGAACAGCTGCAAGGAACCGACGTGCATCGGTTGTTCGCGCGACTCAGGGATGATGAACAAGGAGTCGTTGGGCGCCATCAGCGGCATCGACCGAGTCTACCCAGAGGCCTCGCCGTCTGTCGGTGGTCGTATGGTCCGCGCATGAGCGACAAGCCGGTCCCGATTCAGCGCGCCGCCCACAAGGTGCTCGAGCCGCTGCACACGATGGTCTACTTCGTTCCGGAAGCAGGCGAGCGCTACACGGCCGCCGGCATCTCCAACGGACGAAGCGGCTACTTCGCGAGCCGCTCTGCGCCGATGGGTGTGGTGCCGGCCGAGGTCGTCATCTCGACTTTCTACAACTTCTCGCCGGGCCTGGTGCGAAAGGCCATTCCGTCGTGCTGGGAAAACTCATCCCCCGAGGCGATGCTCGAGGCGCGGTACGACGCCGTCGACGCAGCCTGGACGCGACTTCTCGGCGAGGCCGAGCTGAAGTCCGACGAGATGGCCGAAGCAGCCGCTCTCGGTCGCGAGGCGTGCAGCGCGATCGGCGACGAGATCGTCGGGCGACCGCTCTACGCCGGACACGCATCGCTTCCGTGGCCGCAGGCCGAACACTTGCAGCTGTGGCACGCCGCGACACTGCTGCGTGAGCACCGCGGAGACGGGCACATCGCGGCGCTCGTCCTGTCGGGCCTCAGCGGGCTCGAAGCGTCCGTCTCCTACGTCGCCTACGGAAGCGCGTTCAACGAGGAGCTGCAGCGCAAGACGCGCGGCTACAGCGAAGAGGAGTGGGCGCAGGCCAAGGTCGGTCTCCAGAGCCAGGGCATCTTCGACGCGGACAACCAGTTCACCGAACACGGTCGCCAGCAACGCGAGGAGATCGAGGCGCAGACCGACGCAGCTGCCAGGACGCCGTACGAGCATCTCGGCGAGGAACGCACCCAACGGCTGATGGAACTGGTTCGCCCGTGGGCGCGGTCGATCACCAAGCAGGTGTTCGGATGAGTCAGCCGCGGTTCGACGGAAAGGTCGCGTGGATCACGGGCGGCGCGGGCGGCTTCGGTGCAGGTGTCGCCCGTCGACTTGCAGCGCACGGCGCGACCGTCGTCGTGAGCGACATCGACAGCGACAACGGCGAGCTCGTCGCCAAGGAGACCGGTGGCGAGTTCGTGCCGTGCGATGTGACGTCGTACGACGACAACCTCGCCGCCGTACAGCACGTCGTCGACGGGCACGGCAGGCTCGACATCGCTTTTCTCAACGCGGGTGTGACAACCGGCGTCGGTGTGGGTGACGACTTCGACCTCGCGCTCTACCGGAAGGCGATGTCGGTCAACCTCGACGGCGTGGTGTTCGGTATGCACGCCGCGATCAAGGCGATGAGTGGTCGCGGTGGTCAGATCGTCGCTACGGCAAGTCTCGCCGGCTTGACCGGCACACCTTTCGACCCGATCTATGGGACCAACAAGCACGGCGTGGTCGGGCTTGTGCGTTCGGCCGGTCCGGCGCACACCGGCGACGGCATCTTCATCAACGCGATCTGTCCCGGCTTCGCCGACACCAACATCGTGAGTCCTCAGGCACGGGCGGCGCTTTCGAGCATCGGAGTCCCGTTGCTCGACGTCGAGGATGTCGTCGACGCGTTCATCTCGGCGGTGACGAGCGGCGAGGCCGGCCAGTGCTGGTACATCCAGCCGGGCCGACCACATGAGGCCTTCCGCTTCCGCAACGTGCCGGGACCGCGGGATGACTCCGGCGGCTCTGTCTCTGACCGTGCCGGCGACGTGCAGTCAACGCTGACGGAGCGTCGCGCCCACTAGTCAACAAGGAATATTTGACTAGGCAAGTACCTTGAGCCTCGTAGGAGGTTCACATGCCCGCTGTCACCGTTGACGACATCACCACACTCGACCGCGTACCGGCTCCCGCGCCGGACGCGCGGCAGCGACGCGTTCGTTCGGTCACCACCGCCCCGGGCGGTTTCGAAGGCGAGGGGTTCCCGGTGCGACGGGCCTTTGCCGGAGTCGACCTCGGGCTGCTCGATCCGTTCATCCATCTCGACCAGATGGGTGAGGTCGACTATGCGCCGGGCGAGCCGAAGGGCACGCCGTGGCACCCGCACCGCGGGTTCGAGACCGTCACCTACCTCGTCGACGGCGTCTTCGAGCACCAGGACTCCAACGGCGGCGGCGGTCTCATCACCAACGGTGACACCCAGTGGATGACGGCCGGCCAGGGCATCCTGCACATCGAGAAGCCGCCGGAGGAGCTCGTCACGTCCGGCGGGTTGTTCCACGGCGTGCAGCTCTGGGTCAACCTGCCCAAGGCACAGAAGTGGGTGGAGCCGCGTTACCAGGATCTGCGCGGCAGCTCCGTCGTACTTCTCGGCTCATCCGACGGCGGCACACTCGTGCGCGTCATCGCCGGCGACATCGCCGATCACCGCGGTCCCGGGTCCACCTACACACCGATGACGATGCTGCACGCGACCGTCTCTTCCGGCGCCGAGATCACCTTGCCGTGGCGGGAGGACTTCAACGCTCTCGCCTACGTGCTCGCCGGCGACGGCTACGCAGGTCCGGAGCGCAACCCGATCCACACCGGCCAGCTCGTCGTCTTCGGTCCGGGTCAAGCGCTCACCGTCAGCGCGAATGCGCAGCAGGAGAGCCGGCACCCCAACCTCGAAGTACTTTTCCTCGGCGGTCGCCCGATCCGCGAACCAGTCGCGTGGGGTGGCCCGTTCGTGATGAACACCAAGGCCGAGGTGCTGCAGGCGTTCGAGGATTTCCAAGCCGGCCGTCTCGGCGCAATCCCGGCGCAGCACAGCTGACGTCAGTCGCGTCCCAGCAACGCAGCCTGCACACCTGACTCGACGTCGTCGTAGGGCAACCCGCTCCCGACGAGGTCGACGCTGCGCAGCGCCGCACGCACGCTGTTGAGGTACGACGACGCCGCCGCGGACAGCGACGCGCCGTCGGTGTAAAGCAGCGGGCCGCGAACGTTCGCCAACCGGAACGACGCCGAGAGGCCGGCGATCTTCTGAGCGCTGTTCACCACCACGACGTGTGCCGCTGTCCGGAAGAACCGCTGCGCGATCGACGCAGCGACGGCGACCGGATCAGCTCCGCTCACCGGGATCTGTTTCACGTCCTTGTGATGCCTGAGCCAGGCCGCGGTCTCGGGAGCCGGCGAGCCGTTCTGCGTCAGCAGAACGACGCCGTGCCTGCGAGCAGCCGCGGCACCTGCAACCCACGCCGATGTCGCGTCGGCGACGTCAACCTCGAACGCGGTCCTGACCTGGCGGGCCTTGGCGACCGTCCGCGCAACTGACCGGGCAACAGCGGCAGGCGTAGCGCCGTCGCGACGTACGACTCGGTAGCCCAAGTCGTGCAGCGACGTGCGCACAGAGTCGCTGATGGCGGACGTCGCACCCAGCAGATAGACCGTGCCTCCTGCCGGTAGGACGCGTTGGATCTCGGTCGCCGTCGCATTCGGCAGCGAGCCGGGCCGCGTCAGCAGAACGGGCCCATGCAGAGCGCCTGCGAGCGGCGCTGCCGCGAACGCGTTGGCCAGCATGCCCTTCTGTCGCACCAGGACGACTCCGTGCGCCGCGCCGTTGCCGAAGGTAGCCGTCGACGTCGCGATCGCTGTCACCAGGCGAGATCCGCCCGCGATGCGATGCACCTTCGTCGTGACCGTCGAGGCAGGACCACGGCCGGAGCGGCTGAGAGCACTGACGCTGGCGGTGTATTCGACGCCCGGCTGCAGCCCGGAGACCGTCGCGGTGCGCGCATCTCTGCCGACCCTGGTCGACAGACCACCGGGCTGCAGGACGACGCGGTAGCCGCGTACGCCGGCAACACCCGTCCGTGCCGGCGGCGGCTGCCAACCGACCGTCGCGCTGTCGGCAGTCGTCTGCGCGGTGACCTCGGTCGGTGGACCCGGCGGCAGGATCACCTGGAACCATTCGCTGCGAAGCCCGAACGCATAGCGGAACTCGGAGCCGGTGAGATCCACGGACCCGCTGGTTCCCTGCAGGGTCAACGTCGAGACCCGCCCGCCCCACTGACCGTTCCCGTCCCGACCAGTCACGACGAGCGCTTGCAGCGTTCCGATCTGCGCGCCGTAGGCCTGTTGAATCAGCCGCGCCGACACCGAGCCTGCCCAGCTGTGTACGGAGCTCGGCACCAGCCCGTCGTATGGATCCTGTTGCGCCGGGAGATATGGCTGCCCGCCGTTGACGGTCCAACCGCCGTCCGACGACGAGAACTGCGTGAAGGCCGGATGCCCGTCGCCGTCGACCAGGATGTCGCCGGTCTGCGCGCTGGCGTCCTCAGTCGCTTTCACCGCCGCCGTCGTCGACGCGTACTCGTGCCCCTTCCCGCTGTAGACCTGGTCGCGCGTGTCGTCGTAGACGTCGTAGTAGTGCTTGTTCTTCGGATGCGCGATCTCGTACGACGCATAGGTGCGGGCCGCCACTGACTGAGCCTCGAGCGCAGCGGGTGCCCACGACGCGGGCATCTCACTCGGCACGACCGACAGAAGGTAGGAGTCGAGTGGCAGGACGTTGACGACGTAGATGTGCGAGCCGGTGAACGCCGCCCGCAGCAACCCGCGATAGGCCGCCACTCCCGTGCTCCGCACGAGGTTGGTGGCGTTGCCGCCGTCGAAGCTGATGTTGCCGTCGAGCGGCTTGGACCAGGCCGGATCGCAGCCGTCAACGGTCGGCCGAGCAGTCCAGGTGTCACCGTCGGCGCTTGCCTGCAGCCGCAGTCGTGTCCCGTCGGCAGTGGAGACGACGCGTGCGCGCCACTGCGTCACCGATGTCTGTCCGTCATCGATCGAGTCGGGAAGGACGCAGTCAGGTACGCCGTCGACCGACGTCATCGCGGTGAGCTTCGCCGCGCCGCGCGGTGCGACGACAAGAGTCGTGGTCGAGGTGCTGTGCAGCAGCACCCGGACGTTGGTCGACAGCGGTGTGCCGGCGAGCGTGGTGTGCGGGTAGTAGAAGTCGACGATCTGCTGGTAGGTCAGGCCGCGGACCTTGGCCGCACCGTAGGCGCCGTACTGCGACATCCCGTGCCCGTGGCCCCAGCCGTGACCGCGCAGCGTGAAGACGCCGTTCGGCGGCACGGGGAAGACCTGTCCCGTCCGCGCCCCGGCCGGGGCAGCGACGCCCAGGCCGAGCGCCCCGGCGACGACCGCCAGTGCAGCCACGACCGCAGTGCGCCGGACCGGGGACATGAGACTCACGGTACGAGGAATCGACCCGAATTCCGGTCATCTGAACCCTCTGAGGCCGATTCCGCGCATGGAAGGCTGCCTGAAACGACCCTTCAGGTAGGGGTGCCTAGCATGGTCCCGCGAGAGGAAGGCTGTGTCAGAGCCGGCGACGATGAGCTCAGGACCCGCGCCGGCAGCAGGCCGGACGCGGTTGCGTCGCGTGCTCACGTGGATCGCGCTGGGCCTGGCCGTCGTCCTGGTCGTCGCCGCAGCCGGGGGCTATCTCCTCTATCGGCACCTCAACGGCAACCTGGCGCACGCCCAGATCCTCGACGAACCCGGCCACAGCAAGCCCACTGCCGGCCTCGGCCACTCCGAGAACATCCTGCTGATGGGATCGGACACCCGAGACTTCGCCGGTGGCGCAAAGTTCGGGTCGGAGATCGCCGGCGCGCGGTCGGACACGACGATCCTCGTGCACATCGGTGCAGATGGTCAGCACGCGACGCTGGTCAGCATCCCGCGTGACACCTACGCACACATCCCGGCGTGCAAGACCGCCAACGGCGAGTCGTCGCCGCAATGGAACAAGTTCAATGTCGCGTTCACCATCGGCGGGCCGTCTTGCACCATCGCGCTGGTCGAGAACCTCACACATCTGCGCATCGACCACTTCGTCGTCGTCAACTTCGCCGGGTTCCAGCGCATGGTCGACGCGCTGAACGGCGTCAACGTGTGTCTCACTCACCCGATCGACGACCCGGTGCGCACCAACCCCGTCACCGGCGGCAAGATCGGCAGTGGTCTCGTCATCAGCGCCGGCCGACACACCTTGGACGGCAAGCAGGCGCTCGGCTTCGTACGGTCCCGTTATGCAGTCGGTGACGGCAGCGACCTGGGGCGGATCAAGAACCAGCAGGTGTTCCTGTCATCGATGATTCGCAAGGCGACAAGCACCGGACTGATCCTGCACCCGTTCAGCCTCTACCACTTCCTGGACGCCGCCACGAAGTCGATCGAAACCGATCCGGGCTTCGGTCTGCCACAGCTCAAGAGCCTTGCCGGCAAGCTCCACGGGCTCAAGCCCGGCAAGGTCGGCCTGCTGACCGTTCCGCTGTCGAACCCCAACGCCTACGTGCCCATCGGGGGCGTGCAGGCTTCGGTCGTCTACTGGGACAAGGCACGCGCCAAGGCGTTGTGGCAAGCGCTGCAGACCGACGGGCCGCTGCCCGGCACCGAGCTCAAGCCGAAGCCCACCCCCTCGCCGGGCGCTACGAAGCTGACGGTCCCACCGAGCCAGATCCACGTGCGCGTCCTCAACGGGACAGGCGAGGTCGGCATCGCACACAAGGTCGCGGACCAGCTGACCAGTCGAGGCTTCGTCATCGATGGCGTCGGTGACGCAGACAACGCGAACTACACGACCACAACCATCCGCTACGGCGTCGACCGCAACGAGTCGTCGCAGACACTGGCCGCATCCGTTCCCGGTGCCGACCGACAGCAGGATGGAACCCTCGGAACGACGCTCGAGCTCATCGTCGGGAGCAACTACAACGGCACCACGTCGGTGACGGTCAGCTCGCCCAACCCGACGCCGACTCCGTCATTGGACGTCGTCACCGCGGCAAAAGACCGATGTACCGCCTGACAGTGGACAGAAAGCCAGCACCCCACGAGCCATGCATCGTCGGATAGATCAGCGGCAGCCACAGTGCCGCGCGGAGCGACAGGCCGCGCGCGGTGGCAACGCTGCCTGCAAGGACTCCGGCGAGATAGCCGGCAGGTATCAGCAGTCCCCAGAGCAACGGATGCACGGCGATGCCGACCACGCCCAGCAGCAGCCCGACGGCGAAGGCTACGAGCGCCGTAGGCGGTGCGAGATATCTCAGGTTGACGGTGTCCGGATGCTGACGCATCACCTCGCCCCGCCACTTGCCGTAGTTGAAGTACTGGCGCGCCAGCTGTTCGACCGACCCGCGGGGCCGGTAGGAGACCTTCAACGCCGGGGTGAACCAGATCAAGCCACCGGCCCGGCGCAGCCGGTAGTTCATCTCCCAGTCCTGCGCGCGGGTGAACACCTCGTCGTACCCGCCGACCGCGTCGAGTGCGCTGCGGCGGAAGACGCCGAGGTAGACGGTGTCGGCCGGACCCTCCTCGCCACCGACGTGGAACGGCGCGTTGCCGACGCCGAACCTGCTCGTCATGGCACGCGCGACCGCGCGCTCGAAGGGAGTGCGACCCTCGGCGCCCATGAGCCCGCCGACGTTGACCGCGCCGGTGCGCTCCAGCGCCTCGACCGCCACCCGCAGATAGTCGTCGGGCAGCTCGGCGTGCCCGTCGACGCGGGCGACGACCGGGAACTTCGTCAGCGCGAGAGCTTTGTTCAGACCCTCGGGCGTGCGCCCGGACGGGTTGTCGACGCACTTCACCCGCGGATCCGTCGCCGCGAGCTCATGCGCCACCGCGTCAGTGGCATCTCGCGACGGGCCGAGTGCGATCACCAGCTCGATGTCGCCGGGGTAGTCCTGGTCGAGCACAGAGGCCACGGCGTCGCGAAGATGCCGCTCCTCGTTGAGGACCGTCAGCACCGCCGAAACACCTGGCCAATTCATGGCGTCGGCACGGTAACGCACGGGTATGCAGTCAGGCGTGGCGCAGCGCGCTACACACGTATGACTCACCTAGCCTGGTCGCCATGACCGAGCCGGAAGACGGGAACGGTCCGGCTCCCGCTGAACGCCGCCTGCCGCCCGAACTGGACCCGCGCGGGCCGCGCCCGAGCGCGACTCGACCGAAGGGACCCGGGTCGGCGCGGCCGAAGACGGCGAAGTCGGCCAGGAGCCGGCGCAAGCGGATCCTCACATGGGTGGCCGCCATCGTGGCCGGCGTCGTGCTTGTCACATCCGTCACGAGCTGGGCCTTCCTTCAGCACCTGCTCAACAACATCACGCACACCGACGTCTTCGGCGGACTCCAGGACCGGCCCGGCGGAGGTGTCAAGGGCGACCTCAACATCCTGCTCGTCGGGTCCGACTCGCGGTCCGGGCTGACCGACGCGCAGAAGAAGGAATTTCACGTGGGGCACGACGTCGGCCGGCGGTCCGACACGATGATCCTGCTGCACATCCCCCGTGGCGGAGGGCGCGCGGTCCTGGTCAGCCTGCCGCGCGACTCGCTCGTCACGATCCCCCGGCACAGGGACGCGTCCGGTCACTGGGTGCCTGCAGCGCAGAACAAGCTGAACACGTCCTACTCGTTCGGCGGACCGAAGCTGACCGTCAACACGATCGAATACAACACACACGTCCGCATCGACCATTACATCGAGGTCAACTTCCTCGGCTTCGTCAACATCGTCAACGCACTGGGGGGCGTCACGGTCTGCACGCCGACGCCGATCCACGATCCGGTGCACCGGCTGCCGACCGGTGGTTTCGGCGGCAGCGGTCTCGAGCTGCCCGCGGGCAAGAGCGAGCTCAACGGCGCGCGCGCCCTCGAGTACGTGCGCGCACGCGAGTTCGATCCCAGCGCCGACCTGGGCCGCATCCAACGGCAGCAGAAGTTCCTCGCCGCCATGATGCAAAAGGCGCAGAGCGCCGGACTGCTGATCAACCTGCCGCGGCTCTACAGCCTGATCGGCGCGGTCGGCAAGTCGCTCACCACCGACAACAACTTCGGGGTCAAGCAGCTGAAAGACCTCGCCAGCAACCTGCACAACATGTCGCCGGCGCATGTGGAGATGTTGACCGTGCCGCTCGAACCCGGCAGCTTCAACATGGGCGCCATCGGCAACGTCGTGAAGTGGGACCCTGCCAAGTCCAAGCGGCTGTTCCACGACCTCACCGAGGACATCCCGCTCACCAAGCCGGGCAAGAAGTCCAAGGTCACGATCGCGCCGGGCAGCATCTCCGTCGAGGTCCTCAACTCGACGAGCAAGAACGGGTTCGCCGCGACCGCCGCCGACGACCTGGCCCGGATGGGCTTCCGCATCTCGCGGACCGGCAACTCACCCAAGGGTTCGGATCCGTCCCACACCATCATTCGCTATGGCCCGGAACGCGCCGACTCCGCCAAGACAGTTGCTGCGGCGATCCCGGGTGCGACGTTGAAGCTCGACTCGAGTTTCGGTTCAGGCCTGCAGGTGCAGCTGGGTTCCAACTACTCGGGCGTCCAGCCGGTGCATGTCGTCGCAGGCGGCCAGAGCGGCTCACTCGCCTCACCACGGACGGCAGCGCAGGACATCTGCACCTAGATGCCCATCCGACCTTCACGCCACATGTGCCGCGTTTCAGCCCGGGAACTGAAGCGTGTCGACATACCTTCGTGACATGGCCCGCACCACCCGCACCGCTGTCGGCACTCTTGCTCTCGTCATGGCCGTGGTCGGCGCGCTGGCCGGCTGCAGCGGCGGACACAAAGACACTCCGACGACGCCGACTGCCGCCACGTCCTCCACCCCGACCCCGTCGGCGACCGTGGCACCCGTGGTGAAGACCTGCCCGCTGACGGGTCTGCCGCCGAAGTCCGGGCAGAGGGTCAACAGGGTCGCGTTGGCCGTCAAGGTCGACAACGTCAGCGAGGCCCGTCCGCAGGCGGGACTCGACCATGCTGACGTCGTGTTCGAGGAGACCGTCGAGGGCGGCCTCACCCGGCTGATGGCGATCTTCCAGTGCGACTCGGCGACGACGGTCGGCCCGATCCGATCCGCGCGCACGAGCGACGGTGACATCCTGCGCCTGCTCGACGGCGCAGTGCTCGGATACTCCGGCTCCAACGACTCCGTCGGCGCCAGCCTCGCGGCAAACAGCGGCGCCGCGCTGATCTCGTGGGACCACACGCCGCAGTACTTCCACGTCGACCCGAGCCGGCCGGCGGTGCACAACGTCATGGGGTCGACCAAGACGCTGCTCGCGGCCGGCATGTCGCGCAACAAGAAGCTCAACGCACCGCGCCGGCTCTTCAGCTACGGCGACATCAAGCTTCCGGGCACGGCGATCAAGAACGCTGCGATGACATGGTCCTCGTCCGCCAACGCGTCGTGGCACCGCCACGGCAAGGTCTGGCAGCGGACGCAAAACGGCACAGCGGACGTCCTCGCCGACGGCCACCGCGTGACGGCGCACAACGTGGTGATCATGTCGATCGCGGTCGCCAACACCGGGCTCCACGACGTACTCGGCAACGCTTCGCCGGACGACGTGGTCACGGGCCACGGCAAGGTCTGGTTGCTCCGCGACGGACACGTCTTCCGCGGCACCTGGAGCCGGCCGACCCGCGCCGACAAGATGGTGCTCAAGGACAAGCAGGGTCGGATCCTGCCGCTGACCCCCGGCAACACCTGGGTCGAGCTGTTGACCCGGCCGAGGACGCCCAGCTTCTCCTGAGATGTCCGGCTTGGACTCCGCCGGTCGAGTGACCTGGCTCACGTGCCGTCACCCCCGCGCTCACGGCTCGTTGTTGCAGGTGTCCGAGCCGCACGCCCGCAGGAGCCGAAGATGCTGCAGCACCCCGCCCGCACCATCACCACGCCATTGCCGTTGATCGTCACGACCGGCACCGGCGAGGCCACTCTCGATGCCGAGCTGCGCTACGACCCGGCCGACCCCTTCGCGGTCTCGCTCGCGATCGGCGTCGAGTGCGGTGACCCGGTCGTCTGGATCTTCGCCCGCGACCTGCTCTCCGCCGGCGTCGGATCGCCGCAGGGTGAGGGCGACATCACGATCGAGCCCGACTTCGCCAGCGACATGGACTCCGACGAGCGGATGCTGCGCCTCACTCTCGCCACCGACTGCCTCGCCACCATGCTCGTCCCGTCCGGACCGGTGGTCGAGTTCCTGGTCGAGACGTTCACCGTCGTACCGACCGGTTCCGAGCTGGACCGGGTCGACCTCGACGCCGAGATCGCCGCGCTGCTGAGCTGAACGCGAGCTAGAGGCGCTCGGCCTGATGACGCTCGGCGAGCTGCCGCACGTGCTTGGGCAGCCGGCCGGTCGCAAGGTCTCCGACGCTGACGTTCTCGAGCACCTCACGAAGGCTGCCGCGCACCGCCATCCAGACATCCCGTAGCGCTTCTGCCGGCCCCGGGTAGCTCAGCTGCGACAGGCTCAGGTCTCGCACGTTGGCCAACGGGCCGTCGACCACCCGAATGACGTCGGCAAGGGCGATCTGTGCCGGTGGCCGGCTGAGCATGTAACCGCCGTCGCGACCCCGCACCGAGCGAACCAGTTGACCGTTGCGCAGCTCGCGCAAGATGCCGAGCAGGAAGTTGAGCGGGATGTCCTGCGCGTCGGCGATGTCCTCGGCCTTGACGGCGCCCGCGTCGTAGTGGCCGGCCAGCTCCGCCATCGCGCGGATGGCGTAGTCAGACTTCGCTGAGATGCGCACGGGGCTCAGTCTCGCGCGTGGCGGTCTCGGAGGGCTGCTTCGGCACGCCAAAGCCGAGCCGGCGCAGGATCGCCGGCAGTGCAAGGAGTACGACGCAGGCAACGGCCGCAGCCACCCCGGTGATCGTGGACGGGGCGTCGAGCAGCTTCATGGCTGATGCGAGGAGCACCGCTGCGAGCACGGGCCGCAGCCAGTTCGTCGTCGTACGCGACGAGATCTGAGCGCCGATGAAAACGCCGGGGAGCGCGCCGATGAGCAGCGAGGTGGTGGTGTCGAAGGAGACGTGGCCGAAGAAGACATGGCCGAGCGCGGCAGCGCCCACGAGCGGCACGGCTTGCACGAGGTTGGTGCCGACGAGAACGCGGTTGGAGACCTGGGGATAGAGCCACATCAGGGCGACGATGATCATCGAGCCGGACCCGACCGAGGTCATGCCGACCACGAGACCCCCGAGCAGGCCGACGATGACTGTCGGCAGCCGGCGGACCGGGGTGGCGAGGCCGTCGCCCGTGACCTCGTCCCGGTGGATCAGCTCGCGCAGGACCATCGATCCGAATGCCAACAACAGAGCGACGCCCAGCCCCAGCTTGATCCGATCCGCGAGCGTGTCACCGTTGCCGAGCGCGTTGAGGACGAAGACCCCCGCGAAGGCGGCCGGCGCGGCTGGGACCAGCAACCACTTCACGATCTGCTTGTGCACGGTCGCCGCTCTCCAGTGGACCGCGCCACCGACGGGCTTCATGAACAGCGAGGTGACGAGGTCGCTCGAGACGGCGGTAGCCGGGTTGGTGTGGAAGAGGAGCACCAGGATCGGCGTCATCAGAGCGCCGCCACCCATGCCGGTGAGACCCACGAGCACGCCGACGATCAGTCCGGCGACGGACAGCAGGAGATCGACGTGCACGATGGCGATCCCTTATGACGGGTATCTAGAGCGATTTTGTCTAGTCACTTCTGAGATTACTTCCCCGGACGGGGCAGTTCAAGCACCTAGTCGCGGCCACGCCACAGGATCACGGCGCCGGTGACGGCCGCCACGGCGCCGACGGCGAGGAGCACCCGGTCGACGCGGAGGCGCCGGGAGATCGCGTAGGACCCGGTGCCTGTCCACGCCGAACCGCCCTCCCCCTCGGCGATGGCCCGGACGGCACGGTGCCGGCCGGCCTCGTGCGCATGACCCGCTGCGGCAGGTGGGGCGTCGAGAACTGCCGCGGGCGCGTGTCCGTTGCTGCTGCTGTGGCCGTTGAGCACGGACGAGACGCTCTGCTTGACGGCGTGCGCCCCGCGGCTCGCCGCACGTTTGGGGCTGATGCGGTCGGCGATCGCGTCGATGGTGTCGGCCAGCTCCGCGCGGGTTTGCTCGATCTCACGCTGGATCTGGTCCGGGTTGCGCTGAGCCACGTCGCCTCCGTCGGGCTGCTCCGTTGTCACGTCGATCCTCCCACTCCGGCTACGGTCGGGGTATGCGCCTGTCCCCTGGTGACCTTGCCCCCGACTTCGAGCTCCTAGACGCGGACGAGCAGCCCGTATCGCTGATGCAGTTGCGTGGCGAGCGCGTCGTCATCTACTTCTACCCTGCCGCGCTGACTCCTGGCTGCACGACACAGGCATGCGACTTCCGCGACAACCTGGCGGTGCTCAAGGGCGCCGACACCGCGGTGATCGGCGTCTCGCCCGACCAGCCGGCCAAGCTGCGCGAGTTCCGCGAGAAGCACGGGCTGACGTTCCCGCTGCTGTCGGATCCGGACCACAAAGTGCTCGAGGCGTTCGGCGCCTGGGGCGAGAAGAAGCTCTACGGCAAGACCGTCACGGGTGTGATCCGCTCGACGGTCGTCGTCAATGGCAAGGGTGAGGTCGAGGAGGCGTTCTACAACGTCAAGGCGACCGGCCACGTCGCCAAGCTGCTGCGGGACCTCAAGCTCGCTTCATGACCTGCCGCGCCCGATCACGTGACGGGCAAGGTCGCGGACCAGTGCGGGGTCAGTCAGGAGTACGCCGAGTGCCCAGCGCGGGGAGAAGTCGGACGCGAACACACGCGCGGCCTGGGTCGCCGTCAACCGATCGAGGCGGCGGATCGCGCGGTCCCAGTCCTCGTCGTGATAGTTCGCGATGCGCTTGTTGACGGCGTAGGAGATGGTCATGTCGCGGCGGGTGTGGCGACGCCAGGCACGGGGATAGGACGCGAGCCCGTGGGGCGTGAAGTCGCCACCCGCCTCGACGAGTGAACGGCCGGCGAAGCGACCAGCTTCGATCGCGTAGCGAATGCCTTCGCCCAGCAGGGTTGATCCCTGGCCGGCCGCATCTCCGACGACGACGAGACCGCGGCCGACGAGCTGGGTCGCCCGCGGTGGGATGACGGGCATCAGGCCGCTGTGCATCTCGATGGCGCTCGCCGGGCTGGCCGGTCCGATGCGGGTGCGGAACTCGTCCAGCAAGCGATCGAGCAGCGCGCGGGGCTCCGCAACACTGTCGGGACGCAGGACCCCGACACCGAGGCGCACCCGCTCCTCGCCGCACGGGAACGCCCACCCATAACCGCCGGGAGCGATGTCATCGCCGAGCCAGAAGATAGCTTCGTCGTGGTCGTAGCCGGTCGCGCGAAGCTCGACTTCGAGCCCGACGGCGCTGCGTTCGTTGCCGGGACGCAGCCCGGCGCCACGGGCGAGAAAACCGGTGTGGCCGCTGGCATCGACGACGACGTGGCTCGTCAGCTCGTGCGGTCCGCGGAACGGATCACGCGTGCGCACACCGCGCACGCGGCCATCGTGCTCGAGCAAACCCTCGACCTGGGCTTTGAGCCGGATCTCGGCACCTGCGTCCACCGCTTGCGCACCGAGCCACTGGTAGGTGCGCCGTACATCGAGAACGCAACCGACCGGACGCCGATATGTCTTGACCACTTCGGTGCTGGGGCCGACCACGCGGATGCGGTGCACCGGATGCCAGCAACTCGACGGAACGCCGAGACGTTTGAGCGGCTTGATGAAGCTGCCGCCACTGGTGCGCACAGGTTCACCGATCGCGTGCGAGCGTTCGCACACGACGACGCGCAGGCCCCCGCGCGCGGCTTCGGCAGCAGTCGCGAGGCCGGCGGGACCGCCGCCGACGACGACGACATCCGCCGTGTCGCTGCGCCCACTCACGCGCCGACACTAATCGGCGAAGCGCAAGCCCGTGACCGGGTGGAGCTCGAGATCGTCCGGAGCCATGCCGGTCTGGCCGTGGAAGTAGTCGAAGAAGCCGACGCCGCGGACGACGACACGACGGTTCGTCGGCTTGAAGTCGCTGGTCACACTGAAGTGGGAGTCCGCCCAGGCTCGCGCCGTTCGGACCGCGGTCTTGACGGGGCTGATTTTTGCAACGCACGACGGGTTCGGGATCTCTGCGATCAGCGTTCGGCCGGCGTGGTCCTGAAGGACAAGGTGGTAGTCGCCGTCCGCCTCACGGACGTAGTCGACCAGGCGCGCGTCTACGCGGTAGGTGGTGAGCTCCACCGGAGCTACTCGACCCGTCTGGGGGCGGTACGACGGCGTCTTTCGGGTGCGCAGGTAGCGGATCGAGGCGTCACGTGGCTTGGTCGCGATGTGAAGCCGATCGTCATCGGTTGCCGTCTTGACGGTCCAGCGTTCGGTGCCACACGCGCTGAGGGCCAGTGACAGCTGAGCGCGCCCCACCGCGTCATGCCGGAAGTAGACAGCCAACGGATCTGTGATGGTCGCTCCGCGGGTCGCGGATTGACGACTCGTAGCCGCAAAGCTCGGAGAACCAAGGACTAATGCGACGACAGCGGCGCAGCAGCCGCCAATCACCCTCGCGCCTTTCACGATCAGCACGGTACGTAACTACGGGAGCTCGTATGACCGAATCGGGACGAAATGACCTGAACGGACTACGTCCCTGCTCGTAGGGTCGGTGGGACTCGAACCCACACTGGGACGCCCCTAAAACGTCTGCCTCTACCTTTGGGCTACGACCCCGCAACGCCTCCAGGGTAGAAGCAGGGAGCGCTCAACGCGGACCGGTCGGACAGACGCCGGCACCACGTGGGCGTCTGCGCGTGGCAGTTCGGGCACAGAAAGCGCAGATTCTCGGGCCTGTTGTCCAGCCAGTCGCCACTGCGGTGATCAACGATGAGCCGCAGGGGGCGACCCTGCCACGTGGTGCCACAACTGCACTGCTCGCATATCTCCGGCACGCCGATCTCGGTCAGGGCACGGCGCAGGCGCTTGGCATCCTCGCGGTAAGAGCCCGCAGCACGAACGCGTAGTACCTGCTCCGGCCGCAGCCGGCGACGGGCCGGCCTTCCTCGTTGATGCGCCTGCCCCAGGAAATGGCCGGTATCAAGCCCACTCGCCTTGATTCTCCGGGCGATATAGGCCTGCGAGCCCCCCCGCCAAAGGAATGCCGAGCTTTCGCATCACCCCCGCGATCGACGTGGACTCGGCGACGGCGCGCACCAGATCCTCGGGTGAGTACAACCGCCTGTGCGAATGTCTCCAATGGCTTGTGTCAACCTGCCACCGCTTCAATCGGTCGCGCCATCGCTTACGGGTGAGTTGGTCAAGCGGCTCCCCCATCTTTGTGAGGAACTCGGTCATGTTCGTGGACGCGGCTACGGTCGCCACGACCAGTGCGCGCTCTGGCATCTCGCTCGGCATCGGCCCACGAAACAAGTGCGGTACGACGGTTTTTCTGCGCTTCCTACGGAGCTGTGGACAGCAGCTCGTCCAGCAGCGGCAACAAGGAGCGGAAGGCCGCGCCACGGTGGCTGATCGCGTCCTTCTCTGCCGCTGACATCTCCGCGGTCGTGCGGCTCTCCCCCATCGGTACGAAGATCGGGTCGTAACCGAAGCCTCCGGCACCGCGTGGCGCCCGAAGCAGGGAGCCTTCGACACGTCCCTCGACGACGACCTCACGTCCGTCGGGCGTCGCCGCGGCCGCGGCACACACGAATGCGGCACCGCGGCGCTCGTCCGGCACATTCTCGATCTGCTCGAGCACGAGCTGGAGGTTGGCGGCATCGTCGCGCGCCCGGCCGGCCCAGTAGACCGACAGCACTCCTGGCATCCCGTTCAACGCATCAACGGCGATGCCGCTGTCGTCCGCGATCGCCACGAGACCGGTCGCAGCGGCAGCGGCGTGGGCCTTGAGCAATGCGTTCTCGGCAAAGGTTGCGCCGGTTTCAGCAACCTCACCGGCATCCGGAAACTCGTCGAGTCCGATCAGCGTGATGCCCGACGGCGCGAGGATGCGTCGCAGCTCGTCGACCTTGTGCGCGTTCCGCGTGGCAAGGACCACGCGTCGCGACGACGCGTCCGGGCTCACATGCCCGTCGGGTCGGTCACGCCGCGCGGACGACGCGGCGTCGACAACGACTGCTGTTGCACGGCAGTCAGCTCTGCGCAGCCCTTGACCGCGAGATCGACAAGCCCATCGAGCAGCTTGCGGTCGAATGGCTCACCCTCGGCGGTCCCCTGAACTTCGACGAAGCGACCGTCGCCCGTGCACACGACGTTCATGTCCGTCTCGGCAGCGACATCTTCTTCGTAGCAAAGGTCAAGTCGTGGGCCGTCCGCGAAGAGACCAACGGAGACGGCGCTGATCGAGGCAACCAGGGGCTCTCCGGCGAGCGCACCGCGGCCGCGAAGGTAGTCAACGGCGTCCGCGAGGGCGACATAGGCACCGGTGATCGCCGCTGTCCGGGTGCCACCGTCGGCCTGCAACACGTCGCAGTCGAGCACGATCGTGTTCTCGCCCAGAGCTTTGTAGTCGATGCATGCGCGCAGCGAGCGGCCGACGAGCCGAGAGATCTCGTGCGTGCGGCCGCCGATCCGGCCCTTGACCGACTCACGGTCCGAGCGGGTATGGGTCGAACGGGGCAGCATCGCGTACTCGGCCGTCACCCAGCCGAGGCCGCTGCCTTTGCGCCAGCGCGGCACACCCTCGGTCACCGATGCGGCGACAAGCACTCGGGTGCGGCCGAACTCGACCAGCACCGAGCCCTCGGCGTGGTCCAGCCAGTCGCGATTGATGGTTACCGGCCGCAGCTCGTCCGGCTGCCGTCCGTCCGGGCGTGACATGCGGACCTCTCGAAGTGGTGGATTCAGATGTCGTAGACGGCGCCGGCCTCGACGATCGAAAGGTTGCCGTCGTAGACCTGCTCCGCCTCCGCGAGCGTACGGCTCGCGTCGCCCCACGGCACCAGGTGGGTGAGCAACAGTCGCCCGACACCCGCCCAGCTCGCGTGCTCCGCCGCCTGCTTGCCCGTCAGGTGAATGTTCGGTGGGTTGGGGTCACCCTCGAGATAGGACGCCTCGCACAGGAACACGTCGACGTCTCGCGCCAACGTGACCAGCTCATCGCTGACTCCGCTGTCCGCGCTGTAAGCGAGGGTGCGACCTCCGGCGGTGATGCGCATGCCATAGGTCTCGATGGGGTGGTTGACCGTGCCGAGGTCGATGTCGAACGGACCGATGCCGATCCGACCAGGGCCGCCCACGGGATGGAAGTCGTATACCGCAGACAGCAGGTCGTCCACCGGTCGACCGAACGCGCCGGCAATGTGCGCTTCGACGTCGCTCGGACCATGTACGGGGACCGGACCCGGGGATCCGTCCGGGTGGTAGCGGCGTGCGTAGGTGTAGGTGATCAGATCGAGGTAGTGGTCGCCGTGAAGATGACTGAGCATCACGGCGTCGATGTCGAGCAGTCCACACGACCGTTGCAGCGCACCCGTTGAGCCGTTGCCTGCGTCGATCAGCAGCCGGAAGCCGTCATGCTCGAGCAGGTACGACGAGCACGCGGCGTCGGGTCCGGGAAAGGTGCCGGCGCACCCGACGATCGTGAGCTTCACGAGTCGGTGCCGGTGCTGAGCAGCTGCGGTGAGGCTTCGGCGCGGGCGACGTCCCCGACCTCGGGGCCGAGAAAACGGCGACCCAACGACGCAAACGGCTCAGGGTCGCCGGTGGCGAGGAACCGGTGCTGCGGCGCGGGCAGTGACTCGCTGCGGAACAGCTCGTTGCGCGTGAGTTCTCGGTAGACGTCCTTGGCGGTTTCTTCTGCGCTCGACACGAGCGACACCTGATCGCCGACGACGTAGGAGATGACGCCGGTCAGCAGCGGGTAGTGCGTGCAACCCAGCACGAGGGTGTCGCAGCCTGCGTCGACGATCGGTGCCAGATAGTCCTGCGCCGCTGCGAGCAGCTCGTCGCCGAAGGTCTCGCCGCTCTCGACGAACTCGACGAAACGCGGGCACGCGACTGTGGTCAGCTCGATGTGCGGCGCGGCCGCGAACGCGTCGTCGTAGGAGCGGCTCGTGATCGTGGCCGCGGTGCCGATCACGCCGACCTTGTTGTTACGGGTAGCCGCCACCGCTCGTCGTACGGCGGGGTTGATGACCTCGACGACCGGAATCGAGTAGCGCTCCCGCGCATCACGCAGGCACGCACTGGACGCCGCGTTGCACGCGATGACGAGCAGCTTGACCTGATGCTCCTCGACGAGGTGGTCCATGACGTCAAGGGCGAATCCGCGAACTTCGGCAATCGGGCGCGGCCCATAGGGGCAGTGCGCGGTGTCTCCGACGTAGACGATCGGCTCGTGCGGGAGCTGGTCGAGGACGGCACGCGCGACCGTGAGCCCCCCGACGCCGCTGTCGAAGATGCCGATGGGCGCGTCCACGAATTGAAATGTAGCCGGAACCCGTGGTTCCCACTCCGCTGTGACGCAGGTCACGCCCAGAGCTGTCCCTCGATAGCCTCAGTGGCCTCGTCGAGGGTGCCGGTGTAGGCGCCGGTGGAGAGGTACTTCCAGCCCCCGTCGGCCACGACGAGTGCGATGTCTGCACGCTCGCCGGCCTCCACCGCCTTCTTGGCCTGGCCCAAGGCTGCGTGCAGGATCGCACCCGTCGAGATGCCGGCGAAGATGCCTTCCTTCTCGATCAGCTCGCGGGTGCGTCGTAGCGCATCTTCGGGACCCACCGAGAAGCGGGTATCGAGAACGCTCGGGTCGTAAAGCTCCGGAATGAAACCTTCGTCGATGTTGCGCAGGCCGTAGACGAGCTCGCCGTACCGAGGCTCGGCGGCCACGATGCGGACACCCGGGACCTTCTCCTTGAGATAGCGACCGACGCCCATGAGCGTGCCCGTCGTACCGAGTCCGGCGACGAAGTGCGTGATGGTGGGCATGTCTTCGAGGAGCTCGGGCCCCGTCGTCTCGTAGTGCGCCCGCGCGTTGGCCGGGTTGCCGTACTGGTAGAGCATCACCCAGTCCGGGTTGGCCGCCGCGAGCTCCTTGGCCGTCGCGACAGCCTGGTTGGAGCCGCCGGCCGCCGGCGAGAGGCGGATCTCGGCGCCGAACATCTCGAGCAGCTGCCGGCGTTCGATCGACGTGTTCTCCGGCATGACACAGATGAGCCGGTAACCCTTGAGCTTGCAGACCATGGCGAGCGAGATGCCGGTGTTGCCGCTCGTGGGCTCGAGCACGGTGCAGCCAGGGGTGAGGATGCCGTCCTTCTCGGCCTGCTCGACCATGAAAAACGCCGGCCGGTCCTTGACCGAGCCCGTCGGGTTGCGGTCCTCGAGCTTGGCCCAGATGCGAACGCCGCCCTCGCCGGCCTCCCAGCGTGGCGACAAGTTCGGCAGCCCGACCAGCGGGGTGCGGCCGAGCGAGTCGAGCAGCGAGTCGAAGCGAGCCATCAGGAGTGGGGCGTCAGCCGCCGGCGACTGCCGGCAGAATCGTCACCACGTCACCGTCGTTGAGCGGGGTCGAGATGCCGCCGAGAAAGCGGACGTCCTCGTCGTTCAGGTAGACGTTGACGAACCGGTTGAGCGCGCCGTCGTCGGAGACCAAACGGCCGCGCAGGCCGTCGTGACGGGTGTCGAGGTCGGCGAACAGGTCGTCGAGGGTCTCGCCCTTGCCCTCGACGGCCTTCTCGCCGTCGGTGTAGCTGCGCAGGATCGTCGGGATCCGGACTTCGATGGCCATGGTCACATTGTCGCAACCCGCGATGAGCGCGGGACATTCCGGACCGCCGGGGCGGTCCAGCGGCCACTCACGGACCGAAGATCACCAGGCAGGCACGCTGCTCGGCGTCGTTCAACTGCTGCTGTGACAACCGCGGGCACATGAGCCGGGAGGACTGCGGGCCGCTGACGGCTGGTGAGCGCGTCGCTCCGACCGACGAGGTGCTTGCCATCGCCGGGACAACGCTCGCGGCCGCCATGCCGACGGCAACCCCGGCCAGTACAAGACGACGGCTCATGAGAACTCCCAGCTCGCGACATGTCGGACGTCCGCGATCGTCGTCGAGTGCAGAGAGGCCCGCAAGGGAGGTTGCCCTTCGTGAACGTCCGTCAGGTGACGCGGACCGGCTCCTCGGTGACCTCGCCGTCGACGATGCGAAAGCTCCGCAGCTCGACGGTCTCCTCGTCACGGGTCGACACCAGCACGTAGTGCGCCCCCGGCTCGCTCGCCAGCGAGATGTCCGTGCGCGACGGGTAGGCCTCCGTCGCCGTGTGCGAGTGGTAGATCACGACCGGCTCCTCGTCGCGCTCGTCCATCGCCTTCCAGACGCGGAACTGCTCCATTGCGTCGAACCGGTAGAACGTCGGCGACCGCTCGGCGTTGTCCATCGCGATGAACCGCTCCGGCCGGTCGCTGCCGGCCGGGCCGGCGATCACGCCACACGCCTCGTCGGGATGGTCGCGACGGGCGTGGGCGACGATGGCGTCGTACAGGTCCTGGCGCAGTTCGAGCACGGCAGCGAGCGTACGGCGCCAGCGCGGGTCAGTCGTCCATCGCCGCGACGACCAGCCGGTCCTGCAAGGCGCTGAACCAGCCGTAGAAGTCGTAGAGCGCAGCGTGCGGGTCGTCCGCAGCCAGGTCGTCGCGCGCGTCCGGCCAGTCCTCGGTGATGTCCAACCGCGTGCCGAGCACGAGGCGGACGTCGTTGACCGCCTGCAGCCACATCCCGACGCCCTCGTCGAGATCCAGCTGTATCCGGTCGGCCGTGGCGACGTCGTCGAGCACCCGATCGATGGCCTCGGTCTTGCGCGCGCGCAGGTCCGCGTCGGTGAGCCGGCGGAACTCGGCGGACTGCTCGGTGTCGCCGTACGCGTCCGGCAGCAACCGCAGCAGGATCGGGTCCTGCGGCGTCTCCACCGGGCCGTCCGACATTCCGACAAGCGCAGCCAGCGGGTCAGCGTCCGCGGCGCCGTCGTCGTCAGCCGCCAGCAGCGCCCGCACGGCCCCGAGCAAGCTGGCGACGACGGTCCGCTCGGCCGCGTCGAGACGGACGACGACCTTGTCGCCGCGGCGCTTGATCGATCCCACGCGTCAGTCGTCCTGCTGCAACGTCGCCCAGAGACCGGCGGCGTGCAGTCGTGCGACGTCGATCTCCATCTGCTCGCGGGTACCCGACGACACGACCGCACGCCCTTTCTCGTGGACGTCGAGCATCAGCTTGTGCGCCTTCTCCTTGCTGTAACCGAAGAGCTTCTGGAACACGTAGGTGACGTAGCTCATCAGGTTGATCGGGTCGTTCCACACGATGGCGATCCATGGCCGGTCCGGCTCGACGACGTCCTCGTCACTCGGGGCCTCGAGCTCCTCGACCGTTGGTGTCGCCACGCCGACATGGTCGCGCATGAACGCCCTGGCGGAAAACCGCGAGGGACCCACGCCCGCGCTCACCTAGGGTGGGAGCGTGGCCGGCGAGAGCAGCATCGCGACGCCGCAACGCCGGGCCGACGCCCGCGTGTGGCTCGCGCTCTGGGTCGTCTACATCGTCTGGGGCTCGACCTACCTCGCGATCCGCCTCGGTGTGCGTCCCGCCCACGGCGCGCCCTTCCCGCCTCTCCTCTACGCCGGCTTCCGGTTCACGGTGGCGGGCGCCCTGATGCTCGCGTTCACCGTCCGCCGGCCGGCCGCCGACGGCCGCCCCGACCCGCTCGGGGCACGCCAGTGGTTCGCCGGCGCAGTGATCGGCGTCGCACTGCTCCTCGGCGGCAACGGTTTGGTCTCCCTCGCCGAGAAACGCATCCCCTCCGGCATCGCGGCGCTCGTCGTGGCGACCGTCCCGATCTGGGCGGCCCTCCTCGGCGCCGTCAGCGGTCAGGAACGCATCACGCTTCGGCACGCTCTCGGCCTTGCGCTCGGCTTCTCCGGCGTTGCCGCCCTCGTCGCGGGCACCGGCTCCGGCCGGGTGCAGTTCACCGGCGTGCTCATCGTTCTTGCGGCGTCGTTGTCCTGGGCCGCCGGCTCCGTCTGGTCGCGCACCGCCCCGACGGTTCGCCGCCCCCTTGTCATGACCGGCATGGAGATGCTCGCCGGCGGTCTCGCCTGCTTCGCCGTCGGCTTTGCCGTAGGCGAGGGCCACGACCTTCATCTGGGCCGGACGTCGACGAGTGCCTGGCTTGCGCTCGGCTACCTCGCCGTCTTCGGCTCGCTGCTCGCCTACACCGCCTACATCTGGCTGCTGAAGAACGCCGCTCTCTCGTTGGTGACGACCTACGCCTACGTCAACCCGTTGGTCGCGATCCTGCTCGGCATCGTGTTCGTCGACGAACCCTTCACCGCCCGCACCGTTCTCGCCACAGTGCTCATCACCCTCGGCGTCATCCTCATGGTGATGAGAAAAGGGGAAGCCCGAGGAGTGACCCGCAGCGGCCGTGCTCGGGCGCGGAAGGCCAGCATTGACGGCATGGAGCGTCGTGTGCCGCCCCGGAAGGACCGTGTGACTTCGGCCGAAGGCCGAACGGCACCAGGTCCGGAGGGGCGTCCGCACGACGCCGCAGAACAGGAAGCTGGCTGTCGGTGACGAGCACGGCTCTGCTCACGGATCACTACGAGCTGACGATGGTGCAGGCCGCCCTGCAGAGCGGCGCGGCGGAGCGACGTTGTGTCTTCGAGGTCTTCGCCAGGTCACTGCCCGGCCGACGGCGCTACGGCGTCGTCGCGGGGCTCGGCCGTCTCGTCGAGGACCTGCCGCAGTTCCGGTACGACGCCGAGTCGCTGGAGTTCCTCGCGGCGACAGGAGTGATCGACCGCGCGACGTGTGAGTGGCTGTCGACGTACCGGTTCACCGGGTCGATCGACGGCTACGCGGAGGGTGAGGCCTACTTCCCCGGCTCACCGGTGCTCGTGGTCGAAGGCAGCTTCGCCGAGTGCGTCGTGCTCGAGACGCTGGTCCTGTCGGTGCTCAACCACGACAGCGCGATCTCGACAGCTGCTGCACGCATGGTGTGCGCAGCGGGCGACCGGCCGTGCATCGAGATGGGCTCCAGGCGCACGCACGAGTGGGCTGCTGTCGCGAGCGCGCGCGCTGCGTACATCGCCGGCTTCACGGCCAGCTCCAACCTCGCCGCCGGCAAGAAGTGGGGCGTGCCGACAACGGGCACTGCCGCTCATGCCTTCACCCTGGTGCACCACGACGAGGAAACGGCGTTCGCGAGTCAGGTCGACGCACTCGGCCGTGACACGACGCTGCTCGTCGACACCTACGACGTCGAGCAGGGGATCCGGCGAGCGGTCGGAGCCGCCGGCCCGGAGCTCGGCGCGATCCGGCTCGACTCGGGCGACCTGCTGCCGCTTGCGCATCGCGCCCGCCAGCTGCTCGACGAGCTCGGCGCGACGAAGACGCGCATCGTCGTCACGAGCGACCTCGA
>JAICMI010000062.1 GCA_025929315.1 Frankiaceae bacterium
AGATGGCGCAGGGCGCCAAGCCCGGTGAGGGCGGCCAGCTGCCCGGCCACAAGGTGTACCCGTGGGTGGCCAAGACGCGGCACTCCACGCCGGGCGTCGGCCTGATCTCGCCGCCGCCGCACCACGACATCTACTCGATCGAAGACCTCAAGCAGCTCATCCACGACCTCAAGAACGCCAACCCGTCAGCACGCGTTCACGTCAAGCTCGTCGCCGAGGTCGGTGTCGGCACGGTCGCCGCCGGCGTGAGCAAGGCGCACGCAGATGTCGTGCTGATCTCCGGCCACGACGGCGGCACGGGTGCTGCACCGCTTACGTCGCTCAAGCACGCTGGTGCGCCGTGGGAACTGGGACTCGCCGAGACACAGCAGACGCTGCTGCTGAACGGACTGCGCGATCGCATCGTCGTACAGGTCGATGGTCAGATGAAGACCGGACGCGACGTCGTCATCGGTGCGCTTCTCGGCGCCGAAGAGTTCGGCTTCGCCACCGCTCCGCTCGTCGTCAGTGGCTGCATCATGATGCGCGTCTGCCACCTCGACACCTGCCCGGTCGGTGTCGCCACCCAGAACCCGAAGCTCCGCGAGCGGTTCACCGGCAAGCCGGAGTTCGTCGTCAACTTCTTCGAGTTCATCGCCGAAGAGGTGCGCGAGCACCTTGCGGCTCTGGGCTTCCGATCCATCGCCGAAGCGGTGGGTCACGCCGAGCTGCTCGACACCACAGATGCCGTTGCGCACTGGAAGGCCAGTGGTCTGGACCTGGCGCCGATCCTGCACGTGCCGGACGTCAGTGGATCGCGGCACTGCACGACCAGCCAGGACCACGGGCTCGACAAGGCGCTGGACAACACTCTGATCCAGCTGAGCGAGGGCGCGCTGTCGAGCATGACGCCCGTCAAGCTCGAGCTGCCCATCCGCAACGTCAACCGCACGGTCGGCACGATGCTCGGTCATGAGGTGACCAAGCGCTGGGGCGACGAGGGGTTGCCAGACAACACGATCGACGTGACGTTCACGGGCTCGGCGGGACAGTCCTTCGGTGCCTTCGTACCGCGTGGCATCACGTTGCGACTCCATGGCGACGCCAACGACTATCTCGGCAAGGGGTTGTCGGGCGGCCGTCTCGTGCTGCGGCCGGCCGCGCAGGCTCCGTTCGCCGCTGAGGAAAACATCATCGCCGGCAACGTCATCCTTTACGGCGCCACCGACGGGGAAACGTTCATCCGCGGTGTCGTGGGGGAGCGGTTCTGCGTGCGCAACTCGGGCGCGACGGCTGTCGTGGAGGGTGTCGGCGACCACGCGTGCGAATACATGACGGGCGGTCGCGTCGTCATCATCGGCCCGACGGGACGCAACGTCGCAGCGGGGATGAGCGGCGGAGTGACGTTCGTGCTCGACCTGGCAGAGCAACGGCTCAACCGCGAGATGGTCGACCTCGACCCGCTCGAGGACGACGACGTCGAGTTCTTGCGCGATGTCCTGACCCGGCACGCGGCTGAGACCGCGTCGTCGGTCGCCTCGACGTTGCTGGCTGACTGGGAGAACACGGTCACGCGTTTCAGCAAGATCATGCCGCGCGACTACAAGCGGGTCATCGAGGCCGCACGTGCGGCCGAAGCTGACGGCAGCAACGTCGACGAGGCGATCATGGCGGCGGCTCATGGCTGATCCTCGTGGCTTCCTGACGACTCCGCGCGAGACGCCGCCCCGTCGCCCCGTCGACGTCCGCATCATGGACTGGCGTGAGGTCTATGAGGACTTCGCGCACGAGCGGTTGCAGAAGCAAGCCGGACGCTGCATGGACTGCGGCATCCCGTTCTGCCACCAGGGTTGTCCCCTGGGCAACCTCATCCCGGAGTGGAACGACCTCGTCTGGCGCGATGACTGGCGCGAGGCGATGGAGCGCCTGCACGCGACCAACAACTTCCCGGAGTTCACCGGGCGGCTCTGTCCGGCGCCGTGCGAGTCGGCGTGCGTGCTCGGCATCAACCAGGACCCGGTCACCATCAAGCAGGTCGAGGTCGAGATCGTCGACCGCGCTTGGGACGAGGGGTGGATCACACCCCAGGTGCCGGAGCGGTTGTCCGGCAAGACGATTGCCGTGGTCGGGTCGGGTCCGGCTGGACTCGCTGCGGCGCAGCAGCTGACACGGGTCGGTCACACGGTCGTGGTGTTCGAACGTGCTGACCGCGTCGGCGGCTTGCTTCGGTACGGCATTCCTGAGTTCAAGATGGAGAAGCGCCACCTCGACCTGCGCATTCAGCAGATGCGCGAGGAAGGCACCAAGTTCCGTCCCGGCTGCGACGTCGGCACTGACATCACTGCCGATCAGCTGCGCAAGCGCTACGACGCCATCGTGCTCGCGGGCGGCTCAACCGCGTCGCGCGACCTGCCGGTGCCGGGACGCGAGTTCAACGGTGTGCACTTCGCCATGGACTACTTGCCGTGGGCCAACCGCTTGCAGGAAGGCGACCCGGTCGCCGGGGAGGACGGGCAGCCGCCGATCACGGCTGCCGGCAAGGACGTCGTCATCATCGGCGGCGGCGACACAGGTGCCGACTGCCTCGGTACGGCGCACCGGCAGGGGGCTCGGTCGGTCACCCAGCTCGAGATCCTCGCCCGGCCGCCGGAGCAGCGCAATGACGCGATGCCCTGGCCGACCTATCCCATGACCTTCCGCGTCACGAGTGCTCACGAAGAAGGCGGCGACCGGGTCTACGCGGTCGGCACCCAGAAGTTCCTCGGCGACGACGACGGCAACGTGCGCGCTCTTGTGCTGACCGAGGTCGACGAGAAGTTCCAGCCGATCGAGGGCACCGAACGCGAGGTCCCGGCTCAGCTCGTCCTGCTGGCAATGGGGTTCACCGGCCCGGAAAAAGGCCCGCTGCTGGACGGCCTCGGCGTCGACCTGGACCAGCGCGGCAACGTCGCGCGCGACGGCGAGTGGGCGACGTCGGTGCCGGGAGTTTTCGTCTGCGGCGACATGGGTCGTGGGCAGTCGCTGATCGTCTGGGCGATCGCCGAGGGTCGCGCGTGTGCGGCCGCGGTGGACCGGCATCTGATGGGGGACACCCAGCTGCCGATGCCGGTCCAGCCGACGGATCGCCCGATCGCCTGAGACTCAGGACTTGGGCCCGACGAACTCGTCGAGTGCCGCGACTGCCTCACGCCTGGCGACCGAGATGGTCCTGCGGTTCATCACCCGCCAGGCGATGCCGAGCTGGTCGAGCGCATCGGTGAAGATGCGCTTGATGTCCGCCGACTCGTTGCTGAACTGGTAGCGCGGATAGGTGTAGCGCTTGACCGTCCCGCCGACCTTGCGCTCGGTCCAGTTCAGTCCGCGGTATCCATCGGAGTGAATGAGCCCACGGATGAGAGGCCGCGGATCCTGGCTGACAAGGCCCTGCTGCCAGGGCTCGAGAACGATCGAGCGAGTGTGCTTCATCCCCGGTCCGTGCTGCGGGAAGACGCATTTCCAATGGATGGTGTTGGCCTCGACATTGATGCAGCCCACGCCTTCGCGACCACGATGAAAAACGGACGCGTCGAGTACCCGTGGAATGGCCTCCTCGACTTCCCGAATGATGTCGGGATAGTCGGTGCAGCAGGTGATGCTCAGGCAATGCGTACGGCCGCTTTTCCTGATGTGCCCATCTCCCAGGTACTGCCCGAGTAGGTACAGATAGGCACGTGCATCGGGAAGCGGTAGGCCCGTGCAGCGGAAGCAATCGATCGCTGAACCGTTCGGGAGCGGTTCGAGTCGGACTTGCCATCGGTAAGTGCTGGCGTAACCGACGTCGAGAATGCGGCACACCTCGCGTCGGCTGAGTCCGACGTCCAGCAGGTCGAGCGCCATCTGACGAACCGCGACAACGTGCATAGGCCAGTGTCGCGACGGCGTACGACAATTTGACGAGCCTGTGCCCCGGGTCGGATTCGAACCGACACTGTACGTGGTTTGAGCACGTCCTCTGCTACCAGTTGGAGTACCGGGGCTCGAGGTTCGATTCTACGGAGTCGCTAGGCTTCTGCGGCGTGACGACGCAACGGCGCGTCCTCGTCGCAGAGGATGAGGCGCTCATCCGCCTCGACCTCAAGGAGATGCTCGAGGAAGAGGGCTACGACGTCGTCGGCGAGGCGAGCAACGGTGAGGAAGCCGTCAAGCTCGCCGAGGAGCTGAAGCCCGACCTCGTCATCCTCGACGTCAAGATGCCGGTCCTCGACGGCATCTCCGCGGCCGAGCGCATCGTCGCCTCTCGTATCGCTCCGGTGGTCATGCTGACCGCGTTCTCACAGCGCGAGCTCGTGGAGCGAGCGGTCGACGCCGGCGCCATGGCCTACCTGGTGAAGCCCTTCGCCAAGAGCGACCTGCTTCCGACGATCGAGGTCGCGGTCGTTCGCCATGCCCAGCTCACTGCCCTGGAGCACGAAGTCACGGATCTCACCGACCGCCTCGAGACGCGCAAGCTCGTCGATCGAGCCAAAGGCAAGCTTCAGACCGACCAGGGCATGTCGGAGCCCGACGCATTTCGCTGGATCCAGAAGACCTCGATGGACCGGCGTACGTCCATGCGCGCAGTCGCCGAAGGGGTCCTGGCAGGCAGGGAAAGCCCACCAGCCTGACCATTTGTGACCGGTTGCGGGTCACGACACGGCAACTTCTGTTCCTCAACCCGCCGGAAAGGCGCTAGGTTTCCCTCGCCCGTTTACGTAGATCGCTCTGCTGCTCGGCTTCGGAGTCGACGGTGGGAGCAGAGAGGACCTCGAGTGGACACGAAACATGTGGTTCGTGCCGCCGTCCCCCTTGCTGTGGGCGCTGTCCTTCTCGCCGGCTGCGGAGGCAGCAGCAGCGGCGGAGGAGGCGGCACCACCAGCTCCGGCGGTAAGACGTTCACGATCGCTTGCCAAGGACCGCTGACCGGCGACAACGCCGCCTTGGGCATCAACATCTGCGATGGCGCCAAGCTGGCCATCGACCAGGCCAACGCGAAGGGCGACCTGTCCTTCAAGCTCGCCTACAAGGGCGTCGACGACCAGGGCGACCCGACAAAGGCGCCCGCTGCCGCGCAGAGCGAGGTCGGCGACAGCAACGTGATCGCCATCGTCGGTCCGGCGTTCTCCGGCGCCACCCAGGCCAGCGAGCAGTACTTCACCGAGGCAAACCTCGCCTCCGTGACCGCCTCGGCCACGTTGCCGACGCTGACCGACCCCAGCAACCACTTCACCACCTTCTTCCGGACGGTCGCCACCGACAGTTCGCAGGGCGCAGGTGCAGCCGACTACATCGCCAAGGTGCTGAAGGCGACCAAGGTCTACTCGGTCAACGACGGGTCGGCCTACGGCCAGGGGCTCGCCAAGGAGCTCGAGTCCAACCTCACCAAGGACAACGTCAGCGTCACCAAGGACAGCGTCCCGGCCGGTACGAAGCAGTACGCGACGGAGGCGAGCAAGATCGCATCCTCCGGCGCCGACCTGGTCTACTACAGCGGTTACTACGCAGACGCCGGGCCGTTCGCCAAGTCGCTGAAGGCCGCTGGTTTCAAGGGCACGTTCATGTCCGATGACGGCACCAAGGACCCGAACTTCGTCAAGCTCGCCGGCAGCAGTGCCGCTGAGGGCGCGTTGCTCACCTGTCCGTGCAGCGACCCGCAGTCCAGCCAGGCAGCGTCCAACTTCGTGACCGACTACAAGGCGGCGTTCAACCAGGACGCCGGCACCTACTCGGCCGAGGCATTCGACGCCGCCAACACGATCATCGCGGCGATGAAGGCCGTCTCCGGCACCATCACCCGGTCCGCGGTGGTCACCGCCTTGAAGTCGATCGACTACCAGGGCATCACGAAGCAGGTGAAGTTCCAGTCCAACGGTGAGCTGAGCAGCACGACGGTTTACCTGTACAAGGTGAAGAACGGCACCATCAGCTACTTGGGACCGATCGACCAGCTGATCGGAGGCTGACAAACCGGTAGGGGCCGGGCGCCGGGCGCCCGGCCCCTACCGTGTGCCGAGGCATGACGGAGGAGTCGGCGTGTGCTTCACCCAAAGCTTCTGGGCGCTTCTTGTCAGCGGTATCGAGAACGGCAGCATCTACGCGCTCGTGGCGCTCGGCTACACCCTGGTCTACGGCGTGCTGCATCTCATCAACTTTGCGCACAGTGAAGTCTTCATGTCCGGCGCTTTCGGCGGACTGTTCGTGGTCGACGCGGTCGTCGGGGGCCCGCCGTCCTCGGGGTTGTCGAGTGCGGGACTGATCGCCCTCGGCACCATCGCCGGGGCCTTCTTCGGTGCCGTCGCGGCGTTCGTGCTCGAACGCGTCGCCTACCGTCCGCTGAGACGGAGGAACGCCCCGCCGCTGGCGTTTCTCATCAGCGCGATCGGCGCGTCGTTCTTCCTCTACAACCTCGCCGGCAAGGAGTTCGGCACCAACCCGATCTCCGTCCCGCAGATCTACGACGAGCACCCGTGGTTCCACCTGTTCGGTGCGCCGGTCCTGAACACCTACGTCATCATCGTCGTGGTCGCGCTCACCATGCTGGTCGCCCTGGACCGCGTCATCACCCGCACCCGGCTCGGCCGAGGCATCCGGGCGGTCGCCCAGGACGCGGAGACGGCTAGTCTGCTCGGCGTCGACATCGACCGCGTGATCGTCACCACCTTCGTGCTGGGTGGTCTGCTCGGAGGCGCCGGCGGCTTCCTCTACGGCATGGCCATCAACGTCTCGTTCAACATGGGCTTCATCCCGGGGCTGAAGGCCTTCACCGCAGCCGTTCTCGGCGGCATCGGCAACGTTCGCGGGGCTGTGGTCGGCGGGTTCCTGCTCGGGATCGTCGAAAGCCTCGGGGTGTCCTGCGTGAGCAGCTCGTGGCAGAACACGATCGCCTTCAGCGTCCTCGTCGTGGTCCTCATGTTCCGCCCGACGGGCATCCTGGGCGAGCGGCTGGGACGGGCGGCATGACCACCCTCTCGGCTGTCGCGAGGAGAGCCCGGTGGTGGAACCACGCGCGGGTACGCCGGATCGGTGCCTACGTGTTCGCCGGCATCGTCGTGGCGCTCGTCACCGGACCCGGCGGGTCCGAAGGGCACTACAGCAACGGACTGCGGCACGGCCTGTTGGCACCGAGAGTGATCCCGTTCATCGTGGGCGGGCTGGTCGTCTGGGCGGCAGTCGAGCTCGGCGGTCGACAGCTCTACCGCGTCCGCCCGTTGGTCACGACCGTGGTGTCGGGCAGCCAGCGACGTTGGCAGTCCCCGGTCGTCCGGCTGGTCTCCTACGGGCTTCTTCTCGTCGTCGCGATCGTCTACCCGATGCACATATCGGAGTTCTGGCGCGTCGTGGCGGCCAACGAGATCGCCATCTACGTACTGCTGGCCATCGGCCTCAATGTCGTCATCGGCTTCGCGGGACTGCTCGACCTCGGTTACATCGCCTTCTTCGCGATCGGTGCCTATGCGACCGCCTACTTCACCGGACGGCTCCCGATCCACGCGCCGTTCACGCTCAACCCGTTCCTCGTCATCCCCCTGGCCATCGGGCTCGCGTTGATCTCCGGCGTGATCCTCGGTTTTCCGACGCTGCGGCTTCGTGGTGACTACCTGGCCATCGTCACGCTCGGTTTCGGGGAGATCGTCTACGAGTTCGCCAAGAACCAGCAGGGCATCACGACGGGATCGGCGGGTGTGTTCAACATTCCCCACTTCTCGATCCACCTGCTCGACATCAACTACGACTGGGGTCTGCCGTCGCTGCCCTATTACTACGTCTCCCTCGGCTTCATCGTCGTCGTCATGTTCCTGTTCAGCCGGTTGGAAAACTCCCGGGTGGGCCGGGCCTGGACGGCGATTCGCGAGGACGAGGTGGCGGCGGCGGCGACCGGCGTCGCGACACTCAAATACAAGTTGATGGCCTTTGCCATCGGCGCCTCGACGTCCGGCCTCGCCGGGGTCCTGTTCGCCAGCAAGGTCGGATCCATCACCCCGGACGCGTTCACGTTGCAATACTCGATCCTCGTGCTCGTCCTGGTCATCTTCGGCGGCATGGGGTCGATCGCCGGGGTCGCTCTCGGAGCTGCGGTCCTCACGTGGCTTCCCGAGCTGCTGCGTACTCACGTCAATCCGCAGAACCGGTTCATCTACTTCGGCATGCTCATCATCATCATGATGATCTTCCGCCCGCAGGGGCTGCTGCCCTCCCGCCGCCGGGCACGGGAGATCCGGTTCGCCGAAGCCGGCCTGGAAGGCGCCGACGCGCTCGGGCCGACGCCGGGATCGGGGCTCACATCATGACGGTGGCCGCCGAGAAGCAGCCGGCCGTCGACCGGGATGTCTGCATCGAGGTCAGCAACGTGACGCTGCGGTTCGGCGGCGTCACCAGCCTCGCCGATGCCGGCCTCTCGCTGCGGCGCGGTGAGGTGCTTGCCGTCATCGGACCCAACGGCGCCGGCAAGACCTCCTTGTTCAACTGCCTCACCGGGGTCTACCGGCCACAGGAGGGCAATGTCCTCTACCGCTCGCGGGGCGGCCGTGAGGTTTCGCTCCTCGATCGGAAACCGCACCAGATCTGCCGGCTCGGTGTCGCCCGCACGTTCCAGAACATCAGGCTGTTCGCCGCGCTGACGGCGTTCGAGAACGTCAAGATCGGTGCCGAGATCCGTCAGCGCACCGGACCGATCGGTGCGATGCTCGGCATGCCGTGGGTCCGGCGGGCCGAGCGCGTCAGCGACGAACACGCGCACGACCTCCTGGCGTTCGTCGGGGTCCAGCACCGCTCCAACATCATTGCCAGTGCGCTGGCCTACGGCGAGCAGCGCCGGCTCGAGATCGCTCGGGCGCTCGCCACCGACCCGGAAGTCTTGTTGCTCGACGAGCCGGCCGCCGGCACCAACCCGGCTGAGAAGCGCGACCTCGAATCGCTGATCAACCGCATCAACAAGGAGCTGGGCGTCACGGTCCTACTCATCGAGCACGACATGCGGCTGGTGATGTCGGTCGCGATGAACGTGGTGGTGCTCAACTTCGGCCGGGTCATTGCGAGCGGCACGCCGGCCGAGGTGCAGGGTGACCCGGCGGTCGTCGAGGCCTATCTCGGGACGCCGGCCGACGGAGGTGACGGCGATGCTGCTCCACGTTGAGGACGTCCGGGTCGCCTATGGCGGCATCGAGGCGTTGCGCGGTGTCAGCTTCGACGTCGACGAAGGCGAGATCGTCACACTGCTGGGCGCCAACGGTGCGGGCAAGACGACAACGCTGCGGACGATATCCGGGTTGTTGCGACCCAGGGCCGGCACGATCTCGTTCGACGGGCAACGTATCGACACGGTGCCGGCGCACATGATGGTCCGCCTCGGCATCGGACATGTGCCGGAGGGACGTCGGATCTTCCCGCGCATGTCGGTGCGGGAGAACCTCATGATGGGCGCCTACCACCGCGGCGATGACACCGAGGCGGACGCGGATCGCGTCTTCGAGCTGTTCCCGGTGCTGCTCGAGCGCCAGGGCCAGGACGGCGGCACGCTCTCCGGCGGTGAGCAGCAGATGCTCGCCATCGGACGCGCCTTGATGGGTCGACCGCGACTGCTGCTGCTCGACGAACCGTCGATGGGCCTCGCGCCGATGATCGTGACGCGGATCTTCGACATCATTCGTGAGATCAACCAGCAGGGCACCACCGTGCTGCTCGTCGAACAGAACGCTGCGCAGGCACTGCGGCTGGCGACCCGCGGCTACGTACTGGAGACCGGCGAGGTCGTCATGAGCGACGACGCATCGAAGCTGCTTGCCGACGACCGCATCCGCGAGGCCTATCTCGGCGAAGGCGCGGCGTAAGCCCGAAGCGAGAGACGTTGGCGGGGCCCGACGCTGTTGGGTCCGTCCTGGTCTTCCCCGTGCCGGGACGTTGTCTACTTGGCGTCGGGCCCCTCGGTTGAAACGCTAGGACCGTCGGGCATATGGGTCAACGTTGGACAACATGCCCGGGTGAACCTGCTCGGATGGCGCACGAGCCACAGGTCTACCGTGCATCATCACAAGGCCGCGACGCCCCACGAGGGACCCCAGCACGCCGCGGTAACGAGGAGCGTCACGTGCCACGAACCCCGGTGTCGACCCGACCGGCGACCATGGCCGACGTTCCGTTGCTGGTAGGGCTTTGGGGAGAGCTCAAGCACGTGGGCGCCCGCGCCGAACGCGCGGTCAACCCCATGTCCGTCCCCGATGTCAGCGCCCGGCTGGCCGAGGCGATCAGCAGCGATGACTGCCGCGTCATCGTCGCCGTGGCCGACGACCAGGTGGCGGGCATGGCCGTGCTACGGGAGATGCGACCGGATCCGTTGTCACTGCACCGCGTGGTGCAGGTGAGCCACGTCGTGGTCTCGGCGGGCAAACGTCGACGCGGGGTCGGGCACGCGTTGCTCGCCGCTGCCGCTGACTTCGGGGACGAGCGTCAGATCGAACATGTCGCCGCCGGCGTCTACCCGTCCCTGCGGGATGTGAGCAGGTTCTACGCCCGGCTCGGGTTCGCGCCGGTCATGGTTCACCGGGTCGCCCCCGTCACGGTGCTGCGCCGCCGGCTCGGCGGTCGCCCCGCCGGCTCGTCGATGCCCACGACTGCGGCGGCCGAGGCGGCGCTCGGCCGGGTTGACGACTTGGTACGGCGTCGTACCCGTCTGCGGCGGCCGGTGCCGGCTCAGCGCGCCAAGGCGCGGCAGGCGGAGCGCACCGACTGACGGAGGGATGTCAGAGCGGCCTCCTAGGATCGCTTCGTGTCGACTTCCGCTACTCCCGACACCGACCGGCTGCTCCTGCTGGACGGCCACTCGCTTGCCTACCGCGCGTTCTTCGCGCTGCCGGTTGAAAACTTCGCGACCACGACGGGCCAGCCGACCAACGCGGTCTACGGATTCACGTCGATGTTGATCAACATCCTGCGGGACGAGGCACCGACTCACGTCGCCGTCGCCTTCGACGTCGGCCGGCAGACATTCCGTTCCGAGATGTACGCCGAGTACAAGGCCGGCCGGTCCGAAACACCGACTGACTTCCGCGGGCAGGTCAGCCTGATCAAGGAAGTGCTCGAGGCACTGGCGATCCCGACGGTCGAGGCAGCGGGCTACGAAGCGGACGACGTCATCGCCACCCTGGCATCCCAGGCCGAGGCCGAGAGCATGGACGTCCTCATCGTCACCGGCGACCGTGACGCCCTACAGCTCGTCAACGACAAGGTCACCGTCCTCATGACTCGTCGTGGCATCAGCGACATGAGCCGGTTCAGTCCCGCTGCCGTGGAGGAGAAATATCAGCTGACCCCGGCGCAGTATCCCGACTTCGCGGCGGTGCGGGGTGACCCGTCCGACAACTTGCCGTCCATCCCAGGCGTGGGCGAGAAGACGGCTGCCAAGTGGATCCGCGAGTTCGGTTCGCTCGACGCGCTCGTCGATCGCGTCGACGAGGTCAAGGGCAAAGCCGGCGACGCCCTGCGCGAGCACCTGTCGGGAGTGGTGCTGAACCGACAGCTCACCGAGCTGCGCCGTGACGTGCCGCTATCGGTCGGTCCGCATGACCTGCACCTTGGCCAGTGGGACCGCGAAGAGGTGCACAAGCTCTTCGACACCTTGCAGTTCCGCGTCCTGCGCGAACGGCTCTACCAGACACTGCAGGCGGCGGAGCCCGAAGCCGACGAGGGGTTCGAGGTCGACGGCACCATTCTCGCCCCCGGAGACCTGCACGGCTGGCTGCACGAACATGCGCGCGGCGAAGGACGCGTCGGCGTATCGATAGCCGGGACGTGGGGCCGGGGCACCGGCGTCGTCACCGGCATCGCGCTCGCCGCCGCCGACGGGACCGCCGCCTACATCGACCCCGAGCAGGTGACCGAGGACGACGAGAAGGCGTTGGTCGAGTGGTTCGCGGATGCGGCCCAGCCCAAGGCGCTGCACGACGTCAAAGGACCGATGCTCGCGTTTGCCGAGCGCGGCTGGTCTCTCGAGGGCGTCACCAATGACACGGCTCTCGCTGCTTACCTCGCGTTGCCCGGGCAACGCTCGTTCGACCTCGGCGACCTCGCGCTGCGTTATCTGCGCCGCGAACTTCGCGCCGAGAGCGCCGGTGCCGACGGTCAGCTGTCGCTCGATGGCTCGGCTGAGGAAGACCTGGCGCAGGTCGAGATGGTGCGCGCCCGCGCGATCGTCGATCTCGCCGACGCGCTCGAAGCCGACCTCGAGCGCCGCGGCGGCTCGAGACTGCTGCGCGAGGTCGAGCTGCCGCTCACCGTGCTTCTCGCCCAGATGGAGCGCACCGGCATCGCGGCAGATGTCGACTGGCTGGCAGAGCTCGAGGCGCGCTTCGGCGGTGAGGTGAAGCGCGTCGCCGACGAGGCCTACTCCTGCGTCGGTCGCGAGTTCAACCTGGGATCGCCCAAGCAGCTGCAGCAGATTCTCTTCGACGAGCTCAAGCTGCCCAAGACCAAGAAGATCAAGACCGGCTACACCACTGATGCCGATGCGCTCACCTGGCTGTCGGCCCAGACGGATCACCCGCTGATCGCGCATCTGCTCCGGCACCGGGACGTGTCGCGACTCAAAACGGTCGTCGACTCGCTGATCCCGATGGTCGACGACGCCGGTCGCATTCACACGACGTTCAACCAGCTGATCGCGGCAACCGGCAGGTTGTCGAGCCAGGATCCCAACCTGCAGAACATCCCGATCCGCACCGAAGAGGGGCGCGAGATCCGCAAGGCCTTCATCGTGGGTGCCGGCTTCGAGTCGTTGATGACGGTGGACTACTCGCAGATCGAGATGCGGATCATGGCGCACCTGTCCGGTGACCAAGCGCTGATCGAGGCGTTCATGTCCGGCGAGGACCTGCACACGTTCGTCGCGTCCAAGGCGTTCTCCGTGCCCATCGAAGACGTTCAGCCCGAGATGCGCCGTCGGATCAAGGCGATGTCCTACGGCCTCGCCTACGGACTGTCCGCCTACGGCCTGTCACAGCAGCTCGGCATCACGCCCGAAGAAGCGCGTGAACAGATGGACACCTACTTCGACCGCTTCGGCGGTGTGCGCGACTACCTCACCGGCGTCGTTGCGCAAGCGCGGATGGACGGTTACACCGAGACAATCCTTGGTCGTCGTCGCTACCTGCCCGACCTCACCAGCGACAACGGTCAGCGGCGGCAGATGGCCGAGCGCATGGCGCTCAACGCTCCGATCCAGGGCAGCGCCGCCGACATCATCAAGGTCGCGATGCTCGGCGTACAGCGCGGACTCAGCGACGGCGGGATGACGTCGCGACTCCTGCTGCAGGTGCACGACGAGCTGGTGCTCGAGATCGCGCCCGGGGAGGCCGAAGCCGTAGAAGAGCTCGTCCGACGCGAGATGGGCTCCGCCTACAAGCTCGACGTTCCACTCGACGTTTCGGTCGGCGCAGGTCACAGCTGGGCTGATGCCGCGCACTAGCCAGCAAGACTTCGTGGACGGTATGAAGCCGTTCTTCGCGGGCGCGGCGGCGCTGTTCGGTTTCGGCATTCTTGTGTTGCTCGTCCAGCTGCAGTCCGCTTCGTTCGTGCAATGGGACGGCATCGGAGTGAAGGGTGACACCTACGAGGGCGTGACGACGTACTCCTACAAGGGGGAGTCCTACTCGATCGACAACACAGACGTCAGCGCCAGCGACCACCGTCATCGCCCGACAACCGTGTGGCTGTCGCGGTCACACCCGGAGGATCCGGAGAAGGCGTTCATCGAGAGCGCCATCGACCGCTGGACCGATTTCGTGTTCCTCGTCATCTGGTTCTTTGGCGCGGCCGTCGTACTCGTCCTTGGCATGGTGCGGTTGCGACTGCGCCGTCGAAGACGAGATCGGCAGGCTCTCACGACCAGCTTCGGTGCCGGCCTGGATCCGGAAGTCGTGCAGCGGCTACTCGACGAACGCAGGCGTCCTCCCGAGCCCCGGACCCGCTAGTGCAACGCATCCTCGTCGGCGGGAGCAGCGGAGCCGGCAAGTCGACGATGGCGCAGCAACTAGCGGCCATGCTCGACCTGCGCTATGTGGAAGTCGATGCGCTCTTTCACGGTGCCGGCTGGACCGAACGACCGGAGTTCGTCGACGACGTCACCGCGGTCGTCTCGGGTGAGCGGTGGGTCATCGACCACGACTACGGGGTTGCACGAGCAGTTGTGTGGTCGCGGATCGACACGTTTGTCTGGCTGGACTACCCGCGATGGCTGACGGAGTGGCGGGTGCTGCGGCGCTCGATCATCCGTGGCGCCATGCGTAGAGAGCTGTGGAACGGCAACCGCGAGTCACTGCGCAACATTTTCGTGGATCCGGATCATCCGGTGCGGTGGAGCTGGCGCCATCACGGGCGCAAGCGTGCGCACTACGAAGATTGGACGGCCCGCCCGGACAACGCGCACGTCGACGTGATCCGTCTGCGGATGCCGTCCGACGCCCGCGGCTGGCTCTCGTCGCTTGATTAGTCCGACAGCCGGTCCGGCTTGCGGGTGACGAAGATGACCGTGCCGGGCATGAGCCGGCCGCGCAGCGGGCTCCACTGCTCCCAGGCCTGGTCGTGACCATCCGGCCATTCCGGTTCGACGATGTCGTTGAGGACCAGTCCGGCGCCGACGATCTCGCGCACCCGGTCACCGACGGTGCGGTGATGCTCGACGTACGTCGCTCGACCGCGGCCGTCCTGTTCGACGTATGCGCGCCGGTCGAAGTACGACGACTCGACGACGAGCCCGTTCGGGCCGGGGTCGTCGCGGAAGCACCATCGGAACGGATGAGTGGTCGAGAACACCCAGCGACCTCCGGGCCTGAGCACCCGAGCCACCTCCGACATCACGCTCGCAGAGTCGGACACGAACGGCACCGCCCCGTAGGCCGAGCAGACCAGGTCGAAGGACTCGTCACCGAACGGCAGCCGCTCCGCGTCGGCCTGCACCAGCGGCACGCTGACCCCGGTCGCCTCATTGATGCGCCGGCCCTCCAGGAGCTGGCCCCGGGAAAGGTCGAAGGCCACGGCCCGAGCGCCCTGGCCGACCAGCCAGCGGCTGCACTGGGCCGCCCCACAACCGACCTCCAGAACGTCCCGATCGGCCACCTCTCCGAGGAGACGAGCCTCGCGCTCACGGAGCCCCTCCGGGCCCCAGACGAAGTCCGCGTCGCCGAGAAAATCGCCGTGTTCGACCTGGTAGTCGGCGGCGTAGCCGTCCCACCAGGCCCGCGCGGCGCGGCCGGACTCGGTGGCGTCCGTGTCACGCCGGGTGACCGGCTCGTTGACCGCCATGGCCGCCTTTCCTAGACTTTGCGTAGCGCTGTGGGTCTGCCGTGCCTCGGAATGGAGCAGGCTTGCGCTCGTAGGTAGTCGATCACCACTCCTCGGCCACTGACGAAACGGGCCCCTGCGCGTCCGTACGACAAGTGTCCGTACCGAGAAGAGTCCCGACTAGATGACGAGCACCACAACCGCAGTAGCCGATCCCAACGCCAAAGGTCCCGCGCAGGTCGCGGTCAACGACATTGGCAGCGCCGATGACTTCCTCGCCGCGATCGAAGGCACCATCAAGGGGTTCAACGACGGCGACATCG